>JAOPZB010000067.1 GCA_025964355.1 Solirubrobacterales bacterium | reverse complement strand
GCGCGAGCAGGCCGACCCCGTGCTCCGGGAGCCGCTCATGCAGGTGACGCGGTCGGTCCCCGAGGACTGCGTCGGCGACGTGAGCGGCGACCTCACCAGCCGCCGCGGACGCCCACCGGGCCTGGAGCCGGGCGGCGCCATGACCGAGATCAAGGCCGAGGTGCCGATGGCCGAGATGCTCACCTACGCGCCGGACCTGCGCTCGATCACGCAGGGCCAGGGCGACTACACGCTCGAGTTCCTGCGCTACGAGGAGGTCCCTGGGCATCTCGCCCAGAAGGTCGTCGAGCAGGCGACCGAGGAGCGCGCCGCCACGCACGCCTAGTGCACCGCGAAGCGGCTGCGCCCGCGCCAGGCTACCCTGGTCAGGCATGACGACACGCACGATCCTCACGTCCCAGCCCGATGTCGCCTGCGATGTTTGCGAGCGGCGCCTGCTGCGCGGCGAGCAGGCCGACGTCTTCCTCGCCACCGGCCGGCGGCGCGTCGTATGCGAGCTCTGCACCCCGCGCGCCGTGCACGAGGGCTGGCTGCGAGAGAGCGACGACCAGTCGCTGAGCCTGCCGCCGCTGCGACCGCGCCGCGGTCGCTCGCTGCTGGACCGGCTGCCCGTCCCGTTCAGGGCCCGCCAGCCCGCCGAAGCGGGCACCGATGCGGATGAGCAGCCACGCTCGCGCCTTCGCTACGAGCGCCGGTCAGAGGCCGCCGCCGAGCCCGAGCCCTACGACTTCCTCGACGCCGACGCCGACGCCGACGCGACCGCGGCCCCCGCGCGCGCCGGGCGACGAGGGGAGGGGCTCGGTTCGGCGCCCGACGGGTCGCTCGAGCGTAGCGAGCCGCCGTCTGCGCTCGATCGCGCCCTGGAGGCCTTCAACGCCAGCGAGCACCCCCGCCGCGTCGCGGGCGTCGCGCGCTCGCTCGGAGCCCCGGAGGTGAACGTGCGCTCGGCCGAGCACGCCGCCAGCGTCATCAGGATCATGGTCGCATGGGAGCTGTGCTGGTATCGATACGAGGTCGACCTCGACGAACCGGAGGCCGGCGCCCGCGTCGCCGCGCAGGGGACGGAGCTCGCAGAGCTCACGCATGAGGACCGCCTCGTCAACGCCGTGGCCGACGACGGCGGCTCGCTGTCGCTCGCCGGCGCCTAGACCTTCGTCTCCCTTGCCAAACGGGGCGCGGGGAGTAGGATTGAGGGCATGATCTACTGCGTCGTACCGAGGCCCCTGGCCGATGAGCTCTATCCGAAGCTCTCAGAGCACTACGCCGACGAGGAGAACGTCACAGTGATAATCGATCGCCGCGAGTTCGACCGGCGCGCCCGCTACGGGCATTCCGGCGGGCGCTCGGACGGCCAGCAGCGCCGCATCGTGCGCGACCGTCGCCGGGCCCGCGTCGCAGGCGACCTACCGCCGCTCGCGCGCGTCGTCTGAGCTCCGGCCTCGCTCGCCCGGGAACCCGCCCGACCATCTCGCGGCAATGAAGGTGATCGTGCACGTCGACGGGGGCGCCCGCGGCAACCCCGGACCGGCGGCCGCCGCCAGCGTCATCAGCACGCCGTCCGGCGAGGTGCTCGACGAGAGCGCCCAGCTGATCGGCACGGCGTCCAACAACGTCGCCGAGTACCGCGCGCTGCTGCTCGGGCTGGCTCGCGCGCGCGAGCTCGGCGCGACCGAAGTCGAGATCGTCGGCGACTCGGAGTTGATCGCAAAGCAGGTGCGGGGCATCTATAAGGTCAAGCACGAGGCGATGCGTCCCCTGCACCGCGAGGCGATGGCCGCGCTGCGGTCCTTCGACCGCTGGTCGATCCGCACGGTGCCGCGCGCTCAGAACGCGCGCGCCGACAGCCTCGTCAACGCCGCGCTGGACCAGGCCAGGGCCGCGTCGGGCTAGGCGGCGACCGCCGGCGCGTCAGTGCAGCGTCTGCGCCGAGCGCGCGATCGCGATCATCTGGGCGTTGGACAGTTCCTCGAGCAGCGTGTTGGTCAACCAGTAGAGCACGCGCCCCGAGCGCCAGCCGATCACGTGGATGTGCGAGCCGTCGTCGACGAAGCGGTAGGAGCGGCCGCCTATCAGCTGCGTGCGAGCGTGCGCGAACAGTGGCGGGTTCAGCCAGTCCGAGCCCTCGAAGTCGTAGTAGCCGCCGATCGTGTTCTGGCGCCAGACGGCGACGTAGGCGCGGTGGAGATTGCCCTGCTGGTCGCGCAGGGCGTAGGGGCGCACCGTCTGCTGTTCGCCCTGGGCCGTCTGCAGCGTCGGGTAGAGGACCGGGAAGGGGACCCCCAGGGCCGCTTTCACCGCTTCGCTCTGCCCCGCGGACGAGGTCGGAAAGAGGCCGAGCGCCCGCGGCGAGCTGCTGGCGCCCTTGCTCGAGCGCCGGCCGTGGCGCGAGCCGTGTGCGGGGGGCGGTTTGGCGGCGGGGAGGTTCAGCTGTTCGTGACCGTGCAGGAAGCTCGTGATCGTCGCCTGCTCCTGCGCCTTGGTCGCGGTGACGAAGGAGCCGCCGCCGAGTCGCGCATCGACGTTGGTGGTCTGAAACTTGACCTGACGCAGGGGCTTGGTCTGCGAGAAGGCGATTAGCTTGGTCAGTTCGATCAGCTGCCCGGCCGACGAGCTGAAGCCGGCCTGCACGATTGCGTGCCCGGCCGCTTTGGCCACGGTGTCGATCTGTCCGAGCTTGTCGATCGGATTGATCTGCTCACGCAGGCTGCGCAGGAAGTCCTGCTGGCGCGCGACGCGCACGAAGTCCGAGTCGGTGTGGCGGTAGCGCACGTAGTCGAGCGCGTCTTCGTAGCAGAGCTTCTGGTAGCCCGGCTGCAGGTTGATGCTCGTGTAGTTCGTTTCGCCGGAGCCGACGTTCAGGTTGTAGTAGTGGTGATCGACGTTGACATAGGCGCAGCCGAGCGTGTCGACGACCTTGATGAAGCCCTTGAAGTTCACGTCGATGATCCCGTTCAGCTTCAGCCCCGGGAACACTTCGCGCTTGATCGTCTCGGCCGCCAGCACGATCCCGCCCTTCGCGCCCGCCAGCTTGCTGCCGATCGTGTAGGCGGCATTGATCTTTTCGTTGACATAGACCTGTCCGCTGCGAGTCGTGATGTTGACCATCAGGTCGCGCGGGATCGACATCACGGACGTCTGGCCGTGTGCGGGGTCGAAGCGCACCAGCAGGATCGTGTCGCTGTGCGGGGGGTTGGACCGGTCGTAGGCGTTCTTGGACCCTTCCCGCCGGTCAGTCCCGAGGACCAGGAACGTCTGCGGGCCGCCGCTGTATTCGGGCGTCACCAGGCCCTTCGGCGCGTCGACGCGGTTGAACGCCGGGAACACCTCGCTCGCGATACCGCTGACGGTGTTCAACGCGACCGTCGCCGTCGCGGCCCCGCTGAGCACCACGATCAGCACGCCGGCGATCAGGAATCGCTTCCACATCCCCAACCACAGCGAGGGCGGGCGCTGGTCATCCATGGGGTGTCGGCAAGCGTCTCATAACGGCACGAACAGACGCGCGCCGCCCACGGGCCGACGCGCTCCAGCGACAAGCGTAGCGGGCGCATCGGCGTGCACACGCCGCACTCCCGGGTACCCTCGATCCGTGCTGAGCCCCCGCAACCGAGAGCTTCTCGGCCTGCTGCCGTCGGCGCTGCTGGTGATCGGCGGCTTCACCGCCATCTTCATCCAGGCCGAGAACAACTCGCCCGGAGCCTCCACCAACCTGACGCTCAACCACGCCTCCAGCGTGTCGCTGACCTACGGGGCGATCTTCCTGGCGCTCTGCCTGGCAGCGCATCTGGTCATCCGCTACGCGCTGCCCAACGCCGACCCCTACCTGTTCCCGCTCACGGCCGTGCTCGCGAGCGTTGGGATCGTGATGGTCTACCGCATCGATCCGGTGCTCGCCCGCCAGCAGGCGCAGTGGATGGTGCTCGGGCTCATCCTGTTCGCCGCCACGATCATCGGGCTGCGTCGCGAGGGCGTGGGCATCCTGGAGCGCTACCGCTACACGATCGCCGCCGTCGGGATCGGCATGACGGTGCTGCCCCGCCTGCCCGGCATCGGACGGCAGGTCAACGGGGCCTATCTCGACATCCACATCGGCAGCATCGCCTTCCAGCCGGCCGAGCTGGCCAAGGTCGCGATCGTGATCTTCCTCGCCAGCTATCTGCGCGACAACCGCCAGATCCTCGTCACGGCCGGGCGTCGCGTGCTCGGCCTGACGATCCCGCCGATGAAGCAGTTCGGCCCGATGCTGATCGTCTGGGGCGCGGCGATGGCGACGCTCCTGCTCACGCGCGAGCTCGGAACGTCGCTGATGTTCTACGGCGCCTTTCTCGC
>JAOPZB010000011.1 GCA_025964355.1 Solirubrobacterales bacterium | reverse complement strand
CCACGCC
Organism: Solirubrobacterales bacterium; assembly: GCA_025964355.1. Lineage (GTDB taxonomy): Bacteria > Actinomycetota > Thermoleophilia > Solirubrobacterales > Solirubrobacteraceae > Palsa-744. The sequence goes on along the minus strand of JAOPZB010000011.1, from coordinate 6,541 downwards.
GGAGCGCACGAGGCCCCAGGGAGTCGGCAGCCGCTCGAGCATGTCGACGTCGATCCGCCCGCTCGACTCCTTCAGGAGATGCCCGGCGGCATAGAAGCCGGCGGGGCCCGAGCCGATCACGGCGATGCGGATGGGGGAGTCGTCGATCATCGGAGATTTTCCAAGGGCGCGATTGTCGGATCAGAGGACTTCAATGGGCGCGGCCCGACTCGAACGGGCGACCCCCTCGGTGTAAGCGAGGTGCTCTGGCCAACTGAGCTACACGCCCGGACTCGGGACTTCAAGGCTAGCGATAGCGGCGCCTTCAGCCCTTCTGCGGCGCAGCGGGTGGGCTAGGATCTGCTCACCCGCCCGGGGATCCTCCCTTGAATACCGCAGACACTGCCCATAACGAGGGGCCGTCGGCATTTGCGCAGGCGGCCGAGCTTGAGCTGCGACACGTGAGCAAGCGCTACGCCGGCCAGCGCGAGCCTGCGATCGGCGACCTTTCCTTCACCGTGCCGGCGGGCGAGGTCTGCGTTCTCGTCGGGCCGTCGGGGTCTGGCAAGACGACGACGATGCGTCTGATCAACAGGATGATTCCGATCAGCGGCGGCGACATCCTGCTCGGTGGGCGCAGCGTCCTGACGCGCGACCCGAAAGAGCTGCGCCGGGAGATCGGCTATGTCATCCAGCAGATCGGACTGTTCCCGCATCAGACCGTGGACGAGAACATCGCCACCGTTCCGCGCCTGCTCGGCTGGCCGAAGGAGCGCGTCTCCGCTCGCGTGCACGAGCTGCTCGAGCTGATCGACCTCGACCCCGAGGAAATGCGCGACCGCTACCCGGCGCAGCTGTCGGGTGGCCAGCGCCAGCGGGTGGGCGTCGCGCGGGCGCTGGCGGCGGACCCGCCGTTGATGCTGATGGATGAGCCGTTCGGAGCGATCGACCCGATCAACCGCACGCGCCTGCAGGACGAGTTCCTCGGGCTGCAGGAGAAGGTGAAGAAGACCGTCGTGTTCGTCACCCATGACATCGACGAGGCGATCAAGATGGGCGACCGGATCGCGATCCTGCGCGAAGGGGGAGTGCTCGCGCAGTACGACACCCCACGCGAGATCCTCACGCATCCGGCCGACGACTTCGTGGCGCAGTTCGTGGGGGCGGACCGGGGTCTCAAGCGCCTCGCGCTGACCAGGCTGTCGGAGCTGAAGCTGATCGAGCCCAACGGACGGCGCGCCGACGCCAGCGACGGCGCGCAGCGGGTGCCCGTGCAGACATCGGTGCGAGACGCGCTCTCGATCATGCTGAGCGCAAACGGCGACCCGCTCACGGTCGTCGACGACGACGGCCGCGTCGAGGGGCTCTTCACGCTGGGGCTCGTGGAGCAGCTGCTCGCCGACGACGCCGCGGCGCCACCGCCGGGCGACGGCTCGGCGCAGGCCGAGGCGCAACCGGCTTCTCAGGGGCGCCCGGTCTGATGGCGCTCGCGCCGCTCATCGCAGCCGGGCCGGTGATCGCGGCGGCCACCGAGCCGGTGATCCCGAACTATGCCGCCCAGAGCTCGAGCTGTGAAATCCACAACGACCTGTTCTGCGGATCGTGGGTGAGCCACAACTGGGGACCGGTGCTGTGGCCGGCGCTGCGCGATCACATCCTGCTCGCGCTCGTCGCGGTGGGCATCGGCTTCGTCATCGCGATGGCGCTCGCGCTGGCGGCCCATCGCTTCGGGTGGGTGGAGCGCCCGACGACCGCGGTCACGACGATCCTCTACACGATCCCCTCGCTCGCCCTGTTCGAGCTGCTCGCGGCTCCGGTCGGGCTCAACGTGTACTCGGCGGAGATAGCGCTCGTGTCCTACACGCTGCTGATCCTCTTTCGCAACATCCTCGCCGGGCTTCGCTCGGTTCCGACCGAGGTCCTCGACGCGGCCGACGGCATGGGCATGTCGCGAGGCCAGGCGCTGGTGCGCGTGGAGCTGCCGCTCGCCCTGCCGTCGATCGTCGCCGGCCTGCGCATCGCGATCGTCACGATCATCGCGCTGACGACGGTCGTCTACGTCATCTACAACCATGGCCTCGGCGTCCCGATCCACACGGCGCTGGGCGAGGGTCCGTTCAAGACTGAGCTGATCGCGGCCGGCGGCCTGGCGATCGTGCTTGCGCTCTTCGCCGACGGCCTGCTCGTGGCGATCCAGCGGCTGCTGACCCCGTGGGCGCGGGCGAGAACCGGATAAGAGCCCACCCACCCCCGGCATGCACGAATTCGTCGAAGCGTTCCACTTCATCGCCCGCGACGGCGCCGTGCCGGGCACGCCGGGGCTGCCGAGCCTCGCGCGCCTGACGCTTGAAACGCTCAAGGTCAGCGCGATCGGCGTGGCGATCTCGCTGGTGATCGCCGTGCCGCTCGGCGTGTGGCTCGGGCACCTGCACCGCGGCTCGTTCCTCGCGATCAACGTCGGGAACGTCGGCCGCGCGCTTCCGAGCCTCGTCGTGCTCGCCATCGGCGACGCGTTCCTCGGCCTCGGCCTGACGGTCGTCGAGGTCGCGCTCGTGATCCTCGCCGTTCCGCCGATCGTGACGAACGCATATCTCGGCGTCGACGGGGTGGATCGTGACCTGGTGGACGCCGCCAGAGGGATGGGCATGAGCGCCTGGGAGACGATCAGCCGCGTCGAGCTGCCGCTGGCGGCGCCGCTGCTGTTCACGGGCATCCGCACCGCGGCGCTGTTCGTCGTGAGCACGACGACGATCGCGGCGCTGGCGGGGTTCAGCGGCAGCCTCGGGGACGTGATCGCGAACGAAACGAGCTACCACTTCTCCGGCGTGCTGGGCGCGGCGATCTGCGTCGCCGCGCTCGCGCTGCTGGTCGACGGGGCGCTGCTGCTCGTGCAGCGGCGGCTCACCCCGCGCGGCCTGCGCCTGGAGGAACGCGCGCGTGCAAGGGGTCCACTGGCCGAGGGCGCGCCCGCGTAGGGAGGCGATTCAGATATATGGTCTTGCATCGGCGGGGCAAACAACCAGGAGGCGACGGATGACTCAAATCTCACGGATCAGGCTGACGGCGTTGGCGAGGGGCGGCTCGGCGATGTTCGCGCTGGGGGCGCTGGCGCTCGCGCTGGCGGCATGCGGGAGCAGCAAATCGTCCTCGACGAGCTCGAGCGCGACGAGCGCGAGCCAACCGGCGACGACGGCCACGACGGCCACGCCGGCGGCGAGCGGTCCGGGCGTCGGCAAGCCGGCTGTGACGATCGGCGACAAGAACTTCCCCGAGGAGAACATCCTCGGCCAGCTCTACGCGCAGGCTCTCGCCGCGAAGGGCTACAAGGTCAACGTCAAAGAAAACGTCGGCTCGTCGGAGATCATCTACAAGGCGTTCACGTCCAATCAGATACAGGTGTATCCCGAGTACACCGGCGTCTTCCTCTCGGCGATCGCCGGTCAGACCAAGGAACCGTCGAGCGCGTCCGCCGCCTTCCAGGAGGCGAAGGCGTTCGCTGAAAAGCACGGCGCCACGATGCTCGAAATCACCCCGTTCTTCGACTCCAACGTGCTCGCCACGACGCCGAGCTACGCGAGCGCTCACAGTCTCGCGAGCATCGCCGACCTGAAGCCTCTCGGCAAAGCGGTAAAGCTCGGAGGGCCGCCGGAATTCGCCACGCGTTTCCAGGGACTGCCTGGGATCAAAAAGGAATACGGCGTCAACCCGACGTTCGTGCCGATCGCGATCGAACTCTCGTACAAGGCCCTCGAAGGCGGTCAGGTGAACGTGCAGAACGTGTTCACCACCGACGGCCAGCTGCTCGGCGGGAAGTTCAAGCTGCTCGCCGATCCGAAGCACGTGTTCGGCTTCCAGAACGTCGCGCCGCTGGTCAAGAAGAGCGTCCTCTCGGCGGAGGGGCCGGCGTTCTCGCAGACCCTCAACAAGGTCAGCTCGCTGTTGACGATCAAGGCGATCCAGCAGATGAACGCGGCCGTCACCATCGACAAGCAGTCGGCCACGAACGTCGCGCATCAGTTCCTCACGGCCAACGGACTGACCTAGCCGGTGTGCGCCATCCGCGCCGCGTCCCCTGCGAAGCTGCGGGAGATGCGGCGCGGCGGCGATGGCGCGAGAAACGCCAGGATCGGTCTCTCCCTCGCGGGGGCCGTGCTGCTGGCGCTCGCGGTCGCCCAGGTCGTGCTGCCGCGGATCGCGGCCAGCCGCATCTCGTCTCGCGTGGGGCGCTACGGCGAGGTGCAGAGCGTCAGCGTGAGCGCGTGGCCTGCGCTGAAGCTGCTGTGGGGGAGCGCCGACTCGGTGCGGGTCAGGGCCGGACGGCTCGCGCTCACCCCGGGGCAGGCGGCGAAGCTGCTGTGGGAAGCGAGGGCGGCGGCGAGCCTGGACATCACCGCGCAGAGCGTGCTGGTCGGCCCGCTGCGGGTGCAGGAAGCTCGCCTGCGCAAGCGCGACCGGTCGCTCAGCGCCGAAGGCCGGGTCAGCGAAGCAGACGCGCGCGCAGCGCTGCCGCCGGGATGGGATGTGACGCTCCTCGGCAGCGAAGCCGGCGAGGTGAAGGTGCGCGCGAGCGGCGGCCTGTTCGGCGTTGGAGCATCGGTTGACGCGGTCGCTCTCGCAAGCGACGGCAAGCTCGTGGCGCATCCCGTGGGAGCGCTCCTGGCAGGCTTTCAGCTGACGCTGTTCTCCGACCGGCACGTCTACGTGGAGGGCGTTGGCGCGAGCCGCGACGGCGCGCAGCCTGCGAGCTATCGGCTGAGCATGAGGGCGAGTCTGCGCTGACGGGCGCTGCGGCGCGGAGAGTCCGCGCGCGACTGGATGGTGGCGATGGGCGCTTTCAGGCAGCCGCAGACAGACCGGCGACGGGGGCGGCGGGCCTGGGCCCGACCACCATGGGCAGGCCGGCCCTGGGGCTGATGGTTGGCATCTGGCGTATCTGCAGCCGGAAGTCGTCGGGCAGCGAGAGGGCGAAGCGGGAGAGGATCACCGTGGCGATCGTGCGCACCTCGAGCTGCCCGAAGCGCATGCCCACGCAGGTGCGCGAGCCGCCGCCGAACGGCACGTAGGCGCCCTTGGGAAGCTTGGCGCGGGCCTCGGGGGTGAAGCGCTCCGGCCGGAAGGACTCGGGCTCGGGAAAGACGTCGGGAAGATGATGGGACGCCCATGAGCAGTAGTTGACGAATGCCCGCGCGGGCACCGTGCGGCCTTCGAACTCGAACGCCTCGATCGCCCGCCTCGGCCCGACCCAGGCGGGCGGGTACTTGCGCAGCGTCTCGTCGAGGACCAGCTCGAGCTCGACCAGGTCGCCGGAGATCAGCTGCGAGGCGGTCGGTTGGCGCCCGGCGAGCTGCTCGTCCTGCTCGACGAGCAGACGGGCGACGATCTCGGGGTGGCGCGCGAGCTCGTAGAACATGAACGAGACGGTCGAGGTGGTCGTGTCGTGTCCGGCGAACAGCAGGGTCATCACCTCGTCGCGGATCTGCTGGTCGCTCAGCGTGTTGCCGTCCTCGTCCTCGGCGTCGAGCAGCAGGCTGAGGATGTCCTGCCCCCGCCGGCCGGTCGCGCGGCGCTCGGCGATCTCGGAGTAGATGAGCGTGTCGAGCTTGCGCGCCGCCGCCTGCAGCCGCGCCCAGGGAGACAGCCGGCCGCGGAAGACTCGCAGCAGGTACTCGCTCGCGTAGAAGGAGAGGGCCTGCTCGAACAGGCCGGCGGCGTCGATCGCCCGGGCGCGCTCGCCGTCGGGGTCCAGCCCGAACAGTGCCCGCATGGCCACGCGCAGGGCGAGCCGTCGCGTGGCGGCGTAGAGGTCGACGACGCCGCCGACCGTGAACTGGTCGAGCGCCCGCGTGGTCTCCTCGACGATCACGTCGACGGATGCGGCGATGTGCTCGCGGTGGAAGGCCGGCAGCATGATCAGCCGCGAGCGGCGGTGGAACTCACCGTCGATCGTCAGCAGGCCGTCGCCCATCAGGCCGATCAGGTCGCGGAAGTGGCCTTCACGCCAGATGAAGTTGGACGCGTGGGAGACCGTCACGTAGTGGTTGGCCTCAGGCCCGAGCATGAACACGACGTTGCCGTGGAAGAGCCTCAGCGTGAAGATCGGGCCGAAGCGCTCGTACGCCTCGAGCAGCATCGGCAGCGGTTCATCTGCAAAGCGCCTCGTGCGCGCGAGCGAGAAGCGGGTCTCGCCCGGCGGGAACGGGACGCTCGCCGAGCGCTCGTCGCGAAGGTCGCTGAGCAGCACCGCGAACGGGTGCTTGCTGAGCAGCGGCGGAGGTCCCACGAGTGCCATCTCCGCAAGCCTAGTGCACGCCTGGCCGCGCGGCCAGTTTTGACCGGCCTGGGGGCGAGCGGCCCGCCTTGGCATACTTAGGAGGCGCGGAGTCCGCGGGTGGCTTACGGGCAACCGCGGGGGCGTAGCTCAGTAGGTTAGAGCGCTGCCCTGTCACGGCAGAGGTCGCGGGTTCGAGCCCCGTCGTCCCCGCCATCATTCTAAAAGACTTAGATTGATGGGTGACCCCAAAAAGACAGAGGACGCGGGTTCAATATGGGTGCAATAAGCTCC
>JAOPZB010000003.1 GCA_025964355.1 Solirubrobacterales bacterium | reverse complement strand
CCGGCGGCACAAGGGACGCAAGCGGCTCTCCACCTGAGGCGCATGTTGACACCGATCCCGCGTTTGACGGGCGCGCAATGAGACGGCGAGCGCCGACGAGTGCGCGGCTGTCGCGCAGCGCTGAGTTAGAGCGCGTGTTCCGGCGGGGTCGGTCCACGGCGAACCGGCATCTGGTCCTCTAGACGTTCCCCATACCGGCCGTGCAGTCGCCGCTGCTGGGGCTGTCGGTGTCGCGGAAGGTCGGCGGCGCGGTCGAGCGCAACAGGGTCAAGCGTCTGCTGCGCGAGGCCTTTGCCCAGGCCGGGCAGGATCTGAGCCCGGGCAACGACGTCGTCGTGGTCGCGCGCCCGCCGATTGGCGAGCTCGTGGAGCGTGAGGGCCTCGCCGGCGTCGCCGCCTCGATGGCGGAGCTGCTCACCAGGTCGCGGTCCGGCGACGGAGCTCCGGCCGAGCGCGTGGAGTCGAACTCATGAGCTCCGCTCCTCCGGCGCACGCCGCGCCCGGGCAGGCGAGCGCAGTCGCGCGGGTCCTACGCTCGATCGCGACGGCGCCGATCATCGTCTATCAGCGCGTCGTGTCGCCGGCGATTCCTCGGCGCTGCAAGTACGAGCCGACGTGCTCCCGCTATGCGGTCGAAGCGATCAGGCGGTACGGCATACTTAGGGGCTTGGTGCTCGCGGGGTGGCGCCTGCTTCGGTGCAATCCGTGGAGTTACGGCGGATACGATCCGGTCGAGGCCCAGCGAGTGTTCAGGACGCGCCCCGATGACGGCGGCTGAGCAGGCGCTGAGCAGGCGCCGCGTAGCCGAGCGACGAGCCGCAGCACGCCACGCCACCAGCGAGCACTTGCCCACAATCACCGCCAAGCTCACCTAGCGCATGCCAATCCTCGCCAACGTAATAGAGAACGCGTTCTCGCCGCTGATCACCCTGTTCGAATCGATCATGGTGTTCATCCACAACAACCTCGTGGGTGGCAGCTGGGGACTGGCGATCATCGGACTCACGGTCGTGATCCGCGCTGCGCTTGTGCCCCTCACCTTCAGGCAGCTGAAGTCCATGCAGGAGATGCAGCGGCTCGCCCCACAGATCAGCGCGCTGAAAGAGAAGTACAAGGACGACAAACAGCGCCAGCAGCAGGAGATCATGGCGTTCTACCGGGAGAACAAAATCAACCCGCTGGCGTCGTGCCTGCCGCTGCTGCTGCAGCTGCCGGTGTTCATCTCGCTGTTCTACATGCTGCGCACGGACCTGAAGCTCGACATCTGCGGCAGGCAGCTGCGCGAACACTTCTCGAGCGTGCTTGGACACCCGATCCTGCACAACAGCGAAATCCCGGCGAACGCGGTCAAGCACGCGGGAACGCACATCAAAGGCCTGTCGGAAATCAGCTGCAACGCGGTGGCGCCGCACTCGGCGAAGTTCCTGTTCCTGCCGGACATCACGGAAAAGGCGACTGGCGCAGCGCTGATCGTGCTGATCCTGCTGTACGTCGGCTCGCAGGTCGCGTCGACCCTCGTCGCGACGGCGACCGCCGATCCGAACCAGCGCCGCCTGATGCTTCTGCTGCCGGTCGTCTTCGTCGTGATCCTGTACCGCTACCCGGCCGGGCTGCTGGTCTACTGGATCACGACGAACCTGTGGACGATCGGCCAGCAGATGCTGATCAAACGCCATATGGGGGCTCCCGCGGCGCCCCCTGGAAAGGGCTCTGACGCCGACGGCAAGGCGCCACCCAACGGCAAGCCGACCCAGCCGCGGGGAGGGGGCCCGAAGGCTGAGCCGGCGCTCGCCGGGGTGAGCGCCCGCAGCGGGAGCGCCGCGCCTCCGCCGCGCTCGCCGAGAAAGAAGAAGAAACGCTCGGGCAGAAGACGATGAGCGACCGCGACACCGCCGCCGACGACGTCAGCAGCGAGGATCTCGACCCAGACGAGTCGCTCCAGGAGTTGCTCGAGGAGATCGTCGACGGGCTCGGTCTCGACGTCGAGATCGAGGTGACGGAGAACGACGAGATCCTCCGCGGCCAGCTCACGGGCGAGGATGTCGGCCTGTTCATCGGCAGGCATGGCCAGACGATCGACGCCGTCCAGCACCTGGCGCAGCGGATCGTCTTCCCCGACGGACCGGCCGATGTACGCGTCGTGATCGATGCCAACGGATATCGCGAGCGCCGAGCTGAGGCGCTGCGGGCCGATGCCGACGAGGCCGCCGACGAGGCCCTGCGCCTAGGCGAGCCGGTGGAGCTCGATCCGCTGCCGCCGTTCGAGCGGCGCATCGTCCACGAGTACCTGCGGGAGCGCGGCGACGTCGCGACGCACAGCGAGGGCAATGAGCCCGAGCGGTATCTGATCGTTACGCCGCCGGCCCCGTAGCCGCCGCACGGGACTCAAGAGTGTTTCACGTTTTTTATGACGGTGAAACAACAAGTCGCTCGGGAGTGTTTCACGTTTTTCATGACGGTGAAACAATGCAGGGATGGCGGATGCCCCAGAACTGACCGATATCGAGCGGGGTCTGCTCGTCGGGATCCTTATCGGCGAGGGTCATTTCGGGGGCGACGGCAGGTATCCCCAGATAACGCTGCGCATGCACGTCAAGCATGCGGCGCTGTTTGACTGGCTCCAGCGCCGCTTCCCGCGGGCCCGCCTCTACGGCCCGTACAACCATGGGGGACGCGAGTACTACCAGTGGATGGCGCGTGGAGACGCTCTCGCGGAGGACGTCCTTCCGATCGTGGAGGCCGTGCTGACGGAGGACGTTGATGCCCACGTCTATGCGCGGATGCGCGAGATGCGCCTCAGATATGCCGACTTCTTTGCTCGCCATGCGCGATGACGCGGGCCGTGGAGCGGGTGTGGACCCCGCCGCCGATGGTCTCTCGGAGAGACAGCAACAACAGCTCGACGCCCTGTTGCGGGTGCTCGAGGCCGACGAGCATGCTCCGACTGCGAGTCGCGGACGCGAGGAGGCGACGACGCGCCACCTCGCCGACTCCCTCGCGGCGCTTGAGCTCGAGCCGGTTCGCGCGGCGACGCGGATCGCCGACCTCGGCAGCGGCGCCGGCTTCCCGGGCGTG
>JAOPZB010000170.1 GCA_025964355.1 Solirubrobacterales bacterium | reverse complement strand
CGTATCTCCTCGGAGACGCCCTCCGAGACGCACACGACGGCGGCCGGATCGTTCACACGAAGGCAGACTCGCTCGCCCACCCGCTTGAGCATGCTGGCGAGCCTCACATGCCAGCGAAACAGCGCCGTCGAGCGGCTCGGGTTGGCCGGCCCGACCTGGTGGCAGTAGTGAATGGCGACGGCGTCGATCCGGTTGAGGACGATCGCGCCCGTCGCCTGCACGACGCCGCGCCGGCGCCTTCGCACCGCGAGCGAACCCGCCACCATGAACCATGGATAGGCCAACGCGAAGGGCCGGCGGGGCCCTCGCACGTGATGGAAATGGACCCCGGCGTCGCCCGGGAGCACGCAGGTGCGAGCGATCACCGTGACCTCGTGGCCCATGCGCCGCAGTCCGAGCACAAGCTCGGCGAGTTGGTGCTCCATCCCCCCCACCGCACCGAGGTCGTGGGCCACGATGGTCACGGCCACCGCGGAGCTGGCCCGCTCCTCGGCGTGCTCGACGTCGCTGTCTGATTTCGTGATTTCCCGGAGGTCCAGCAAGAGCCCCCAGCCTACTCAAGCCATCACGTCGGGCCGGGAGCGTTTACAGTTGACGCCAGCCCGATGAGTCCTGACGCGCAGGCAACGCCCTCTCCTGTTCTCCGGGCCTATCGCTTCCTCAACCGTCCCTACTACTGGTACCGCCCGTCGCAGCTCGCACTCCGTCTGCGTCACAGCCCCGACACCGACGGGGCGCCTCGCCTCGTGCGGACGGCCTGGGGCTCACATCTGTACTGCTGGCCCGACCCCATGGGACGAGCCGTAGCGCGCACCGGCGTCTACGATCTCACGGTCGCCGAGACGCTCGCGCGCCTGGCAGATCCAGGTGAGACGGTGGTCGACGCCGGCGCCAACGTCGGGGTCATGTCCAACCTTCTCGCGCACGCCGTGGGGCCGACGGGGCGCGTCGTGTCGTTTGAGCCGCATCCGCTGATCTTCGAGACGCTGGCCCGTAACGTCGAGCGATGGACTGAGGTGGATGGAATAACTGCGATCGAGGCTCGCCAGGCGGCCGTGTCATCGAGCCGAGGTACGCTGCCGCTCGCCGTGGACCCTGAGACGTTCGCCCGCAACAAGGGCACGGCCTCGCTCGAGCGCGCCGATCCGGCGCATTCGACCGAGGTCGACACCGTGCGCCTCGACGACGTGTTCTCGACGGCCGTCGGTGTCCTCAAGCTCGACGTCGAGATGCACGAGCAATCGGCCCTCGAAGGCGCTGGACGGCTGCTCTCGAATCGCTTGGTCCGAGACATCGTCTTCGAGGAGCACGAGCCGCCGCCGACGGCTGTGACCGCGCTGCTGGAGTCATACGGCTACACGGTCCTGAGCGTTCGACAAGGCCTGACCGGGCCCATCCTCTCGGCTCCGGCGGATGCGCACAGAATGAAACTGTGGGACCCACCTGCGCTGATTGCCACGACCGATGTGGAGCGGGTCCGCCGCCGCCTCGGCCGGCGGGGCTGGATAAGCCTCAGACGCCGCCTTCGCCAGCCCTCCGGACAGAACGGGCGAGCGCTCTGACGCAGGGGCTCGATCGATCAGGCACCCTCTGTTTTGAGAAGTGCTTCGATCGCGGTGAAGAACCTCGCGCGCATCGCGGCGTCCGTGTACTCCTGCATGTAGCGCTCCCTGCCCGCCGCGGCAATCCGCTCGCGCAGATCTGGTGACGACAGCAGTGGCTCGAGCGCGTCGGCCAGCGCATCGGGCTGGCCCGAGCGGGCGAGCATCCCCGTTTGCCCGTCCTCGAGGAACTCGGACGGTCCGCCCGCGTTGACGGCGACGACCGCGACCCGTCTGGCCATGCCCTCCAGGATGACGATGCCGAACGGCTCCGGATCGGAGGCGTTGACGAGGATGTCCATGCGCTCGATGTAGGGGCCGGCATCGGGAACCTCCCCTGTCATCGTGACATCCTCGGCCAGGCCCAGCCGGCGTGCGAGCGGCTCCAGCGACGAGGCGTATTCGGGTGAAAGGCCGTAGGAGTCGCCACCCACGATGAGCGTGTGCGTCCGCCGACCGCGTTCGCGCAGGATCGCCTGGGCGCGCAGCAGCTGGTCCTGCCCCTTCCAGGGCTGCAGCCGCCCGACGAGCCCGACGATCGGAACGTCTTCGGGAAGCTCGAGCGTCGCGGGTCGCGAGTCGCTGTCGGGAACGGGCGAGCCGGCAGCGACCACGAACGTCGGCCGAGCCGGAACCAATCGCGTCTGTGCGCGCGCCGAAGCCTTCGAATAGCACCCGATCGCCGCGGCCGGAAGCAACGTCGCCGAGCCATCGAGCCAGCTCCGTCTCGGGATCGCCTGCTGCCACCACACGACTCGCGATGCCATGCCCGCAAGCACGGCTGCCGGCGACCCGTACAGCTGCGTCTTCGCCGACCAGTTCAGGATCACATCCGGTTTGCGGGAGCGAAACAGGCGCGCGAGCCGGACCACCGTTGAAAGCCATCTGTGGACCTGGCGAAGACGGCCGGCTGCAATCACCTCGACACGAAAGCCGGCCTCGCGCAGCTCCTCCGGCCAGGGCCCCGGCTCGAGGAAGACGAGCTCGAGCTCGTGCTCCGGGCCGCCGGTCCCTCCGAGCACGCCTTGCAGCATCGCCTCGGCGCCGCCAAGCCGCTGCCCCCACGGCACGGTGATGATCATGCGCATGCCGCCCCCTATACGCGCTTGACGCCGACCAGCGCGATGCTCAGATGTGGATAGCGCAGCAGCCTGCTCAGCGGCGCGTCGAGGATCACCAGCGGGCGGAGAGGAAGAATGATCAGCCAGGCGGCCAACCGGCCCACCCGCGCGGACAGCACCCTCATCAGGTCGGTCAGCTTCTGCGAGACGACGCCGCTTACGAAATCCTCGCTCGCGATCTCCAAGCCGGCATCGTGTGCGATCCGCCTGAGATGCTCAGGCGAATAGCCGTAGCGGACGTGCGAGCCGTCCTCGACCGGGCTCGGGTTGCGCTCCTCGGAATACAAGGGGCGGTGTCCGTCGAAGGGTGTGCTCAAAAGCAGCTGACCGCCGGGCTTCAGCATCCCGACCAGGGCTCCGACGAGGCCCTCGTCGTCGGTGAGGTGCTCTATCGTCTCGAGGCAGATTATCTGCTCGAAGCTGCCGAGCGAGTCGCGGTTGCCGTTGAGCTCTCGCAGATCGAGAATGCGAAAATCGGTTCCGCTCACGCCGAGGGCGTCGGCCCTTCGGCGAGCGTCCTCCTGTTCGCGGGCCGAGAACGATGCTGCGACGACGTCATTGCCGCGACGCGCCGCATAGATGCTGAACGCGCCGTTTCCAGATCCAGCATCGAACGTTCTCACCTTTCCACCGCGCAGATACCGGCGGAGCCACAACCATCTATCGAGCACACATGGGTCGCCATGGATGAGGAGGGGGCTCCAGCCAAAAGCCCGGAGCATCGTATCTGGCATGAGCGGAATATACACAACAGCATGCATCGGGCACTCGGCGATTCGGGACAGCGAGCACGGCGGTTAACCATGGATTGCACCAATTCGTGCGTCACCCGTGTGCGGAGGTGGAATGGTGAATTATCGGCCTGAGAGCGGTCGTATATGATGGCCGACGATGGTCACCCAACCGCTGCACATCGCCTGGCTCGGGCCGGCCCCCGGCGAGGATGGCGGCGTTCCGGGCGTCTGTGCGGAGCTTCTGCACGGGCTCGCCGGGTTGGGTCATCGAATCGACTGCTTCTTTCCCTCATCCGGACAGACGGTGCCGGCGCGACTCGCCGCACAGGAGAACCTCACATTCAACTGGGGGACGAGCCGGTGGCAGTGGGATCGCTGGTACAGCCGGACACGGATCACCGCCTTTGCGAGCGGCATGGCAGCTCGCGGTGTCGCCTCCCTGCTGCTCAGGCGCCAGATCATCAGGCGGCACGGCGCGGACCCCTACGACGTCGTCTACCAGTTCTCCAGTATCGAGAGCCCTGCCGTCCCGACCAGCGTGAGGCGAACGGTGCCGCTCGTGATACATCCGGAGACACACAGCGCCGGCGAGCTGCGGTCGCTCATCGCCGAGCGCCGCCTGAGCCTGCGCTGTCAATCTCGCGTCAGATTCGCATCCATTGCGGCGATCATGCTCCTACGAGCTGTCATGCAACGTAGGCGCATCAACCGTGCCCGCTTACTCATATGCATCAGCCGCGTGTTCCGCGACCACCTGGTCCGAGACTACGGCTTCCCTGCGAATGCCACGGTCGTCGTCGCGAACCCGGTGCGCCTCGAGCGGTTTCCGGTATCCCGCAAAGCCCTCGGACAGCCGCCGACGGTTCTCGTCCTTGGGCGAATCGCCGTGCGCAAGGGCGTAGACGACGTGGTGGCGGTCGCCGCGGCGCTGCTCGAGGGCGGCAGTCAAGTCAGGGTGCGTGTCGTGGGAGGGCCAAGCCTGTGGTCTGACTACACGAAGCTTCTCGAGGACCTGCCGCCCGAGAACGCCGAGTATGCCGGCCAGGTCCCACCATCAGAGGTCCCGGCAGAGCTCGCCCGCGCCGATGTCCTGCTCCAGCCCAGCAGCTACGAGCCGTTTGCTCTGACCGTCGCCGAGGCGCTCGCGGCGGGTGTCCCGGTCGTTGCCACCAGCGAGGTGGGGGCGATCGAGCAGGTGGATCGCTCGGTCGCCGCCGAGACGCACCCGGGGGACGTGCCCGCCATCGTCGCGGCGATCGTCGAGATGCTCGATCGCGTCGCGAAGGATCCCGAGGAGGTTCGGGCAAAGGCTCATGCGGAGGCCGAGCGACTGTTTGCACCGGAGCTCGTCTGCGGGCAGATCTCGACGGCGCTGGAACGTCTCGTCGCCGGCTCGACGGACGGAAGTGCGGCTGCGGGCAAAGCGGGCCGCGACCCCGTTCCCGCGTAGTTGGCCGCTCAGTCGCGCCGTATCTCCCAGTGCCGTTGCAGCGCGCCGCGGCGGCGTCCGAAGCGGCCACGCGCGCTCCTCGCATGCGAGCCTGACCGCCGGTCGGGCGACGCGTGATCGTGCTTGGAAGCCACGTCGTCTTCGTCGGTCGAGTAGCGCGTCCGGAGCTGCTTCAGCTCGATGATGCGCGCCTCGAGTTCGCGGGCGCGCGCCTCGCTCACGTCGACCGGCCGCTCGAGGTCCTTGATCGCGACGAGTGCGATATCGAACTGCCGCACGACGTTGAAGAGGTGCCGCCGCGCCCATACCCGCAACGCGGTCGGTGCCATGCCGAACCAACCCATATAGGTGAAGCGGACGAAGACGCTGCGGAATGCCGGAGCACCCTCCTCGGCGGCTGAGCCTCTCAGCAGGTCGGGGTCGAAGAAGTCGAAGGCATGCTCGGTGAAGTTGTGGCGGTGATATGGGTTAACGAGGTGGTGCTCGGTCAGCGTCGCGTATGGAAGCGAGAGCAGCAGTGCACCATCGTGCATGAGAACGCGGTGGATCTCGCTGAGCGCAAACAGATAATCCGGGACATGCTCCAGGGTGTGGTGTGACACGACCGTTCGCACGCTGTTATCCGGGAATGGCAGCCTGTCGACTCCGAGGTCGAGTGATAGTTCTGCGCGCTCGTGTATATCGACATTGACGAATCCGGGTATGTACGTCTTCGCAGCGCCGAGGTTGAGGTCATAGGGTCCTGAGTGTTCGCCGCTAGACACCTTGCCGTCCAATCGTTGATCCGGATGGTGCCGTGTTGGCGCCATGTGAGCGGGTGGGCGCCCGGCCTCAGGCGTGGGACGCCGCGCCATCTCCCATGAGATCGTGCAACCAGCCGTCACCGTTGTCGATTTTGTTGAATATCGCGTTTGACAGCTCGGTGCGTCGCTTCAAGATTCTGAACTCCCAGGCTTGCCAGCGCCGCCGGTTGGCGATGTCGACCGCTCGGTCCAGAACCGGCATCCGCGGAAGCGGCCAGGGCGCCGGTCCGAGTGAGTCGCGGTGCACCCCGCTCGGCCTCGCCGCTCGAAAGCCGGCGCCATGGTGATAGACGATGTCCTGGTAGACGGCGAAATACACGGGATCGAGGTCCGTTCGATTCGACCGGAGCAGCTCGATCCACGGCGTGTTCGTCAGTTGAAGGATGCGCAGCAGATTACCCCCGACGTCTGTTCGCCGACGTCCCCTGGGGCCGGCCCAGGTGAACCCCGAAGACCAGTCGCCCGGCAGGCCTCGCCATGTTCGAACGGTCGTCACGCAGAAGCACGGATGGGGCTGCGGTTCGTCGAGGTTCTCGGCCCTTCTGACGGCTAGTAGGGGCGCACGAGAGAGACCCTCGGTGATAACGGGCATCGGATCGGCGATCGGAAACGCGTCGCCGTCGAGGAACATCAGGAGGTCGTCGTCCGAGGCCACCTCCGAGATCTCCATCGCCAGGTGGTTCAGCTTGCCGGCGTGCGAGCCGAGTTGCTCCACGACGCGATCGAAGTGCGCGCCATAGGCCGGATCGATGCCCTCCAGCGACGACCATGTCTGGTAGGGCACCGAGATGTGCCGTCGCAGATACCTCGCCTGGATCTCTATCCATCGGGGGGATCTGAAATGCGCCGTGGCGATATAGAGCACTAGACGGCGGCGCTGCGGGAGATCGAGGCAGTCGCCATCTCAGAGTCCGCGGCGTCCGAGCACGTGGGGCACGGTGCGCAGCAGGATCTTGATATCGGTCCACAGCGACCAGTTGGCCACGTACAGGTAGTCGATCGCCACCATCTCCCTGAGCGGGACTCGGGCGGGGCCGAGTATCTGCCATGGACCGGTCATCCCGGGCATCAGCTCGAGGCGGCGCCGATGCCATCCCTCGACTCGCTGATCCTCGTCGACGACCAGTGGGCGCGGGCCGACGAGGCTCATCTCGCCCATGACGATGTTGATGAGCTGCGGCAGCTCGTCGAGCGCGCTGCTGCGCAGCAGGCGCCCCATGCGCGTCACGCGCGGATCCAGCGCGATCTTGAAGAGCCCCTCCTTCGCCTCGTTGCGATCGCGCAGAGACTCCTTCAACGCCTCTGCCTCCGGAACCATCGTGCGGAACTTGAGCATCTGAAAGCGACGCCCGTGCCGCCCGACGCGCAGCTGACGGAAGAAGACCGGACCGCGGCTGTCGAGCTTGATCGCGATCGCGATCGCGATCATCAACGGCGAGATGGCCAGTAGGCCGAGCGCCGCGCCGAAGAGGTCGAAGACCCGCTTGAAGCGCGCCGAGGAGCGCGTCAGGTCGAAGCGCCTGACGCCCATGACGGTTACGCCGTGCAGATCGTCGAACTCCACGGAGGAGCCCACCACCTCGAGCAGGCGCGGCAGCACGCTCACCCTCACGCCGACCGCCTTGAGCGTGCGCACGAGGTTGAGCATCTCCCCCGCGTCAGCGCTGCGCGGCGCGATGATCGCGCGGTGTACGTCGAGCGTCTGGGCGAGATCGCGGATCTCGGCAAGCCTCGTCTCGGAGAACGTGTCGGTCGACCACGGCGCCACCTTGTCGAGGTCCAGGTGCGCGACGACGCGCGCCTTGACCCCGCCATGACCGGTCAGCTTGGAGCGGATCGTCTCCGCCGAGACCTCGTCGCCGATGAACAGGCATCGCTCGACCGGGGCCACCCTCAGCACGAGCGCCCGCGAGCCGGCACGGGCGAGCATCAGCAAGCCGGCGAGAGCGAGCCACAAGAACAGCGCCTGGTGGCGGTCGAGCGCGCCACGGACGATCAATCCTCCCGTCAGCCAGGCCACGAGCGCGCAGAGCGTCGCCAACTGGAACAGCTTCGGCGCCTCGTCGAGAGTCGTCTTGCGCAGCAGCGTCTCGTCGCGGTCATACAGGCCGGTGAGCTTCGCACCGACCAGCAGGATCGGTATCCCGGCGATGAACGCCCACGTCAGCTGCAGCGACCGCGAGGACAGCTCGACGGTGAGCGAGAAGGCCACGACGATCGCCACGACGTCGGCCACGAGCAGGGCCCGGCGAAACAGCGCGTCGCGGCGCATGCAGGCCGCCGGCCCACGAACCTCGGCGATCCCCGTGACCGCCGAGCGGCGGCGTGCTCCCAGCCCCAGAAAGCCTCGCGATGCGGGCAGGCCCGACGACGAGGCCCATGGCACATTCGCCGCCTCGGTCCCGCTCCCCGTATCGACACTCATAGCGTCTCCGCCTCCTTGCTCGCCACAACCAGGCCCCCGTATGGTGAGCTCACTAGCCCGAACAATTGTCGAGATTTCGTGACCTCCACTCCCGGGCAGGGATCATAAACAGCGGGCAGACCTAAAGCAAGGCCCGCGCCTAAACACTCGGGGACCCTCCAGGCCAGCCCCTGCCTCGTCCTTCGTCGCTGATCTATCATGCCGCATTCCGGGGGAGGAGCACGGTGGCGGGGAGGCACTTGACCGCCCTTGGGCCGGCCCGGCGAGAGCCATGCATGTCGATCCCTACATCGTCCTTGGCAGCGCGATCATCGGCTTCCTCGTGGGCATGACAGGCGCCGGCGGCGGGGCTCTGATGACGCCCATGCTGATCCTGCTGTTCGGCGTCCAGCCCGCATCGGCGATCTCCAGCGATCTCGTCGCCGCGGTCGTGATGCGCCCTTTCGGGGCCGCCGTGCACTTGCGCAAAGGCACCGTGAACCGCCGCCTCGTCGGCTGGATGGTGCTCGGCTCGGTCCCGATGGCCTTCGTCGGGGCATATCTCCTGCACCTGATGGGGCACGCCAAGGCGGCGCAACACAACATCGAGACCGCGCTCGGCGCCGCGCTCCTGCTCGGCGCGGGCGCGATGATCCTGCGCTATGTCTTGGATCGGCGCGGTGGCGAGGCGCGCACCGGGTCGGTCGCAGACGTCGTGCCCAAGCCCCTGCGGACCATCGCGATCGGCATGGTCGGTGGAATCGTCGTGGGGATGACGTCGGTCGGCTCGGGGTCGCTGATGATCATCTTCCTGCTCTTCCTCTACCCGATGCTCGGCGCCAACCAGCTCGTCGGCACCGATCTCACCCAGGCTGTGCCGCTCACGCTCGCGGCGGCCCTCGGAGCTATCGCCTTCGGCCATGTCGAGTTCGGCGTCACCACGTCTTTGATCATCGGCAGCGTGCCCGCCGTGCTGGTCGGCTCGCTGCTGTCCTCGAGCGCCCCGGATCGCTACGTGCGGCCGGCGATCACGTTCGTGGTCGGCGCCTCCGGTCTCAAGTACGTCGGCGTCGGCACGACGGCGCTCGGCTGGATCCTCTGCGCCGTGCTGCTGGCCGGAGCCGCCAGCTGGCTGATTCGCAGCCGTCCGTGGCAGCCCGCGGTCGAGCTGGCCCAGCTCGACGTGGCCGACGTAACGCCCCAGCCCGACACGGACTTGCTGCGCGCCCCGGATTGAGGCGCCGGAACAGCCGGATGAGGTTTGTGGACATTTGGTCCAAGGCCGTTCTCAGCTTTCAAGTCCGGGCGGGCAGAGTCCGAAGACTGCAATGCGCTCCGACGGAGCCGAATGCACGGCATGCTCTTCATCGTCATCCCAATCGCCTGG
>JAOPZB010000264.1 GCA_025964355.1 Solirubrobacterales bacterium | reverse complement strand
CGGCAAGCCCGGCTTCCAGCAGGCTAAGGCCGCCCTGCCCGGCTACGACCTGCGCGACCGCCTGCCCGAGATCGCCTGCCCCACGCTGATCGTCTGGGGGGAGCGCGACAGGCTGATCTCCGTGCGCGACGCCGACGTGTTCGAGGAGCTGATCCCGAACGCGCGCAAGGTGATCTTCGCCGACACCGGCCACATGGCGATGCTCGAGCGCCCCGCCGAGTTCAATGCCCTGCTGGAGGACTTTCTCGGCGAATAGGGCTCAGCGTGCGACGGCGCCCTCGGCGGCGCTTCCGACCAGCTTGGCGTACTTCTGGATCGCCACGTCGACGTGCTGGTCGGCGCGTCGTGCCGGGGTGTAGGCCGCCACGCGCTCGGCGATCTGCGCATCTGAGAGAGCGACGTCCAGACGCCGGGAATCGACGTCGATGGTGATCTGATCGCCGTCGGTGATCGCGGCGATCGGCCCGCCGCTCACCGCCTCCGGGGCGACGTGGGCCGCCATGAAGCCGTGCGTGGCACCGGAGAAGCGCCCGTCGGTGATCAGCGCGACCGTCTCCCCCAGGCCCTCCCCGACCAGGGCACCGGTGACCGCGAGCATCTCGCGCATGCCCGGTCCCCCGATCGGCCCCTCGTTTCGGATCACAACGACGTCGCCATCCTCGATCTGCCTGGCGAGCACGGCGGCCATCGCCGCCTCCTCGCCGTCGAACACGCGTGCAGGTCCCGTGTGGGCGCGGCGCTCGTGGCCGGCGAGCTTCACCACGCATCCGTCGGGGGCGATGTTGCCGCGCAATATCGCGAACCCGCCGGTCGCTTTCAACGGCTCCGCCAGTGGCAGGACAACGCGCTGGCCGTCGGTCTCCTGCGCCTCGGCCGCGTGTTCCCCGATCGTGCGGCCGGTGACGGTCGCCGCGTCGCCGTGAAGCACGCCGGCTTCCAGCATCCGCTTCAGGACGAGCGGAACACCACCAGCCTCATAGAGATCCGTCGCGGCATATCGGCCGCCGGGCTGCAGGTCGCACAGCAGGGGGGTGCGCTCGGAGATCCGGTCGAACTCGTCGATCTCCAGCGGAACGCCCATTTCCCTGGCGACCGCGAGCAGGTGGAGCACGCCGTTGGTCGAGCCGCCGCTCATCGCAATCCCGGCGATCGCATTTTCGAGACCGTGCTTGGTGATGATGTCGCTCGGGCGCTGGCCGCGGCGCAGGACGTCCATGACGAGTTCGCCGACCTGGACGGCCACCGCGAGCTTGCGCCCGTCCTCGGCGGGCACCATCGCCGAGCCGGCGGGGGAGATGCCGAGCACCTCGAAGGCCATCGCCATCGTGTTCGCGGTGAACTGGCCCGCGCAGGCCCCCGCCCCGGGCGACGCGACCTCCTCGAGCTCGTGCAGCTCAGCCTCGGTGATCTTGCCGGCGGCGTAGGCGCCGACGGCCTCGAAGACCTGCAGGATGGTGACCTCCTGGCCCTTGAACCAGCCGGGACGGATCGATCCCCCGTAGAGCATCAGGGACGGCACGTCCAGGCGGGCGAGCGCCATCACCGTGCCCGGAATCGTCTTGTCGCAGCCGGAGATCGCGACAACCGCGTCGAAGGCGTGCGCGGAAGCGACGAGCTCGATCGAGTCGGCGATCAGCTCGCGCGAGACCAGAGAGGCGCGCATCCCGGCCGTCCCCATCGTGATCCCGTCGGAGATCGCGATCGTGTTGAGCTCCATCGGCGTGCCGCCGGCGGCGCGTATGCCCTCCTTCACCTTGGCGGCGAGGATCCGGTTGTTGAAGTTGCACGGCATCGTCTCGATCCATGAGTGGGCCACGCCGACGACCGGCTTGGCCAGGTCCTCGGCCGAGTAGCCGATTCCGTGCAGGTACGCCCGCGCGGCGGCGCGCTCGGGCCCGTCGGTCAGGGCCCGGCTCTTGTGCTTTACGTCGAAGGCGCCCGGGGTGCTCACGCGGCGCGCAGACTACCGGCCTGCCGGCCGGCGCGCTCGCGCTCCCACGACGAGAGGCGGGCAAGGTCGCGGCGGACGGTGTCCGGGTCGATCTGCCGTCCGGGGAGATGCATGTTGGCGTCGGCGATCAGCCGCCGCTCGTCGCCGGTGAGCGCCATCCACTTGGCGAGCACGTCATCTGAATCCGGCAGGCGCGAGCTCCCGTATGGCTTGGACTGGTCAGGAAAGGCGACGCAGTACTCGT
Source organism: Solirubrobacterales bacterium (assembly GCA_025964355.1). GTDB lineage: Bacteria > Actinomycetota > Thermoleophilia > Solirubrobacterales > Solirubrobacteraceae > Palsa-744. The sequence continues at coordinate 793 of JAOPZB010000264.1, read as the reverse complement.
TCAGCAGCTCGCGCGTCGCCGGCAGGTAGGCGACGATCGGACGGTGGGGATAGATGAGGTATGCGTAAGCCGCCTCCTCGTCGCGCTCGCCGACGCCGAGTCCGCCCCGCACGCGCAGGAAGCCGAGCTCGCAGTACATCGCCCAGTCCTCCGCTTGTACGCACGACTGCAGCAGCGCGCGGGCGCGCTGCTCGGCGCGCCGCTCGCGGCCGGGGTCATAGCCCATCTGCGCAACCGTCCGCCGGCGCTCGCGCCGGTGCGAGCGGACGCGCTCGAACGCGCCGAGCAGATGCGGCCGGCCCAGCTCCCACAGCAGCACGATCAGGACGACCGCCGTGGTGCCGAGCGCCAGCGCCATGGGCTAGCGCTGCGCCGGTGCAGCGCCGCCGGCAGCGCGCGGGAAGAAGATCACCCGCTCGGCATCGCGAGGCACATCGGCGAAGCTCTTCACGAGCTCGGCCTCGCGCCGGCCGCCGAGTGACTCGGTCGGTACCGCGGCCCACATCCCGGCGTCGAGCTCGCGACGGAAGGCCTCGATCAGCTCACGCTCCTGCTCCGGCACGTCCACATCGCCCTCGGCGAGCACGATCTCGCCATGACCGGGCTTCATGCGGAGCAGCTTCATCGTTTCCGGATTATGGCAAACCGTCGCCCGGACCCGTCGCGGTCCGCCTCATCCTCGCGAGATCGATCACGTCCACCGGCCCCGCCCCCGCGCCGATCTCGCGCAGCCCGCGGGCGACCGCCGCCCCCGCCAGCTCGCGCGCCACCCGCGCGGCAGCCAACGGCGTGC
>JAOPZB010000249.1 GCA_025964355.1 Solirubrobacterales bacterium | reverse complement strand
CGTGGCAACGGCGGACCGGGTGGCGGCGGCCGTGGCCCGGGCGGCGGTGGCGGCGGACGCGGACGCGGCCCCGGCGGTCCCGGCGGCGGTCGTGGACCCGGTGGAGGCGGAGGCGGACGCGGCCCCGGTGGCGGCGGCGGTGGACGCGGACCTCGCCCGGGCGGCGGCGGGCCTCCCGGTGGAGGTGGACGCTGATGCTCTCACCCAAGCGCGTCAAGCACCGCAAGCAGCACCGTGGACGCCGGCGCGGCACCTCGCGCGGCCAGGTGCACGTCCAGTTCGGCGAGTACGGGCTCAAGGCGCTCGAGGGCGGTTGGCTGACCAACCGTCAGATCGAGGCTGCACGAGTCGCGATGACCCGCAAGATCAAGCGTGGCGGCAAGGTGTGGATCAACGTCTTCCCGGACAAGCCCGTGACCAAGAAGCCGGCCGAGACACGCATGGGCTCCGGCAAGGGCTCGCCCGAAGGCTGGGTCGCCGTGGTCAAGCCCGGACGGGTCATGTTCGAGCTCGCCGGCGTGCCCGAGCCACTGGCGCGCGACGCGATCCGCCTGGCCGCCCACAAGCTGCCGCTGAAATCGAAGTTCGTCCTGCGTGAGGACTGAGGCAGGCGCGATGAAGGCACGAGAGATAAGGGACCTGGACGACGCCGAGCTGACCAAACGGGTCACCGAGCTGCGCAAAGAGGTATTCGGCCTGCGCTTCGCCAACGCGACCGGCGAACTCGACGACACGGCGGCGCTGCGCCGCGCAAGGCGCGACCTCGCGCGTGCGCTGACCGTCGCCCGGGCGCGTGCGCTGACCACAGTCGCCGCCTGAGCCCACTGGACCTGAGAAGAGACACGAACGGAACACATGGCTGACAAACCAGACAACGAGAACGCAGAGGAGCCCAAGGCTCCCGACGACGCCACGCCCGAGGCGGCGCCCGAGGCGCAGGCGCCCGAGGCTCCAGAGGCCGACGCCGCGGCGCAGGAGCCCGAGGCTGAGGCGCCTGAGGCTCCAGAGGCCGACGCCGCGGAGACGCCTGCAGCCGAGGCGCCAGACGCCGCAGCGGCCGAGACAGCCGACGCGGAGGCTCCCCAGGCCGACGTTGAGGAGGCTCCTGCGGCCGAGACATCCGAGGAGCCGGCGCCGGAGCCGGAGGCGGTCTCCCCCGCCGAGCAGCTCCCGCCCAAGGAGCGCCGCCGCAAGGCGCGCTCGGCGCACTCGGGCGAGACGCGCCCCGCGCGCACCGCCGAGCAGCGCCACGCCGACCGCGTCGGGGAGCGCCGCAACAAGGCCGTCCGGCGTCGCGCGCGGCGCCTGCAGGAACGAGCGAAGGCGACAGAGCGACGCGCCGCAGCGCCGGCGCCGGAGGCGCTCGCCCCGGTCCACGCCCCGGTCGAGGGGAAGCGCAAGGTGCGCCAGGGCGTGGTCGTCTCCAACAAGGCCGAGAAGACGATCACGGTGCGGATCGACGTCGCCCGCCGCCACCGCCGCTACGAGAAGATCGTGCGCAGCTCGAACACCATCCATGCGCATGACGAGAACAACGACGCCCACGAGGGCGACGTGGTGCGGGTGATCGAGAGCAGGCCGTTGTCGCGCACCAAGCGCTGGGCGCTCGTCGACGTGCTGGAGCGAGCACGATGATCCAGAACGAGACACGCCTTCGCGTGGCCGACAACTCGGGCGCTCGCGAGATCCTGTGCATTCGCGTGAAGGGCGGGTCCAAGCGCCGCTACGCCTTCGTCGGCGATGTGATCACGGCGACCGTCAAGCAGGCGAACCCTCAGGGAGCCGTCAAGAAGGGCGAGGTTGTGACGGCGGTGATCGTGCGCACCAAGAAGCCGATCGGCCGCGACGACGGGACCTACATCGCCTTCGACGAGAACGCCGCCGTGATCATCGACGACCAGAACAACCCGCGCGGCACGCGTGTTTTCGGACCGGTAGCGCGCGAACTGCGCGAGCGCAACTTCATGAGGATCGTCTCGCTCGCTCCGGAGGTGCTCTGATGGCGCGTCGCAGATCCGCCGGTGCCTCCGCTCCGCGCCGCACGCTGAAGATCCGCTCCGGAGACCAGGTGCAGGTGATCTCCGGCAAGGATCGCGGCAAGAGCGGCCGCGTGCTGCGCGTCGAGCCCAAGAAGGAGCGGCTGTTCATCGAGGGCCTGAACATGGTCAAGCGACACACCCGCCCGCACCCGGTCGCCGGCGCGCAGACGCAGGCGGCGCTCGGCGGCGTGATCGAGCGCGAGGGCCCGATCCACATCTCCAACGTGATGCTGCTCGACGCCAAAGGCAAGCGCACGCGCGTTGGGATCAGCCGCGAGGATGGCGCGCGCGTCCGCGTGGCCAGGACCTCCGGGGCGAAGCTGGACTGATGCAATGGCGACGATGACCGAGACAGCCCCACCCGCTCGCCTGAAGATCCGCTACCTGGAGGAGATTCGCCCTGCGCTGATGGAGCGCTTCGGCTACTCCACGGTGATGCAGGCGCCGAAGCTGGTGAAGATCACGCTCAACATGGGCGTCGGGCTCGCCAAGCAGGACTCGAAAATGCTCAAAGCCGCCACCGAGCAGCTGGCCACGATCGCCGGCCAGCAGCCGAACGTGCGCCGTGCGCGCAAGTCGATCGCCGCGTTCAAACTGCGCGAGGGCATGCCGGTCGGCGTCGCCGTCACGCTGCGCGGCGAGCGCGGCTACGAGTTCCTCGACCGGCTCGTCACGATCGCCATCCCGCGGATCCGCGACTTCCGGGGGCTCAGCCCCCGCTCGTTCGACGGTCGCGGTAACTACTCGATGGGCGTGCGCGAGCAGATCATCTTCCCCGAGGTCGACTACGACGCGATCGACCAGGTCCGCGGCCTGGACATCACGATCACCACGAGCGCCGCGACCGACGCCGAGGCATTCGCGCTGCTGAGCGCGCTCGGCATGCCCTTCGCTGCCCAGGGTCGTCCGGCCGGCTTCGGTCCCGAGGACGACCAGGACGACGAGGACGGCGCCGAGACAGCGAACGGCGCGGACCGCGCCGAGCAGCCCCAGGCCGCGGCCGAGGCCGAGCAGGAGGCCGCCGAGCCGGACGTCGGCGAGCCAGAGGCCGACGCCGAGTCCGAGCCGGCCGCCGCCGAGCCAGAGACAGAGCCCGAGGCCGAGGTGCAGACGGAGCCCGAGGCGGAGGCGCAGGGCAGCCAGCCGGAGGCCGAGCAACAGACCCAGCCAGATGCCGAGGCGCAGACGGGCGGGGCCGAGACGGCGGCAGCCGGGAAGGCGAGCGCCGAGCAGGAGGACTCCGCCGAGAGCGGGGACGCCGACAAAACCGAGAAGGAGAGCACAGACTGATGGCCAAGACCTCGCTGCGCGTCAAGCAGATGCGCCCGCCCACGTTCAAAACGCAGGCCTATACTCGCTGCACCCGCTGCGGTCGCCCGCGCGCGGTCTACCGCAAGTTCGGGGTGTGTCGCATCTGCCTCCGCGAGCTAGCCCACAATGGTCAGATCCCGGGGATGACGAAGTCCTCCTGGTAGGAGCGAGCACACAGCCATGTCGATGACCGATCCCATAGCCGACTTCCTCACGCGCGTGCGCAACGCGATCCGCGCCGCGCATGAGACGGTCGAGATACCGGCTTCCAAGCAGAAGAGCGAGCTCGCGCGCATCCTCGACGAGCAGGGCTACATCGAGTCCTGGTCGGTGATCGCTGCGCCGGAAGGCAACACCGGGCAGCTGATCCAGATTCGCCTCAAGTACACCGAGGACCGTCGTTCGGCGATCTCCGGGCTGCGCCGCGTCTCGCGCCCCGGCCGGCGTACGTACGTGGACGCCCGCAGCATCCCCAAGGTGCTCGGCGGCATGGGAACCTCGATCGGGTCCACGTCGCGCGGCGTGATGACCGGTCATGACGCGCGCGCCGCCGGAGTCGGCGGCGAGGTGCTGGCCCAGGTCTGGTGAGCTAGGAAATGTCGAGAATCGGTAGACAGCCCATCCCAGTGCCGGCCGGAGTGACGGTCTCGATCGACCCCGAGGCCGTGCGCGTCAACGGGCCCAAAGGCGAACTCGCCGAGCGCGTGCACCGCGACATCGCTGTGACCCAGGACGGCGACCGGCTCGTCGTCACGCGCCCGACCGACCGCGGCGAACACCGAGCGCTGCACGGACTCACACGCTCGCTCGTGGCCAACATGGTGCAGGGCGTCACCGCCGGCTTCGAGAAGCGCCTCGAGATCCAGGGCGTCGGCTATCGCGCGCAGCTGAAGGGCAAGAACCTCGAGCTGGCAGTCGGTTACTCGCATCCGGTCGCGATCCCCGCGCCGGACGGCATCGAATTCGAGGTGCCCCAGCCGACCCGCGTGGTCGTCAGGGGAATCTCAAAGCAGCTGGTCGGCGAGACCGCCGCGATCATCCGCAAGCAGCGGCCGCCGGAGCCCTACAAGGGCAAGGGCATCCGCTACGAGGGCGAGTACGTCCAGCGCAAGGTCGGAAAGCGCGCATGACGGTGCTCACGACAGAGAACCGTCGCCTCAAGCGCCGCCGTCGCGTGCGGGCGAAGGTGTCGGGTACGGCGAGCCGTCCCCGGATCTCGGTGTTCCGGTCAAACCGCGGGCTCTGCGCGCAGCTGATCGACGACGTCTCCGGACGCACGCTCGCGGCCGTCAACTGGTTCGAGCCTGAGCTGCGCTCGGTCGCCAAAGCGCAGCGAAGCACCCGCGCGGGTGAGCTGCTCGCCGAGCGCGCTAAGGCTGCGGGCATCTCCGAGGCCGTATTCGATCGCGGCGGCTATCGCTACCACGGCCACGTTCGCACGTTCGCCGAGGCCATCCGCGAGACCGGCGTGACCGTCTAGCGGTCGCGCCGCGTCCTCCCGCTACCCTCTCCCTTCTGCCATGACCATCTCCATAGACCGCTCAGTCACCCCCGCCGGCCTGGACCTCCAGGAGCGCGTGGTCGAGATCAACCGCGTCGCCAAGGTCGTCAAGGGCGGCCGGCGCTTCTCGTTCACCGCCCTCGTCGTCGTCGGCGACGAACGCGAAGTGGTGGGCGTCGGCTACGTCAAGGACAACGAGGTGCCGCTGGCGATTCAGAAGGGCGTCGAGCGCGCGAAGAAGGATCTCTTCCGCGTGCCGAAGCACGGCAGCACGATCACTCACCAGACGACCGGCGTGTTCGGCGCCGGGCGAGTCCTGCTCAAGCCGGCTTCACCCGGTACCGGCGTGATCGCCGGCGGTGGCGTGCGCGCGGTGCTCGAGCTCGCCGGGATCCACGACATCCTCTCCAAGAGCCTCGGCACGCAGAACCCGATCAACCTCGTCAAGGCCACGGTCGCCGGGCTCCAGGGCCTGCGGACCCCCGAGGAGGTCGCCCAGCTGCGGGGGCTGTCGATCTCCCGGGTGCTCGGCCTCGGCGGCGAGCCCACCAACGGCGCAGCGGAGAGCGTCCCCGCCGCCGGCGGCGGGGACCAGGCGCCGGCTGAGGCGCCGCCCGAGGCCACCGCGAGCAGCCCCGCCTCAGAGGGAGCCTCGGCCTGATGGCGCCGATCAACGTGACCCAGCGCCGCTCCAGCAACGGCGCGAACCGCAAACAGCTCGACACGCTCCGCTCGCTCGGACTACGCCGCATCGGCCACACCGTCAAGCTCGAGGACTGCGAGCAGGCGCGCGGCATGCTGCACGCCGTGAGGCACCTCGTCGAGGTCAAGGAGGGCAAGTGAGCCCCCCCAAAAAAGACTCCCCGGAGCGCATCGGGTTGCACAGCCTCGCGCCGGCTCCCGGCAGCAGGCGCCCTCGCAAGCGCATCGGCCGCGGGGAAGGGTCGGGCACCGGCAAGACCTCAGGCCGCGGGCAGAAGGGCGCCGGTTCGCGCTCGGGCTCCAAGCGCCGGGCCAACTTCGAGGGCGGCCAGATGCCGATCCACATGCGCATGCGAAAGCTGCGCGGGCCGCACATGAAGAAGTCGATGCCCTTCGAGCCGTTCCGCACGCACACCCAGCCGGTCAACATCTCCGCGCTCGACAGCCGCTTCGACGCCGGCACCGAGGTCACGATCGAGCTGATGAAGGCCAACGGGCTTGCGAGCCGCAAGGGCGTGCCGGTCAAGGTGCTCGCGAAGGGCGAGCTCAGCAAGGCGCTGACCGTCCACGCGCATGGCTTCAGCGCCGGTGCGCGCGAGCGCATCGAGGCCGCCGGCGGCAGCTGCAAGATCGTCGACGCCTGAGCATCGGACCCCGCCTGCATCCGGCGGAGCGCCAGGGCACATCCACTAGAATCGGCCGCTGCGCTCCCACGCGAGCCCTACGCGCGCGTCCGGCGGCCTGAAAGCCATGCTCTCCACCATCCTGAACGCCTTCCAGGTTGCGGACATCCGCAAGAAGATCGCCTTCACGGCGGGCATGCTGCTCATCTACCGGCTGGGATCCCACATCCCGGTGCCGGGAGTCAACCTCACCGCCGTAAACAACATCCAGAAGCAGTTCGGCGGCTCCAACATCCTCGGGCTGCTGAACCTCTTCTCCGGCGGCGGGCTCTCGCGGATCGCGATCTTCGCGCTGGGCATCATGCCCTACATCACCTCCTCGATCATCCTGCAGCTGCTGCAGGTGGCGGTGCCGTCGATCGAGAAGCTCTCCAAGGAAGGCGAGGTCGGGCAGGCGCGCATCACGCAGTACACCCGCTACCTGACGGTCGGCCTCGCGTTCGCGCAGTCGATCGGCTACGTCTTCCTGTTCCACACGCTCCAGGCGAAAGCCGGCGAATCGGTCGTCACCCACTTCGACGCGCCGCACATCTTCCTGATCGTCATCTGCCTGACGACCGGCTGCGTGCTGCTGATGTGGGTCGGCGAGCTGATCACCCAGCGCGGCATCGGCAACGGCATCTCGCTGCTGATCTTCGCCTCGATCGTCGCCCGCCTGCCGAGCGGCGTGCAGGCCTGGTGGACGACCCAGGACCAGGTCTTCAAGGTGATGATGCCGTTCCTCGTGCTGGCGGTCGTGGCCGGGATCGTGTTCGTGCAGGAGGGGCAGCGGCGGATTCCCGTGCAGTACGCCAAGCGCGTGATCGGACGGCGGATGTCAGAGGGAGGGCAGACCTACCTGCCGCTGCGGGTGAACATGGCGGGCGTGTTCCCGGTGATCTTCGCCGCGAGCATCATGGCCTTCCCGCCGACCGTCGGGCAGCTCGTGAAAACGCACTGGGGTCAGCAGATCTCCGACTTCTTCTCGCCCAACGGCTGGCACTACGTCGTCGGTGAGTCGATCTTCATCCTGCTGTTCACGTACTTCTATACGGCCGTCACGTTCAACCCGGTCGACCAGGCAGACAACCTGAAGAAGTACGGCGGCTTCATCCCGGGTGTGCGCCCGGGGCGCCCGACGGCTGAATTCCTCGACCGCATC
>JAOPZB010000163.1 GCA_025964355.1 Solirubrobacterales bacterium | reverse complement strand
GACTTCGACGGCGACCAGATGGCGGTGCACCTGCCGCTCTCGGCCGAGGCCCAGGCGGAGGCGCGCATTCTGATGCTCTCCTCCAACAACATCCTCAGCCCGGCGCACGGCGCGCCGTTGGCGACCCCGACCCAGGACATGATCCTGGGGGCCTACTACCTCACCTACGGCCCGGAGGCGGAGGAGCTGTCGAAGATCGACCGCGCCACGCACGATCCGCGCCCGCACGTGTTCCGCACGGCCCAGGAGGCCGAGCTGTCCTACGAGGGAGGCGTGGTCAAGCTGCACGACATCGCCGAGTTCCGCCCCTATGGGCGGGAGGGCGGCCACGTGCTGACTACGATCGGGCGGATCATCTACAACGACCGCATCGAGCGGGCGCTGGCCGAGGCCCTGGGCGACGAGTTCGACGCGTCGAAGTACGCGTTCGTCAACCAGTCCATGAAGAAGCGGGACACCACACGGCTGATCGACATGCTCGTGCAGACATATGGCGCGACGACGATCTCCCTGGTGCTCGACGCCTTCAAGGACCTGGGCTTCAAGTACGCCACCCAGGCCGGCATCACGATCTCCAAGAACGACGTGGTGGTCCCGCCGGAGAAGCAGGAAATCCTCGACAAGTACGACAAGCTGGTCGGCGACATCACCAGCCAGTACGACGACGGGCTGATCACGCAGGAGGAGCGCCACGAGGCGGTCGTCGAGCAGTGGAACGCCGCCACCGACGAGGTGGCCGACGCGATGGTCAACAACCTCGACACCCTGAACCCCATCTTCATGATGGCCAACTCCGGTGCCCGTGGCTCCTTCAAGCAGATCCGCCAGCTGGCCGGGATGCGCGGCCTGATGGCCAACCCGAAGGGTGAAATCATCGAGCGCCCGATCAAGGCCAACTTCATGGAGGGCCTGTCGGTGCTCGAGTACTTCATCTCCACCCACGGCGCGCGAAAGGGCCTGGCCGACACGGCCCTGCGGACGGCCGACTCGGGCTACCTGACGCGCCGTCTGGTTGACGTCGCCCAGGACGTGATCATCCGCGACGCCGACTGCGGCACCGAGGAGTACATCGAGATGGCCGTGTTCAAGGCCGACGGTGAGCCGAACGACGGCCTCGTCGGGCGAGTCGCGGCAAGGCCGATCGAGACCAAGCGCCACCGCATGCTCACCGAGCAGGGCGCCGAGATCGGACGCGAGGAGCTCGAGGACATCCAGCTGGCGTTCTCCGAGGAACACGCCAAGGGCACCGAGGTCACCGTCCCGGTGCGCTCCGTGCTCAAGTGCGAGGCTCCCAGCGGCGTGTGCCAGGCCTGCTACGGCAGGGCGCTGGCGACCGGCGCGCTCGCGCAGATCGGCGACGCCGTCGGCATCGTCGCGGCGCAGTCGATCGGCGAGCCGGGCACGCAGCTGACCATGCGTACGTTCCACACCGGTGGAGTCGCCGGCGCGGACATCACGCACGGTCTGCCGCGCGTCGTCGAGCTCTTCGAGGCCAGGCGCCCCAAGGGCCTGGCCAAAATCGCCGAGGACGACGGAACGGTGACGATCGAGGAGACCGACAAAGCGCTCACGGTCGTCATCACCGACGCGGCCGGCGACGAGCACCGTCACGCATTCCCGCGGCGCACGCGCCTGTTCGTCTCCGACGGCGAGAAGATCAAGGCCGGCAAGCAGCTCAACGAGGGGTCGATCTACCCGCACGAGCTGCTGGCGATCCGTGGGCGGACCGAGACCGAGCAGTACCTCGTCAAGGAGGTCCAGGAGGTCTACAAGTCCCAGGGCGTGGACATCAACGACAAGCACATCGAGTTGATCGTGCGCCAGATGCTCAAAAAGGTGCGTGTCGACCAGAAGGGCGACACCGACTACCTTCCCGGGCAGTTCGTCGACCGGTTCGAGTTCGCCAAAACCAACGATGCGGTGATCAAGAAGGGCGACGAGGCGGCGATCTTCGAGGACATCATCCTCGGTATCACCAAGGCCTCCCTGAACACCGACTCGTTCCTGTCGGCCGCCTCCTTCCAGGAGACGACGAAGGTTCTTACCGACGCCGCCCTTGAAGGCAAGATCGACCGGCTCAACGGCCTGAAGGAGAACGTCATCATCGGCAAGCTGATTCCGGCGGCCACCGGTCTCAAGCGCTACCGGCGCATCGAGATCGAGCCGTCGGAGCCGCTGCCGCGCGCGATCGACGACGTTGGGCTGCTCGACCAGGACGAGATCGCCGCCGAGCTCGGGCTGGCCGGCGAGGGCTTCAACGGCGGCTACGGCCAGGAGTTCGACGCCGACCTCGCCTCGCTGGAGAAAATCGGGGCCGGCGGAACCGATCCCGGCTTCGCCGAGGAGCTCGCCGAGCATGAGGTCTCCGAGGAGAAATCCAAAGACGAGAAGGTCCGTGACGGGCCGCCGCCTCCGGGCGGCGGCCCGATCGCGCTGAGGCGCTTCCGGCGCACCCCTACGATGGCCTGTCGTAGACTGGGCTCGGTGAACCTGCCGATGCGCCGAGCGCCGATCCTCATCGCCGCCCTGACGGCGGCGATCCTCAGCACGGGCCTGGCTGCCTGCGGCTCGGGCTCCTCGGCCAGCCAGCGGATCACGGCCGTGAGCGCCGCCTCTCGGGCGCGCTGGCAGGCGGCCGTCGCGATCCGGCGGCCGCTCGACCTGAGCGCTCCCCGCTCCGACGGGGGGATCGTGCTCGCGGCCGACAAGCGCTTGGAGCTGCTGTCGCCTGCGGGCGCCGTGCAGCCGCTGCCGGCGGGACGGGCCGGATACGCCAACCCGGGCGGCGAGGAGCCCTACATCGCGCTCTCGACCGGCGAGCGCGATCGCGGCGCCGGTTGCAGCTTCGCTGCCGACGCCCTCTACGTGCTGCGCCTCCAGAAGGGAGCCGGCGTCACGGTCATCGACGCCCGCGGCGAAGCCCACGACTTCGTCAGGCTGCCCGCAAGCGGACTCGAGAACGGGATCGCCTTCGATACGACCGGGCGCTTCGGTCACCGTCTGCTGGTGACGGCGACCGCGGGCTCGACGACGACCGTGTACGCGATCGACTGTCGCGGCGCCGTCGCTACCGTCACGAGGAGCGCGCCGCGGCTGGAGGGCGGCATCGCCGTCGCGCCGGCGAGCTTCGGCCGCTTCGCCGGCGACCTGATCGCCCCGGATGAGAACAGCGGCCGCATTTACGCGATCTCGCCCGCCGGCCGCAGCAGCCTCGTTGCCGACTCCGGACTGGCGCGAGGCGGCGACGTGGGCGTGGAGAGCGCCGGGTTCGTTCCGGCCGGCTTCGGTTCGTCTGCGACTGCGCTGGTCGCCGACCGGCGCACCCCCGGCAACCCGCACCCGGGCGACGACGCCGTTCTGCGGATCGGCGGTCCCGCACTGATCGCCGCCGGCGTCAGGCCGGGTGATCTCCTGGTCGCGACAGAGGGCGGCGCGCAGACCGACGCGATCAGCTGCCATGGCGCCTCCTGCCGGACCCGCCATGTCGCGGACGGGCCGGCGATCGCTCATCTCGAGGGACACATCGCCTTCACGCCCGGCCGCTGAGCGGATTCTCATCGACTCGCTGCGCGACCTTCGCCGCGCCTGCGTGTCGTGAGCTCTGATGAGCGCGCCACGACTGACGCGCCGATCGGTGATCGCGGCGGGTGCCGGTGCAGTCGCGGCCGGGCTGCTGCGGCCGGCCGGCGGACTCGCGGCCCTTGCCTCAGCTCCGCACGCCTCGCTCTCAGAACAGCGGGTCGGACCCCTGGGGCCTGCCGGCGTCACGGTCGAGCTGACCCGCGCGGCGGACCTCCTAGGCGTGCAATGGCCGACGGCGGGCGCTGCGCCGGGGATCGAGCTGCGCTTCCGTGTCGGGCCGCGGAGCTGGAGCAGATGGGTGTCGGCGGCCGGATGCTGCGGCGGGCATCGGCAGGGCCCGGCAGACCAGCCGGCGCAGGCACTGGTGGGCGATCCGGTTTGGACGGGCGGCACGACCGCCGTGCAGCTGCGGGCGTCGGCAGCGCTGAGCGGCGTTCGCCTGTGGCTCGTCGACGTCAGCGGCGGGATGGGCGCCCGCCGGAGCGCGGCAACGCTCGGCGCGTTCGCCGCGGCGGGGCTGCCGGCGGCGACGCCGGTCCTGAATGCCGGCGCCGGGCAGCCGCGGGTCATCGCGCGCCGGGCCTGGGCGAAGGGGGCGGCCCGGCCGCGCGTGGCGCCGGGATATGGAGCGGTGCAGATGGCGTTCGTGCATCACACCGAGAACCCGAACGGCTACTCGGCGGCGGAGGTGCCGGCGATGCTTCGCGCGATCTATGCCTATCACCGCTTCGTGCACGGCTGGAATGACATTGGCTACAACTTCGTCGTCGACCTCTATGGGCGCATCTTCGAGGCTCGCGCCGGCGGCATCGACGAGCCGGTCGTGGGGGCCCATGCGGGCGGCTACAACCTCGTCTCGACCGGCGTCGCGGTGCTGGGCTCGTTCTCCGGTACGCCGATCTCGCCGGCCGCGCGCGCCTCGCTCGCGCGCCTGCTGGCGTGGAAGCTGGCGCTGCATGGCGTGCCGGCGCAGGGCCGCGTGACGGTCCGCGTCAACCCGGCCGGCGCGTCCTATTC
>JAOPZB010000196.1 GCA_025964355.1 Solirubrobacterales bacterium | reverse complement strand
CAGCTCCAGGACTACGCGGCCGCGATCGCGGTCGCCCGCTCGCTGGACGGGGTCGACCCCGATCGGATCGTCGGGGGGGGCTCGTCCTACTCGGGCGGGCAGGTCGTGCCGGTCGCCGTCTCCGATGGCCGCGTGGCGGCGGTCATCGCGCAGATACCGGCGATGGATGGGCTCGCCTCGCTGATCAACGCCGCTCGCTACGCCGGGCCGGTTCATCTGGCGAAGCTGACGCTCGCCGGCCTGCGCGATCTCGCCGCCAGCCTGCGCGGCAGGCCGCCGGTGATGCTCGCGGTCGTGGGGCCTCCCGGCAGCGTCGCCGCCATGACCACCCCCGACTCCGAGCCGGGCTACCGGGGGATCGCGGGGCCATCCTGGCGCAACGAGGTGGCGGCGCGCATCGCCCTGACGACCGGCGCTTACCGGCCGGGCCTGCAGGCCGACCGTCTCCCCTGCCCCATGCTCGTGCAGATCGCCGACCGCGACGGCGTCGCGCCCCCCAAGGCCGCGCAGGACGCCGCCTGGCGGGCTACCGGGCGTGGCGAGGTGCGGACCTACCCGATCGGGCACTTCGACATCTACACCGGCGAGCCGTTCGAGCGGGCGGTCGCCGACCAGCTTCACTTCCTGCGGCGCCACGTCGGCGCTCCGCAGGACGGGCGGATGCACGAGGCGCAGCTACCGGGCGAGCTCGCGAGCTGATCGCCCCGGCGACGGCGGGGTCTCACCAGGGCACGACGCCGTGACGGTCGGTGAACGTGCCGGTGGGTCCGGACGCACCGATCCTGGCCATCGACACGATCGCCTCGGCGCCCTCCTCGATCGTCTGGGTGCCGCGATGCCGGTTGAGGTCCGTCGCGGTGTACCCCGGGTCGACAGCGTTGATGCGCATACCCGGCAACGCCTTGGCGTACTGGGTCGTGAGCATGTTCACTGCGGCCTTCGACGTCGCGTAGCCGAGCGAGACGATCGTCGATTCGAGCCGCCCGGGATCGCTCGTGCGCGCCAGCGAGCCCATCCCGCTGGACACGTTCACCACGACAGGAGCGGCAGACCGGTGCAGCAGCGGCAGGAAAGCCTGGGTCACCCGCACGATGCCGAGCACGTTCGTCTCGAGCACCTGCGCGATGTCCTCGGGCGTGATCTCGTCGACCGGCTTGGGCGTGCCGGCGATGCCGGCGTTGTTGACGAGCACGTCCAGGCCGCCCTCGCCGGCGACGAGCTCGGCGGCAGCCATCACGCTCGCGTCGTCGGTGAGGTCAAGCGTCACGAAGCGCGCACCGAGCGCCTCTGCCACCGGTCGACCGCGCGAGAGGTCCCGTGCGGCCGCCCAGACCTTGTGGCCCTCGGCTACGAGGCGGCGGGCCACCTCTCTGCCCAACCCCTTGTTCGCACCGGTGACGAGGGTGGTTGTCATGTGATGAGGATGCGGCGTGCGCGCGGCGTACTCACGCCGACGCCCCACCCCGCTCGCGCAGCTCGATCCGGCGGATCTTGCCGGTCAGGGTCTTCGGCAGCTCGGAGATGAACTCGATCAGACGTGGATAGGCATACGCCGACAGGCGCTCGCGAACGAAGACTTTGATCTCCTGGGCGAGCTCGTCGGAGGGCTCATGGCCGTCGGCCAGCACGATGAACGCCTTCACCACGGCTCCGCGGCGCTCGTCGGGCGAGGCGACCGCCGCGGCCTCGGCAACCGCGGGATGCTCGAGGCAGACCGACTCGACCTCGAAGGGTCCGATGCGGTAGCCCGCCGCGATGATGACGTCGTCGGCGCGTCCCTCGTACCAGACGTAGCCATCGGCATCCATGCGCGCCGCATCCTTTGTGTGAAACCACTCGCCGCCGAACGCCTCGGCGGTCGCGTCGGGCAGTCGCCAGTAACCGAGCGGGTAGTGCGGATTCGATCGCGCGCGCAGACAGATCTCGCCGCGCTCGCCACCCGCCACCGGCCGCTCGTCGTCGTCGAGGATGGCCACCTCCCAACCGGGCATCGGACGTCCCATCGAGCCCTCGCGAACCTCCATCCAGGGGAAGTTGCCGCACAGCGGGTAGGACTCCGTCAGACCGTAGAAGTCAAGCACCGTGAGGCCGTACTGCCTGCGAAACCAGCGGATCGCCTCGGGGTTGAGAGGCTCCCCCGCGGAGCAGACGATCCGGAAGTCCTGTGGATAGCGCTCGCCGGCGTCGTCGATCGCCATCATCGAGCGGATCGCGGTAGGCGTCGCGAACACGTTGGTCGCGCGATGGCGAGATAGGAAGTCGAGCTGGCGGTGCGGGTCGAAGCCGCCCTCGCGCTCGTAGACGAGCTGGACGGCGCCGTGGCGCCACGGGCCGAGCAACGGGCAGATCCCAGCCGCCCAAGCCCACTCACCCATGCCGTGGAAGCGCTCGCCCTCCTGCACGTCGTGGCAGTACGTGAACTCGTTGTGAGCGAGGATGTAGCGGTGGGCGTGCACTATGCCCTTCGCCAGCCCCGTGGTTCCCGACGTGTAGTAGAGCTGGGCGGGATCGTCGGCCGCCGTGTCGGCCGTCTGGAAGCGATCGCTCTCCGCACCGAGTGCGGCTGAGTCGAGCACGAGCAGGCGAGCGACCGACGCTGCACCGAAGCGCGGGGCGTTGGCCGCGTCGGTTACGAGCACCTTCGGCTCGGAGTCCCCCAGCCGGTGCGCGATGCCCTCGTCGCCGTAGAGCACGGACATCGACAGCAGGATCGCGCCGAGCTTCCAGGTCGCGAAGAAGACGGCCGCCGCCTCGGGCGTCGGAGGCAGCACCACCGCCACACGGTCCCCGCGCTCAACGCCCATCGCGCCGAGCCGATTGGCGGCCTGATTGGCCAGCGCCTGCAGCTCTCCCCAGCGGAGCTCGCGCACCGTCCCGTCGTGGCGCTCGTGGACCATCGCCAGGGCATCCGCCGGGCGGCTGTCGCAGACGTCCGCCGCGATGTTGTAACGCTCGGGAACCTGCCAGCGGTGATCGCGACAGAGTCGCTCGTAGCGATCTTCTCGGGCGACGGGCGGCACGCTCATGACGCCCCGGAAGGCTACGCGCTCGGGCATCGAGGCGCGCGGAGGGCTCAGGCGTCGGCGTGGCGCCGGCTCAGGTACCGAGCGAGTCCCTGAAAGCTCTGCGCCGGCGGCATGGCCTGCTCGTACGCCGCGGCGGTTCCCGACGCGGCCGACGCCGTGACCCGGGCGCGCACGCTCGCCGCGAAGCCGTGCTCGTCGAGATGGCCGGCCATCCTCTCCGTCTCGCTGAGCTGATCGCGCAGCTGCGCGAGGTGGGCCTCG
The DNA here is from genome assembly GCA_025964355.1 of Solirubrobacterales bacterium. Lineage (GTDB taxonomy): Bacteria > Actinomycetota > Thermoleophilia > Solirubrobacterales > Solirubrobacteraceae > Palsa-744. Next base: position 13,824 of record JAOPZB010000196.1, on the reverse strand, counting down.
ACGTCGTCATAGGCGCCGAAGTGCGTGATGGCGAGAGTGCGTGGGGCCCAGTCTTCGATCACGTCGAGCGACCGGCGCCACGCCTTCAGGTCGATATCCGGCGGCGGCGTGGGCGCCAGCACGCAGGCTCCGTCGATGCGCACCCCGGTGACGTCTCCGGTGAACGCGCGCCCGCTCGGCTCGTGCAGATAGGAGACATGGTGGGAGGCGTGGCCGGGCGTGTAGGCCACGTGGAAGGGCCCGAGCGACTCGCCTCCGCTGAGAACCCGGATCCGCTCGGCCGGCACCGGGAGCACCTCTCCCCACAGACGCTCCATCTCCGCGCCATAGAGCCGGCCTGCGCTCTCAATCAGCCTGCTCGGGTCGATGAGGTGCGGGGCACCGCGCTCATGCACCCACACCTCGACATCGGGGAGGCGACGCACGAGCGATCCGGTCGCCCCGGCGTGATCGAGATGGATGTGCGTGAGTGCGAGCACGCGCGGCGGGTCGCGCTCGAGCGTCGCGAGCAGCCTCGGCAGGCAGCTGGTCGGGCCGGGGTCGACGATGACATCGCCGACGCGCCAGCTGCCGATCACCTGCGCGCGCCCGAGGTGGCGCAGGTCGACGAGCTCGGGCTCGGCCGGGACGGCGTCGCTCATGCGAAGCTCGCGCCGCGCACTAGAGCAGACTCCCGACGCCCTGGATCGCGGCGCTGCCGAGCACGATCTCGAGAACGACGCCCGCGGCTCCCACGGCGAGCGCCACCACCACGACGATGAAGTCCTCCAGCAGAACGCCGAGCGACAGCAGGACGACGCCGAGCGCGGGCAGGGTATCCAGGCCGGTGAAGGGAGGGGCGACGAAGGCACCGACGCTCCCGCCGATCACGAGCAACCCGAAGACGGCATTGCTGAGGCGATGGTCGAACAGGAAGCTCAGGCGCGGACGCGAGATGCGCTCGAGCCGGCGGATCCACCTCATCAGCGCATTGATGAACCGCCGCTGCGTCTTGCCGGCCAGCTCGAGCCGTTGCCAGCGCTCGGGAAGCCAGATCCGCTTGCGGCCCGCCACGAGCTGGAGCGCTATCAGCACCGCGATGACCTCGAAGACATGCGTCGCGCCGCCGGTGGGCAGCGGGAGCGCCGGGACCCCGAGCAGCAGGACGAAGACGATCGCGAAGCTCTTCTCCTTGAACACCTCGATGAGCCCGCCGAGGGTCTTCTCGCCCTCTCCGCTCAGCCAACGCTGAAGCTGGTCGCTGATCCTCTCGGGCTCGGGGGGCGCGTCGATCGCGGCAGAAGGCGATGAGGGCGCCAGCCCGTGCGGCGACTGCGGCATGTCCCATGGACGATAGTCGCCGGGGACACCCGTCGCCTGCCTCCGCTGCGGCCGGGCTCGCGAGCAGCACGTGAGCAACCTCACACACGCACGGTCGGCTGCCGGGCATTCTCATCCCATCACACAGAGCTGACCGCGGTGGCCGATGGGGGGTGGGGCGAGCCGCACGCTCAAACGGGGACCGCTCCGGTACTCCAGCCCCTGCGCTCTGCTGGGGGCCTTGTTGGAGTAATCCGGGGCGGTCCCATCCCTCGGGCCTCGCAGAGGGGGGATTCAGCGCGGCCCACCCCCACTGTAGCCCGAGAGGGGCAGCGATCGGGTGCCCTTCGCGGGGTTTCGCGCGAGCCGGTTGCGGGTATCGAAACACACCTGGGAGACGGCTGAAAGGGTGCGCTGAGTGAACGGGGGACGGTTGGGGGCGATCGCGGTGAGCGCTGCATGCGCACTCGGCGGCATTGGTGCGACCGTGTTCGCGACCGACGCGAGCGCTGCGGAATGCGGCGGCTTCGAGAGCCCGTGCTCGCAGGACACCTCGCAGCAGTTCGGCTACGGCAGCGTGCAGCGACAGGACACCCCGAACGACCCCAGCTACGACCAGTCCGAGCCCGACACCCAGCAGCCCCCCGCCAATCGCTCGTCCAACTTCTATGACGAGCGCTTCGACCTGTTCGGCTTCCCCTCCCAGCTGACGCCCAACGCGACCTACGCCGTCGGGCCGAACGCCGGCAAGCCGATGGTCGCCGGCTTCAACGCGGCAGGCGCCTGGAAGGCGGACCGCGGCCGCTCCGACGCCGTCGTCGCGATCCTCGACACGGGCGTCGACTGGAGCCAGCGGGGGCTGCGCGACCAGATCCACCTCAACACCGGCGAGCTGCCGTATCCCGAGCGCTCCGACGGCTCATCGTGCGGCGCCTACGACTGCAACGCCGACGGCGTCGTCAACGTCGAGGACTACGCCGGCGACCCCCGCGTGAGCCTCTCCTTCACGGGCCGTATCGGGCCACCGGGGCTGATCACCGCGCAGGATCTGATCCACGCCTTCGGCAACTGCCAGATCGACTCGGCCAGCCATCTGATCGTGCAGTGCGTGACGGGACAGCACTCCGACAACGACGGCAACGGCTTCGCCAACGACGTCGCCGGCTGGAACTTCTTCGACAACAACAACGACCCCACGGACCTGTCGAGCTACTTCGCGGCCCACCACCATGGGACCGGGCGAGCGCTCGACGCGGCCGAGCAGGGCAATGACGGGCAGGGTTCCATAGGCGTCTGCCCGCACTGCCAGATCACCCCCGTGCGGATCTGGGACACGTTCGTGTCGGACGCCAACTCGTTCGCGCTGGGGATCGTCTACGCGACCGACAACGGCGTCAAGGTGATCGAGGGCGCCAACGGCAGCCTCTACCACTCGGCCTTCGCCGAGGCCGCCTCGCAGTACGCCTACGACCACGGGGTCGTGCAGACCTTCTCAGGCGACGATCTCAACACCGGCAACCACAACTACCCGGCCAACTACGGACACGCGATGCTGATCGAGGGCACAGTGCCCGACACGGTCGGGCTGGGCGAAGACTCCAGCCAGTGGCTGCAGGGAGAGAGGCTCTGCGGCGCCAGCGGCCAGCCAGTGTGCCTGGGCTCCAACGCTCCCGTCAGCACGTTCTTCCGGGGTGCCAACACCACCCAGTACGGCGGCAAGAGCTCGATCTCGATGGAGGGGCCGACCGGCTCGGTCAACACCAGCAAGGCAGCCGGCGCGGCGGCGCTCGTCGTGAGCGCCGGGCTCGACCACGGCATCACGCTGCGCCCGGACGAGACACGAGAGCTGCTTGAGCAGACGGCCGAGCGGGCCCTGACGGGCAACACCGAAGGCGCCGGCGTTCCGGACCCGGGAGCCAACCCGGCGCTGCCGGCGGACGAGCAGTGGACGACGCATTTCGGGTGGGGACGCGCCAACGTCGGCGCCGCCGTCGGCGCCGTGGCGAGCGGCGACATCCCGCCCGAGGCGGCGATCAATGCGCCGGACTGGTATGCGCCGCTGACCGGATCGAGCGTCGAGATCACCGGGCTGGCACGCGCGCGTTTTGCGACCGGAGGCCAATTGCACTGGAAGCTCATGTGGGGAGCCGGACAGGTCCCGGCATCGTGGACCACGGTGAGAGAAGGCGACTCCAACGGCACCGTCACCGACTTCGGAGCGCTTGACCTTCAATCCGTGCGGCACGCGCTCGAAACCTATGTCGTGCCGCCGGACGCGGGTGGGCCGACGTTCGCCGCGGGCGAGCCGAACCCGTTCGGACACGAATTCACCGTGCAGCTCGAGGTCAACGGCCAGGCGATCCCGCTCGCCGGCATCGACCGGCGCGTGTTCGACACCTTCACCGATCCGACGCTGGCAGCCGGCTTCCCCAAGCGGCTCGGCTCGGGCGGGGAATCGCCTACCCGCTACGCCGACCTCAACGGGGACAACGTCCAGGAGCTGATCGTCCCGACCGAGGACGGTCTCGTGCACGCCTACGAGCCCAACGGCTCGGAGCTGCGCGGGTGGCCGGTGCGCACCGAAACCCAGCAGAGCGCTCTGGGCCACTCCGGCTCGCCGGGCCTCGCGGCGCTGGGGCTGCCGCGCGAGCCGCCTCGCGGGCCGCTGATCGCCGATCTCGCCGGCACCGGGCAGTCCGACGTGATCGTGGCCGCCGGGACGCACATCTACGCCTGGCACAGCAACGGAAAACCGGTCCTCGGATTTCCCGTGTCGTCGAGCCCGGCGTTCTGCGGACCCGCACTTGAGACCTCGAGCAGCCATCCCAAGTGCGGTTTCCTCGCGGCGCCGACGATCGCCCACCTCGAAGGCTTCGCCAAGAAGCCCGACATCGTCGAGGCGAGCCTGGACGGCCACCTCTACGCCTGGCGCACGAGCGGCAGGCCGGTGCCCGGCTACCCCGTGGCGCTGCTCGATCCGGCCGAGGTGGCCGCCGGACGGCAGATGGTCGCCGAGTCGATCAACGATCCGGCGGTCGGCGACCTGACCTCGGCCGGACACGACGACATCGTCGTCGCGAGCAACGAGGTCTACGGCGCTCCCGAAGGCGGCAGCGACGTCAGCTTCGCGGGCGTCACGGCGGCGGCTGCGGGCAGCAGCGGCCGCCTGTATGCGATCGACGGGGCGACCGGCAAGATCATGCCCGGCTGGCCGGTGACGATGCCGGGAATCATCCAGAACGTGCTGCCGCTGGTCGGTCCCGGCCAGGACGCCGCGATCGCCAACATCGGCGGCCAGACCGTGATCGTCGCATCGACCACCGGCGGCGCGCTCGAGGAGCTCAGCCCGACCGGGCAGGTCGTGCGCACGATGCAGCAGACCGGCCCGCAGGCGTTCGGCCCAGCGGCCGATGCCACGGACCGCAGCGCCGCGCTGAACCTGTTCGAGTCGGCCTCCGTCGGCGACCTGCTCGGCAGCGGCACGCCGGATGTCGTCAAGTACGAGCTCTCGCTCGGCCAGGCCGCGAACCTCCTCCTCGTCGGGCAGAACTTCCCGTACAACCATCTGATCGGTGCCTTCGACGGCTCCACCGGTGCGACCCTGCCCGCCTTCCCGACGGTCACCGACGACTACCAGTTCCTGTCGTCGAACAACGTCGCCAAGATCGACCCGTCGCTGCCGACCAACCAGATCGTGGCCGGCACTGGGCTCGGCCTGCTGCACGCCTATGACGGCGCCAGCGGCCTGGACGTCTCGGGCTTCCCCAAGCAGACGGGCGGCTGGCTGGCGGCGCCGGCGTCGCTCGCCTTCGACGGCCGCATGGCCGACGTGACGCGCGAGGGCTACCTGTTCCAGTGGCAGACTCAGGCCCCCGCCTGCCAGAGCGAGTGGCCGACCTTCCGCCACGACCAGCAGGACAGCGGCAACTACAACCACGACGGCACGCCGCCCAACGCGCCCGCCGCGATGAAGCTGTCGGCCCTCGGCACGGGACGCTACCGCCTCACGTTCACCGCGCCGGGCGACAATGGGCCGTGCGGTACGCCCGCCGCCTACATCTCGCACCTCGACGGCAGGCTCGTCAACCTCGGTCTCGGACCGCCGGTCGCCGGCGGAAGCACGTTCAGCGCCGAATTCTCACTTCCATCAGGCAGTCGCCGCCTCGTCATTCAGGCAGGCGACGCGTCCGGCAACCTCGGCCCGACGGCGGGCGTCCCAGTCCGCTAGGAGCGTGCGCGGCGTGGATCGTCACCTCGGCGAGACGCCGCTCGTGCCGGGAAGGACCGACGCGTGAGGGCAGCGGGCCGGCCGGCGGCGAGCGCAGCCTTGCTGCTCGGCATGCTCGCCGTCGCCGCCGGCCCCGCCGGAGCCGCATCGTCGTTCCGGGCGGGCGCGAGCAGTGTCGACATCACTCCCCCGCCATACACGAGCGCCTCCGACGCGGCGTTCGTCCCCGCGTGCGGCACGAGCACCGACCAGGTTCAGCAAGTCTGGCCGGGACCGCGCAAGTTTGCGTTCGAGAAGCCCTACGTCGACCTCTACGGCGTCGGCCGCTACGCGCCCGGCGACCCCTATTGCGACGCCGACCACACGCATCGCTATGAGGCGCCGTACATCGCCGGGGGCAGCGGACAGAACCATTGGCCCACCGCGGTTGAAAGCGGCAACGGCCCGGCGGCGCGCGTCGTGGTCCTCGCCGCCGGCACTCGACGCGTGGCGATCGTCGCGGTCGACTCGATCGGACTGTTCAACGTGACCATGGACCGTATCCGCGCCGAGGTCGCCCAGTTGGACCCCACGCTGAGCGCGGTCTTCGTCTCGAGCACCCACGACGAGTCCGCTCCGGACCCGATCGGGCTGTGGGGCCCGGATGCGAGCGACGTCCCCGGGGAACCCGCGACGCCGGCCGCCGTCACGAGCGGCGTGGACGAGTACTACTTCGACTTCCTCGTCGACCGCGTCGCTCACGCGGTCGTTGCGGCGGACACGGGGCGCCGGCTCGCCACGCTCGGCGTCGCCGTCGGCTCGATGCCGTCGAACACCCAGAGCTGCTGGTCGTCCTACCCCTACATCGACGACCAGTCGCTGCCGGTCATGCAGGCGCGCGATCAGAGCGGACAGGTCATCTTCACCCTCGCCGATGTCAGCACCCACGCGGAGACGCTTGCGTTCTCGGGAGTCCCCTCCTATGTGTCGACCCTCTCCGCCGACTGGCCCGGGGCGATGCGCAGCGACTTCGAGGCCCGCTGGCCCGGCAGCGTCGGCGTGGAGCTCGCGGGGATGGTCGGCAGCGTCGAGACGCCGACCGTGTACGAGCCGCAGAGCACCCAGGTGCCGCGCGTCCCCGGCGCGCTTCACGGCGTGGCGGGCAACCCGGACGGCTGCTCGAGCGTGTACCCCGAACCCACCTCGGGCACCCCCGTCGCCGATGCGCACGCGTTCATCTCCGCATATGGCCAGAGCGTCGCCGACGCGGCCGCGGCGGCGCTCGGCACGAGCGCTCGGACGGTGGTGCCGACGTCGCTGCAGAGCAAGGACACCGCGGTGTGCGTGAAGCTCGAAAACCACCTGTTCGTCGCCGCGGCCGGCGCGGGCCTGTTTCCCGACCGCCCGCTCTACGCCGACCCGGCATGCACCGTGGGCGCGCAGACTGGCGCCGGCGCGACGTCATCGCCGCCGGCGTCGCAGTCGAGCTCCGCGGGCGCGGCGCCGACCTGGCTGAAGAGCGATGTGGGCGTGGTAACCCTTGGCCCCATCCAGCTCGCCTATTCCCCCGGGGAGGTGTTCCCGTTCACCGAGGTTCGCGGGCCGATCGACGCGGCGCAGATGCCGTTTCCGACCGACTGCTATGACCCGGTCACGAGCGACTTCTCCTGCGGCGCCCCGCTGCCGATGACGCCGTGGGTCTCGGCCGAGATGAACAAGCCGTACCGCTTCCTGGTCGGGCTGGGCCAGGACATGATCGGCTACCTGTCCCCGCCGGGCAACTTCGTCGGCACGCAGGGCGAGGTCGACGCCCAGCCGTGGCTGGCGTACGAGAACACGGGCCCGAGCGGCGACCGCTTCGGACACGGTCACGCCGACGATGCCGAGAGCCCGGGGCCCTACGGCGGGCTCGCGGTGACGACGGCATTGGCGCAGCTCCTCGCCAGCGCCCCCGGGTCAAAGGTCGATCCGGGGCTGTATCTCGATGCCGCCGGCCGTCTCTCCGACAGCCCGTTTCCAAGCGCCTCCTTCAGTGGGGCCGTGGGGGTCGAGGTCGTGCCCGCAGGCGGCCTCGCGCCGCAGCGTCTGCTCATCGGCCGCAACGCGACCGGCTGGGCGACGTTCGACGCCCTGCCCGACCCAGGCACCGCGGGCACGTCGCTGGCGTACTCGGTGCGGACCGCCGGCGTGATGCTCAACAGCGGACGGCCGCTACTGGTCGACGTCTTCGCCGGCGCGCAGACGCTGGAACCCTAGGAACCGTCCTGTACGCGGCGGGTCCGGGCGCCGGCGACGGGCGCCCGCGACCAAACGGGAGGCTTGACAGCTTCGTCAATGTGCTTGGGTAAGCGAGAACGCCAACCCCAGGAGAGAGACCCGTGCAGCTGGACGGCATTCACCACATCGCATGCAGCAGGGCGGACGCGCCGGCATGAGCGAGCCGCTTGGATTCGGCATCGAGGAGACCGAGAACCGCAACGGCGCCTTTCCGCGACTGGATGACCAGCAGCGCGAGCGGCTGCGCGCGGTGGGCACCGTGCGCAGGGTGCAGGCGGGCGAGGTGCTCTACAGCGAGGGGGACGCCGGCTACGATTTCTTCCTCATCGAATCAGGCGCGGTGGCGGTGGTCCAGGGCTATGGCAGCGAGAACCGCGTCATCATCGTCTTCGGCGCGCACCACTTCCTGGGCGAGCTCAGCCTGCTGACCGGCTCCCGTGCCCCGCTGACCGCTGTCGTGCGCGACCCTGGCGAGCTCATCCAGATCCCCGTCGAGACGCTGGTGCGCGCGGCCGAAGGCGATGAGGAGCTGAGCAACATCATCCTGCACGCCTACCTGTCGCGGCGCTCGATCCTGATCGAGGTCGAAGCGGGCGTGAAGCTCATCGGCTCGCGCTACTCGCTCGACACCCGCCGTCTGCGCGAGTTCCTGGCGCGAAACCGGGTGCCCTACAAATGGATGGACCTGGAGACCGACGCGGAGGCGGACATCCTGCTGCGAACCCTCGGCGTCCAGCCGAGCGAGACGCCCGTCGTGGTGGGCGTCGCGGGCGTGCTGCGCAACCCCTCCAACGGCGAGCTGGCGGCGATGCTCGGCCTCGGCGCGAGCGGCGCCCCGCCGCAGATGTGCGACCTGGTGGTCGTCGGCGGCGGCCCCGCCGGCCTGTCGGCGGCGCTCTACGGAGCGTCGGAGGGACTCGACACCCAGGCCATCGACGCCATCGCGTTCGGCGGTCAGGCGAGCACCTCCTCGCGCATCGAGAACTACCTCGGCTTCCCAACCGGCATCTCCGGCAGCGAGCTGACCGAGCGCGCCAGGCTGCAGGCGTCCAGGTTCGGCGCCCGCCTGGTGATGCCCGCGGAAGCGGTCGGCTTCGCCCGCGAGGATGGCCACTACGCCATCCGGCTGGCCGACGGTGAGAGCGTAAACGGACGCACGGTGATCGTCGCCACTGGGGCGCAGTACCGCAAACTGGACGTCGCGGGCCTCGAGCGTTACGAGGGCGTAGGCGTCTACTACGCCGCGACCCAGGCCGAGGCGCAGGTGTGCGCGGGCGATCCCGTTCTGATCGTCGGCGGCGGGAACTCCGCCGGTCAGGCAGCGATGTTCCTCTCCGAGCACGCCGCCAGCTGCCGGCTGCTGATCCGCGGCGGCGACCTCGGCAAGTCGATGTCGCGCTACCTCGTCGAGGAGATCGAAGCTAACGAACGGGTCGAGGTCGTCACGTACGCCGAAATCGCCGAGCTCAGCGGCGGGGCCGGTCTCGAGATGGCCGTCGTGCGCGACACGCGAACCGGCGCCCGCAGCGAGATGGCGGCGACCGCCGTGTTCGTGTTCATCGGCGCCTCTCCGCACACCGACTGGCTCCGGGGCGACGTGGCGATGGACGAGGACTGCTTCTTGCTCACCGGACGCGACGTCGAGGACTCGGACCTCCCCTCATACGCCGATGGCCGGCCCTTCTTCCTCGAGACGAGCCAGCCGGGCGTTTTCGCCGTCGGAGACGTGCGCTCCGGGTCGATCAAGCGAGTCGCCTCAGCCGTGGGCGAGGGCTCGATGGCTGTGCGCCTCGTTCACCAGCGACTCGCGTCGGGCTAGCCGGCGGCGCCGCTTTACTCGGGCGCCGCGGGATCTCGCTCGGGCGTGCCCCGCACCAGCCACGACGTGGGAACCACACGCAGCAGCGGCGCGATGAACGTCCACGGGAAGCGTGGAACCGTCGCGTAGCCGACGCCACGCTCGATCAGGTCGGCCGTGAGCCGCGCGCCCTTGTCGACGTCGATCAGGAACGGGCGGCTCTTCATGTCCTCGTTCATCGGGGTGTCGATGTAGCCGGGCGCGATCGTCGTGACCGTGATCGGCTCGTCGTGTGTCTCGGCACGCACCGACTGGAGATACACCGCGAGCCCCGCCTTCGACGCGCTGTAGGAGCCCGAGCCCGGGAGTCCGCGGACCCCCGCCAGCGATGCGATGCCGACGACCTGGCCGGCGCCGCCCTGGCGACGGAACAACGCGACCGCCGCATCGACCGTCGCCATCGCCCCGATCAGATTGGTCTCGACGATCAGCCGCCCTCGCTCCATGCTGTCGTGGCCAACGCGTCCGGAGTTGCCGACGCCGGCATTCGCGACGACGATGTCACACCGCCCGAGCGTCTCGGCTGCCTCGCCGAGCGCGCCTGCGACGTCGCGGGCGTCGGTCACGTCGAGCCTGCGAACCTCCACCCGGCGCTCCGGAGCGGCGCTCTTGATCTCCGCGCGCAACTGCTCAAGCGCGTCCGTTCTCCTCGCCGTGAGGAAGAGGTCGTATCCGCGCCGGGCGAACTCGACTGCCAGCGCCCTGCCGATCCCCGAGCTGGCGCCGGTGATGAACACCGTCTTGGCCATGGGCGCGCACGATACCGATCGCACGCCAGGCGATCGCATCCGAGACCGCCGCACGTGGCGCGCGACACGCGCTGGAGCGCCGAAGCCTCAGGGCGTGAGCGCCACGGCCGCGTCGTCGGTGGCGACGCGGAATGTGAAGCTCTCCACGAGGTACAGCTCCACCGCGTCGCCGTCGTGGCTTTCGTAGCCGATCGACAGGTCGTCGCCGGACTCGAACAGGAAGTCACCGCCGCGCTGGCTCAGGACTACCGCGCCGCGCACGCCGGGCGCCCATACGAGCGGGCCGCCGATGATCTTGCGCAGGTGCTCGAGCAGCGGGTAGCCGCCATGCTCAGCGGTCTCGAGGACGCGCGTGTAAGGCTCGGGCCCGAGCGCGAGACCGTACGGGCCGCCGACTCCCGCGCACAGCAGCGCCTCGACCGCACGTGCCACGTGGCGCGGATAGCGCGTGCAGTCATCGCCGAGGCTGATGGCGTCGTGCGTCGAGGTCTCTGCGATGCCTGCTATCCCGGCCGCCTCCCAGCCGTGGAATACGGAACGGTTCTCGGCGGTCGCAATGCGATGCGCGGCGGCGTCGAGCGCCGCCAGGTCGACGTCGGCGGCGCCCCGATCTGCGTCGCGCAGCTCTCCGCGCGCGACGGCGAACGGCGCGCGCAGCTCGACGGCCGCCAGCACCCGCCGCTGCTCCGCCACCACACCGTCGCCCGGGGCGTCGGTGAGCGGGCGTGTGCGTCCGAGGTTCGTCGCCGAGTGCTCCCACCCGTGCGGCCCGTCGAAGTCGACGAGCTTGCGGGCGGCGAGGGCCGGTGCGAGCCGCTCGCGCGCCTCGTCGTCGATCAGCCCCCAGCCGGTCTCGGTGATCGGGGCGTGCTCGCGCAGGAGATGGCTCATGATCGGGCTCCTTTCAGGCTCCCCAGGCCGAGTGACGTGCTGCCGGCCAGTGGTGCACCGCGCGACGCGGCGCCCTCGACCGCCTCCTCCTCGGACTCCTCCCCGTGCTCGACGATGTCGCCATCCTGGAACAGGATGCCGCGGGCGATCTCGCGCCAGAGGGGCGTGCGGCGCAGCAGGAACTCGAGATCCATCGAGAAGTGCTTGAACTCCTCCCCCTGTGCATCGCGCATGATCGCGACCGCCTGGCGGTCGGACTCGACTGCGAGGCGCTGCTCATACCACCCGATCGCCTCCGCCTCCTCTGTGAGCGACGCGCACAACCGGGCGAAGGTCCGCGTCTGCTCCGGCAACTCGTCGGGCGGCTCGTGGTACTGATCGAAGCCCACGCATGCATCGTGGCACAGTTTGCGCCTTACGTAGTCGGCGCGGCCGCGGGCGCCGATTCAACCACTTCGAGGTCGGTCGCATCGGCGCTCCCGTGGCGGATGAAGAGCACCGGCACGCGGCTGTCGTGCAACACGCGGAAGGAGACCGACCCGAGCAGGGCGCGGTGCAGTCGGCCGTGCCCGTGAGAGCCCATGACGATCAGGTCGTGATGACCCTCGCGGGCGGCGTGAAGGATCGTCTCGGCGGGCTCGCCGCGTAGAAGCTGGGTCCTGAGGCCGATGTCGTCCGGAACCGACTCCGCGGCAGCGCGCAGCCCGTCCGCGAAGCAGAGGAGCAGGTCGGGAGTGGCCGACGCGCTCATCGCCGCGGGTGGGTGCGGTTGCGGCGCGACGGTGAGCAGCGTCAGGCAGGCATGCTGGTCGCGGGCGAGGCGGATCGCGTGCTGAAGGGCGGCGTCCGCGTCTGCTGAGCCGTCGTGGGCAACGAGTATGTCGCGGTAGCAGCTCATCGCGAGTCCGTCATCTCATGCCTGTGCTCAGCGTACGCCCTCGGCCGCCACCGCAGAGTCGACCGCGGCCTCCGGGTGACCGGCATCCTGAGCGGACCAGTCGGCGCCTCGCTTGGGCACGAGCAGCCCGGCCAGCAGCGACACGACCAGGAAGCCGGTCGCCATGAGGAACGTGTCGGTGAAGCCGGTGACGGTCGGAAATCCGTGGGCTGTGTGGGCCGCGATCAAGGTCGCCGACAGCTGACCGCCGAGCGCACCGCCGAGCGTGCGCATCACGGTGTTCATTCCGCTCGCGACGCCTGTCTGCTTGTTTGAGACGGCCTGGACGATGAGGTTGCCGAGCGCGGCGAAGGCGAGGCCGATCCCGACGCCGAGCAGACCCGCGGCGAGCAACAGGTCATACGGGTGGCTGTGCGCCACGGTTAGCAGCGCGAATGCTGCGGTCGTGAAGGCGGTGCCCGCAAGCAGCGCGGCGCGCGAGCCGAAGCGGGCGGAGATGCGTCCGGCATACGTTCCGAGGATCATCATCCCGATCGTCGAGGGCAGCAGGTAGAGGCCCGACACGACCACCGAAGCGCCGAAGCCGAAGCCGGTGCTCTTCGGCAGCTGCGCGAACTGGGGGAAGACGATAAACGACGCATACATCCCCGCGCCCAGGAGAAAGGCGGCGAGGTTCGTCGTCCACACACCTCGTATCCGCATCATCGCCATATCGATGAGCGGGTTGCGGCTGCGCAGCTCCACCGCGATCCAGACGAGCGAGACCACGATGCCGACCGCGATCAGGCCGAGCGTCTTCACCGATCCCCATCCCCAGGCCGTGGCCTCGCTGATGGCGAGCAGCACCGTAGAGATGCCGGTCGTCATCAGGGCGGCGGCGAACCAGTTGATCCGGCCGGGAACGCGGATCGGCGACTCCGGGACGAACCTCCACGTGGCCGCAGCGGCGAGGAGCGTCAGCACGAGAGGGATCCAGAACAGCCAGTGATAGTTGAGGTGCACGACGATCACTCCCGAGAGCACGATGCCCACGCCGCTGCCCGCACCGAGGATCGCCGACAGCAGGCCGATGCTGCCGGCGACCTTCTCGCGCGGGAACTCGTCGCGGACGATGCCGAAGGCGAGCGGGAAGATTCCTCCGCTGGCGCCCTGGATGAAGCGGGCGACGATGATCACCGCCAGCGAGCTCGAGACAGCCGCGAGCAGAGTACCCGCGGCGAGGATCACGAGCGTCAACAGCAGCAGCCGCTCCTTGCCATACATGTCGCCGAGGCGACCGAGGATCGCCGTCCCGACCGAGGCCGCGAGCAGGTACGCGGTGAGCAGCCAGGTGATGCCGGTCTCGTTCGTGTGCAGCGCGTGCTGCATCGTCGGCAGCGCCGGAACGACCGAGGAGCTCAGCATCGCGTAGGCAAGCCCGGCGAGTGAGAGCACGCCCAGGATCAGGGTGGGATGCGTTCGGTCTGAGGTATTCGCTGTCATGCGCCGCCAGGTACTCGATACCGCGGAATGGGCATTCCGCAACACGTGATAGTAGCGGAATGAGCATTCCGATCTCCTCCCCCGCCAGCGCAGCGACCTGCTGGGCAGAGCTCGACGCCGATGACAAGCGCGCGACGCTGCTGCGGGCCGCAGGCGAGGTCTT
>JAOPZB010000193.1 GCA_025964355.1 Solirubrobacterales bacterium | reverse complement strand
ACCCCGGTGAGCTTGCCTGTCGCCACCGCCGCTGAGGTCGTACCCAACAGCAGCTTCAACGCGCTCAAGGCGGTCTTCAACGCGAAAACCGGCGCGATCACGTTCACCGGGTCTGTGGGCGATCCGGGCACCTTCAGCTGGCTGCTCACCTTCCAGAACGGACAGTTCGGCGTCTTCGCGGCGAGCACGGCGAAATGCAAGACCGGCTTCGTCCGCCTGGGCAGCCGGTGCCGCCCGGCGAGGGTCGTCTTCGCGAAGGGCAGCAAGCTGGTTGCGGCGGCGGGCGCCGTCAGCTTCACGGTCAAGCCGACCGCGTCGGCCCTGAAGGCGCTCAAGACTGCGCTCAAGCAGAAGAAGGGCCTACCGGTGAGCGCCACCCTCACGTTCAAGTCCTCGCGCGGCGGCAGCGCCGTCTCGCGCACGCAGTCGTTGACGGTCAAGCTGAAGAAGTAGCAGCCGGGCCGCGAGCCTCGCATGGCTCCTCCTAAACTCAAGGACCGATGGCCGAAGAGGAAACACTGCAGAAGACCGGCGCCGATTCTCCGGAGGAGCACGACGCCGAGCTCGCACGGGAACCCGGGCCCGCTTCCAGCGAGGACTCCGATCTGGAGGCGTCGGAGCACACAGACGTTGAGGTCGAGCGCGAGCAGGATGCGCCTGCTCCCGCCGAGCTTGACCCCGAGACGCGTGCGCGCCGCGACGCGGCGCTGCGCAGGGTGCGCAAGTTCGGCGATCCCGTCCTGCGGGCGAGGGCGCTCGACGTCGATCGGTTCGACGAGGCTCTGCAGGCGGAGGTCGCGCAGATGGGCGAGCTCATGCATGACGCGCTCGGCGTCGGGCTGGCCGCGACGCAGCTGGGCGTGCTGCATCGGGTTCTCGTCTACCGCGCCTACCCGGAGGACCCGTTGACGGCGCTCGTGAACCCCGTCCTGGAGTGGACCAGCGAGGAGCTCGAGGTCGGTGAGGAGGGCTGCCTCAGCCTGCCCGGGGTTCATGTCGAGGTCGAGCGCGCTCTGCGCGTACGGGTGCGCGCGCAGGACGAGACCGGACAGCCGCGCGAGGTCGAGGCGGAGGGTCTCGAGGCGCGTGTGATCCAGCACGAGATCGATCACCTCGACGGCGTCCTCATCCTCGACCGCATCTCGCGCGAGGCACGCAAGGAGGCGATGCGCGCGATGCGCGAGGCACAGGCGACCGCGAGCGCCGTCTAGCGGCGCCGCCGCAGGCCCGGACGCGTTGAG
Source organism: Solirubrobacterales bacterium (assembly GCA_025964355.1). Taxonomy (GTDB): domain Bacteria; phylum Actinomycetota; class Thermoleophilia; order Solirubrobacterales; family Solirubrobacteraceae; genus Palsa-744. The sequence goes on along the minus strand of JAOPZB010000193.1, from coordinate 6,618 downwards.
CACGGTCTTCATCGGCACGTCGGAGTTCGCCGCGGCGGTGCTGGAGCACCTGGCGCGCAGCGAGGCGCAGCGACCGTCGCTCGTCCTCACCCGCCGCGACAGCCTCCGCGGGCGGGGTCGCCGGCTGACGCCCCCGCCGGTCGCCGAGCGGGCGAGAGAGCTCGGCATCCCCGTAGAGCAGCCGGCGAGCGTCAACGATCCGCAGGCGAGAGCGTTGATCGCGCAGGCGGGGCAGTCGCCGGACGGCGGGACGGCGGGGGGCGCCGAGGGCCGTCAGACGGTCGTGGTGTGCGCCTACGGCGCGCTCATCAAGGAGCCGCTGCTCTCCGAGCACGAGATCCTCAACGTGCATCCCTCGCTGCTGCCGCGCTGGAGGGGCGCCGCCCCAATCGAGCGGGCGATCATGGCCGGCGATGAACAGACCGGCGTGTCGATCATTCGCCTCACGGCCGGCCTCGACAGCGGCCCGGTATGCCTGGCGGGCGTTGAGCCGATCCGCGCCGAGGACACCTACGGCTCGCTCGCCGGACGGCTGCAGGAGCTCGGCGGGGAGCTCATCGTGCGAGCGCTCAACGAGCGCCCGCCCTTCGCCGAGCAGCCGTACGAGGGAGTCACCTATGCCGAGAAGATCGGCCCCGAGGACCGTCTGCTCGATCCCGGCCGCCCAGCGGTCGAGCTCGAGCGCGTCGTCCGGGCGCTGCACCCGCACATAGTCGCGCGTGTCGCGCTTGCAGACGGGACGCTGCTAGGCGTGCACCGCGCGGCCGTCTGCGACGACGCCGACGCGGAAGCGCCGGCTCGCGCCGGCGCCGGGACCGGGTCGGCCGGCGTCCGCGCAGATCGGGGCAGGCTGCTGCTCGACTGCAGCCCCGGCGTCCTCGAGCTGCTGGAGGTGCAGCCGCCCGGCGGCCGGGCCATGGACGCCGCAGCCTACCTTCGTGGTCACGGAGCACCCGGGCGGCGGTAGGCGCTCACATACGGCGGCGGCGGGATGCCCTCGAGCAGCCGTGGATCGGCCTCGCCGGCGCCCGCGCGGCTGGCAAGTGGGATCAACCCTGCCCATGTGTGCAGCGAATAGTCCTCCTCGTCGTCGAGCGGCGGACCGCTGCGCACCTTGGCGGACGCCTCCTCGATCGGGATGGCGAGGACCGAGGTCGCCCTCAGCTCGTTTTCGTTCGGTGGCCGCACGTCGCGCCAGCGACCGGGGACGATGTGCTCGACGATGGCCTCGAGCGCCGAGAGCTTGTCGGCCTCGGCCTCCACGGGCTTGGCCTCGCCGAGGAGCATCACCGAGCGGTAGTTCGCCGAGTGGTGCATCGCGGCGCGGGCGAGCACGAGCCCGTCGAGCAGGGTGACGGTCAGGCACGCCTTCGCGCCGGCCGCGAGCGCGCGCAGAGTCCTGCTCGCGGTCGAGCCGTGGCAGTAGACGACGTCGCCGCTTCGCGCATGCAGCGTGGGGACCACGTAGGGCTGCCCGTGGCGATCGGCGATACCGAGGTGTGCGATCAGCGCCTCGTCGAGGATCGCGTCGATCACCGTCCGGTCGTAGTCGCCCCGCTCGCGCTTTCGTCGCAGCCGCACGCGATCCGACGGGGGTGCGGCGGGGCCGGTTCGGCGCTGCTGAGCGGGCACGTCGTCCCTCCACTCTGTAATAGTACAGAAGAATGACTGAACTAAAACAGTATCGGATCAGCGCGAGGAGCGCTGCCGAGCTTGTCAGCAGCATCGAGGAGGGCGTTGCCGGTGGGCGGCTGCTCCCGGGCGAGCGGCTGCCATCCGTCAGGCGGCTCGCGGCTGACGTCGGCCTCAGCCCGGTCACGGTCGCCGCGGGCCTGGCGGAGCTGCGCCGTCGCGGCGTCGTGCTGACGGAGCCACGGCGCGGAACGCGCATCGGGCAGGGAGCGCCGATCGGTTCCCTGCGGCGGCCGCTGCCGGTGCCGCCGGGCGCACGTGACCTCTCCCGTGGCAATCCCGATCCGGCGCTGCTTCCGGACCTCAGGCGCGCACTCGGCCGCTCGGAGCTGCCGGTGCGCCTCTATGGCGAGCCGCCGGCCCTGGCCGAGCTGCTCGACCTCGTGCGCGATCAGCTCTGCGCCGACGGGATCCCGGGTCAGGCTGTGTGCATCGTCGGCGGCGCCCTCGACGCGATCGAGCGTGTGTTTGGTGCGCATCTGCGCCCCGGAGATCGCGTAGCCGTCGAGAACCCCGGTTACGCGGCGCTCTACGATCTGCTCCGGGCGCTCGGCCTGACGCTCGAGCCCGTGCGAGTGGACGACCGCGGAATGCGCCCCGGCGAGCTGGGCGCGGCGCTCGCGCGCGGCGCGTGCGCGGTAGTGATCACGCCGCGCGGGCAGAACCCCACAGGCGCCACGCTCGATCGCGCCCGAGCGCGAGAGCTGTCGGAGGTCCTCGAGGAGTTCCCGCATGCGCTGGTGATCGAGGACGACCATCTCGGCGAGGTCGCAGGCAGCCCGCTGCACACGACCGTCGGGGGCCGGGAGCGCTGGGCGGCGACGCGCTCGGTCGCGAAGGCGCTCGGGCCTGACCTGCGCCTGGCGGCGCTGGCCGGCGACCCTCAGACCGTGGCGCGAGTGCAGGGACGCCAGCAGTGCGGGCCCGGCTGGGTGAGCAACATCCTGCAGACGATCGTGCTCGGCCTGTCGACCGATCCGGCCGTGCAGGCGCAGACAGCCCGGGCCGCCGCCACCTACGCCGAGCGGCGCGAGCGGCTGCTCGCGTGTCTCGCTTACCGAGGCGTGAAGGCGCATGGTGCCTCGGGCCTGAACGTGTGGGTACCCGTCGACGACGAGGCCGGCGCCGTTGGTGCGCTCATGCAGCGGGGCTGGGTCGTCGCAGCGGGACAGCCCTATCGACTCGCCGGCAGCCCCTCCGCCGTACGGGTGACCACCGCGACGCTGCTCGCCGACGAGGCCGAGCGGCTCGCGGGCGATCTCGCCGACGTCCTCGCCCCCGCCGGCTTCAGCCGCAGCGGGTAGACATGATGGCTCGCATGCCAAGCCAGAGCCAGCCCGTCACCGCGGTCGCGCCGGCACGCGTCTGCGCCTACGCGGTGGTGCGCAGGGTCTTCGAGCGCGGCGCCTACGCCGACCAGGCGCTCCACGCCGAGGCGCGCTCACTGCAGGGACGCGACCGCGCGCTCGCGATGCGCCTCGCCTACGGCGCCGTGCAGCGCAAGGGCACGATCGACCATCTGATCGAGCGGCTGGCCGAACGGCCACCCGAGCGCCTGGACCCCCCGCTGCTGGCTGCGCTGCGCCTCGGGCTCTACGAGCTGCTCTACCTGCGCGGATCGCCCGACTACGCCGTGGTCGGCGACACCGTGGAGCTCGCCAAGGCCGGCGGCCGCGCAGGACACGGGCTCGTCAACGCCGTCATGCGCCGAGCGGCCCGCGAGGGCGCGCAGGCGCTGCTGGGCGGCCTGAGCGACGAGACGCCCGAGCGGGCCGCCGTCAAGCACTCGCATCCGGAGTGGCTCGCCCGCCTCTGGTGGGAGGTGCTCGGCGCGGAGCAGGCGCGTGCGCTCATGGCCTGCGACAACGAGCCCAGCGAGCTCGCGCTGCGGGCCAACACGCTCGTCACCGACGCCGGCGAGCTGGCACAGCAGCTGCCCGTGCCGACGCACGGCGACCCGGACATCCCGGAGGCGCTTGTGACCGACGAGCCGTTCGACGTGCACGCCTCGGCCCTGTGGCAGCAGGGGGCCTTCCTGCCCCAGTCACGGGCGGCGATGCTCGTAGCGCGGGCGCTCGCCCCGGCCCCCGGCGAGCGCGTGCTCGACCTCTGCGCCGCCCCCGGTGGCAAGAGCACCCACCTCGCGGCGCTCATGCGGGGAAGCGGGGAGGTAGTCGCCGTGGAGCGCAACCCGCGCAGGGCAGGAGCGCTGGCTCGCACCGCCCAGCGGCTTCGCGCAGACAACATCAGGGTCGAGATCGGCGACGCCGCGCGCTGGCCGGTCTCAGGCGGCGGGCAGGGCGGCGAATTCGATCGCATCCTCGTCGATCCCCCTTGCTCGGGCCTCGGAACGCTGCAGGCGCGGGCGGACCTGCGCTGGCGCGCGAGCCCGGAGACGATCTCCGAGATGGCCGACGAACAGGCAAGAATCCTCGCGGCCGCTGCGCCCGCCCTCCGTCCGGGAGGCGTGCTTGTCTACTCTACCTGCACGATCTCCCCGACTGAGAACGAGCGCCTGATTGAGGGATTCCTCGACTCCCACCGCGATTTCATCCTCGACGATCTCGCCGGCGAGCTGCCGGCCTATCGCATGGCGCCATCCGCCGCGGGCGACCGGGCGGGGGCCGGCTCGGGTCTCGTGCTGACCTTGCCGCACCGCGACCGCACCGCCGGTTTCTTCGTCGCACGGCTGCGGCGGAGCTGAGTCATGGAGGGTGAACGCGACGCCCGGCCCAAGGCGGCCATCGAGCTCGGTCCGCAGTGTCCGAACTGCGGCGAGCCCTGGCTGCGGCCGACGAACCTCCCGGGCCGCTACCGCTGCGTCTACTGCCTGCACCGCTTCGAGCTCAGCTCGGTGTGCCCCAACTGCGGCGAGCATTCGACGATCGTGAGGATGTCCTCGACCGCGATCCTCAAGTGCAACAACTGCGGCGACTCGATGCTTCAGGCGGTATGACGCCAGCTGCGGGCGCGCGCGAGGTGCTCCGCGGCGTACGCGTGGCTCCGTCAATCCTCTCGGCCGACTTCGGCCGACTGCGCGAGCAGGTCGCCGAGGTCCTGCAGGCCGGCGCGCGCCTGATCCACGTCGACGTCATGGACGGGCATTTCGTCCCGCCCATCACCGTCGGGCCGCTGATCGTAGGGGCGCTCGCGGACACCGTGCACGACGCCGGCGCAATGATCGAGGTGCACCTGATGATCGAGCGCCCCGAGCGCCACGTCGGCGACTTCGTCAAGGCGGGCGCCGATTCGATCACCTTCCATGTCGAGGCCACCCCGCACGTCGCCTACGCCGCCGGACTGATCCGCGACAGCGGCGCCTGCGTCGGCCTGGCGATCAACCCCGGCACGCCGGTGGGCGCGCTCGCCGAGGTCGCCACGACGATCGATGTCGCGCTGTGCATGACCGTGAACCCCGGTTGGGGAGGGCAGGCGTTCATCGAGCATTCCCTCGAGAAGCTGCCGCGCGTGCGCGCGATCGTCGGGCACGAAGTGGCGGTCGAGGTTGACGGTGGCATCGACCCGCAGACGGCGCCGCCGTCCCGGGCGGCCGGCGCAAACCTGTTCGTGGCCGGCTCGGCGATCTTCGCCGCGGACGATCCCGCAGAGGCCTACCGGGCCATCGCGCGCTCGATCGACGCCGAGTAGTCAGGCAGTGGCCAGGCGGGCGTAGGTGCCGCGCCGGTAGAGCACGCTGAGCGTCACCGCCAGCACAGCCGTCGCGCCCGCATAGCCGATCTCGGCCCGGAGCACCTGACCGTGGACGATCGGGCTCACCAGCCAGGCGACGAAGACCAGCGCCGCGAACAGCCAGCACGCCGCCGCGGTGCGGGCCTGGTCGCGCGCCAGCGCCGCCTGGTTCAGCGCGCCGGAGGCAAGGTGAAAGCCCATGCCCATGCCTATGACCGCGAGGCCGAAGCGGTTGTAGTGAAAGGCCTGCCCGAACAGGTGGCGCATCACGGGGGGGCCGATCACGAGCAGCACGATCGACACCGCCGCCGCGAAGGCCGCGATGGCGAGCACCGTGACACGGATGGCGCGCGCAAACGCATCGTGGCCCTCGGTCGCCTCGAGGCCGGTGAGGTGAGGCAGCAGCGACGTCTGGATCGCCTGGAAGAGCTGCAGCGGCGCGCGCGCGATCAGCAGCACGTTGAAGACGACGCCGGCGAGCGCGCGGTCGACCGACGTGGCGTCGACCGTCAGGACCGCCGCGTTCAGCAGCACCTGCTCGGCCACCATGATGCTCGCCACGACTAGCGCGAAGTTCGAGCCGCGCTGCAGCGACAGCTCATCGGAGGCGACCGCCTCCTGAATGCCCTCGGTCCCTGGTCCGGCGAGCGCCGCGTCGACGTCCTCGATCTCCCGCGCGCCATGTGCGGTCTCCGGAGCGCCTCGCCGCTCGCCACTGCGCCGCGCGAAGGCCCATGGCACGACGACGAGCGACACGAGCGGCGCCGCGGCGATGCCGAGCGCGACCGCCAGCTGCCCGTGCGCGAAGCCGACCGCCACGGCGAGCACGAAGCACACGCGCGAGACGGCCTCCATCAGCACCAGGCCGCCGTAGAGGGCGAAGTACTGGTGGCCGGCGAGCCAGCCGCGAGCGAAGTAGCTGGCCGCGTAGGCGACCGTGCCGACCACGAGCACGTCGTAGAGCCCGCCGTAGCGGTCGAACACGTGGTTGACGAGCTCGTCTTTGAGCGCGATCGCGAGGATCAGGAAGGTGAGGGCGAAGCCGACCTGGATCGCGATCGGGACACGCAACGACTGATTGGCGTGGCCGCGGGCACGCCGATCGGCGATCGTGCGCGACAACAGCTGTTCGATCGGCCGGTAGATCACCGAGATCGTCACGAACATGACGGTCCACAACAGGTCGATGCGCTTCGCCTGAAACGGGTTGAGTACGTGGCTGGCGAGCGAGAAGTA
>JAOPZB010000190.1 GCA_025964355.1 Solirubrobacterales bacterium | reverse complement strand
TCGCCGTCCTGCCCTTCGGCGACGTCCAGAACATCTTCGGCCGGGAGGTGGGGATCTACGGCATCGACGTGTCGATCGGCCCCCTCTATGTGTTCGCCTTCGCCGGGATCTCCTTCTACGGGGTCATGCTCGGCGGCTGGGCCTCGGGCTCGAAGTACTCATTTCTAGGCGCGATGCGCGGCGCCGCCCAGCTGATCTCCTACGAGGTGGCCCAGGGGCTGGCGCTCGTCGGCGTGATCATCACGGCGCAGACGCTGTCGCTCACCGGGATCGTCCACGCACAGGGCGGCATGTGGTATGTCGTGCCGCAGTTCGTAGGCTTTCTGATCTTTCTGGTCGCGGGTTTCGCTGAGACCAACCGCGCACCGTTCGACCTGACCGAGGCCGATGCCGAGCTGGTCGGCGGCTACAACACGGAGTTCGGCGGCGGACGCTTCGCCTCTTACTACTTCGCCGAGTACCTCAACGTCCTCGTCGTCTCCGGCATCGTCACGACCGTCTTCTTGGGCGGCTGGCTGCTCCCATTCGGCCTGCACCCGCCCGGGTGGGTGGACCCGATCGTGGTGCTCGCGAAGATGTCGGTTGTCACGTTCCTGTTCATCTGGGTTCGCGCGACGTTGCCTCGACTGCGCTACGACCAGCTGATGAGCTTCGGCTGGAAGGTGCTACTGCCGCTGTCCACGCTCAACGCCCTGGTGACGGCGATCGTCGTGGTGGCGACACACTGATGGCCGGTGAGGCCTTGCCGCCGAACGCCCCGGAGGGGCCGTCCGAGTCGCCCGTGCCCGTCACTATGTGGCGTCCCGACGAGCACTCGGTCGAGGTCGAGCGCTCTCCGGCGCCCGGCGCCGGGAGAAGCGCCTGGCGCGCCTTCGCGGAGACTGCGCGCGGCCTGAAGACGACGCTCCGGCGGATCGCCGAGGGGCCGGTGACGATGCAGTACCCCGAGCAGAAGGTTCCGGTCTATCCGCGGTTCCGCGGCCGCCACAAGCTCCACCGCTTCGAGGACACGGGCCTTGAGAAGTGCGTCGGCTGCTCGCTCTGCGCGGCCGCCTGCCCCGCGGACTGCATCCGCGTCGTGGCCGCCGAGAACACCCCCGAGAACAGGGTCTCCCCTGGTGAGCGCTACGCAGCGGTGTACGAGATCAACCTGTCGCGGTGCATCTTCTGCGGCTACTGCGAGATCGCCTGCCCATTCGACGCGATCACGATGGGCCACGACTACGAGCTCTCCGACTACGACCGGTCGGACCTGATCTTCACGAAGGAGATGCTGCTCGCCGAGCCGCTCGAGCGCGCGCCGCTGAGGAACGAGGGCGAGTGAGCGCCGTCCTGTTCTTCCTCGCCGCGATCGGCGCGATCTCCGGCGCCGTCGGAGTGGTGATGCTGCGCAATCCGTTCTACAGCGTGCTCGCCCTCGTCGGCCACCTCGCCTCGCTCGCCGTGCTGTTCCTGCTGCTGCGCGCCGAGTTCGTGGCGGCCGTCCAGGTCGTCGTCTACGCCGGCGCGGTGATGGTGCTGTATGTCTTCGTCGTCGCCTACGTCGGAGGCGAAGGAGACTCGATCGGCGAGCGCCTGCGTGGCCCGCTGCACGTCGGGTCCGGTCTTCGGCTCGGCGGCGCGGTGCTCGTCGGAGGACTGCTCGTCGAGCTGCTGATCGCGCTGCTGGGCACGGGGCTGGAGGCGGTCAGTGGCTACGGGGCGGGCTACAGTCCGGGGCCACGCACCTACGGCACGCCCGCCTATATCGGCAGGCTGCTGCTCACTCGCTTTCTGCTCGCCTTCGAGATCGCCTCGTTCCTGCTGCTGATCGCGGCCGTGGGCGCGGTCGTGCTGGCTCGCCGCAGGCGCGGCTTGGATGAGGACGAGGGCGGCGAGCCGCTGATCGGAGTCGATCTGCTGCGCCGCGGCGAGATCGGCACGATGGCCGAGGGAGTCGGGAGACGCCCGTCATGAGCATCGCGTGGTATCTCGCCGTCTCGGCGATCGTGTTCGCGCTCGGCGCGCTCGGAGTGATCACCCGGCGCAACCCGCTCGTGGTTCTGCTCTGCCTCGAGCTGATGCTGAACGGCGGCAACCTCGCGCTGATCGCCTTCTCCCGGATGTGGGGCAATGGCGACGGGCAGATCCTCGCGCTGATCGTGATGACGGTGGCGGCGTGCGAGGTCTGCATCGGCCTCGGAATGGTCGTCGCGATCCACCGCCGCAGGCTGCCGATCGACCTCGATGAGCTCAGAGAGCTCCAGGGCTGATGAGCACGACGACATACGGATGGCTGGTGCTGGCGTTCCCGCTGCTCGGCATGCTCGTCGTCGCGCTGGGCTTTCGCCGGCTGCAGTCGCTGTCCCCCCGCACGCCGGGATGGATCGCCACGGGCGCTATCTTCCTCGCCTTCCTCGCGGCGGTCGGAGCTCTGCTCTCACTGCAGAGCCACTCGCCGGCTCACCGCCAGATGACATCGTCACTGTGGGACTACGCCGTGACCGCCGGCGTCGACGCACGCGTCTCGATCCTCGTCGATCCGCTGTCCGTGTTCATGATCCTCATCGTCACCGGCGTCTCGACGCTGATCCACCTGTATTCGGTCTCCTACATGGAGGGCGACCGCGGGTTCGCGCGCTACTTCTCCTACCTCAACTTCTTCGTCTTCTCGATGCTCCTGCTGGTGCTCGCCGGCAATTTCCTGCTGCTGATCGTCGGCTGGGCCTTCGTCGGCGACGCGTCCTACCTGCTGATCTCCTTCTGGTACCGGCGCACGTCCGCGACGCGCGCCGGCATCAAGGCGTTCGTCATCAACGTCGTGGGCGACGTGGGCCTCGTGCTTGGCACCTATTACATCTTCAAGCACACGGGCACACTCGACTTCCAGAGGGCCTTTCACGCGACCGCCCAAGGCGCGTTCGGCCCCGGCTCGAACAACGGCGATCTCGTCGCCGGATGCGTGCTGCTCCTGGTCGGCGCATTTGCAAAGTCCGCGCAGATCCCGCTGCACACCTGGCTTCCCGACGCGATGGAGGGACCCACCCCGGTGAGCGCGCTGATCCACGCAGCCACGATGGTGACGGCGGGCGTGTATCTGATCGCACGCATGCATCCGCTGTTCGAGCGCGCGCCTGCCGCGCAGGACGTCGGCGCGGTCGTCGGAGCGCTCACGCTCGTGATCGCGGCGACGATCGCGCTGGTGCAGTCGGACATCAAGCGCGTGATCGCCTACTCGACGATGTCCCAGATCGGCTACATGATCATGGGCGTCTCCGTCGGCGCCTACGCGGCCGGACTGTTCCATCTGATGACCCACGCCTTCTTCAAGGCACTGCTGTTCATGGCGGCCGGTTCGCTGATCGGCGCGATGGCCGGCGAGCAGTCGCTTGATCGCATGGGCGGCTTTCGGCGGGCGCTCCCGTTCACCTACGGCTGCTTTGTGATCGGCGGCCTCGCGCTGTCGGGCATACCTCCCTTCTCGGGGTTCTTCTCCAAGGACGAGATCCTGCTCGTGACCGGCGAGCG
>JAOPZB010000174.1 GCA_025964355.1 Solirubrobacterales bacterium | reverse complement strand
AGCTCGCGAAGATCTCGCGCTACGTCGGCGCAGGCGCTGAGCATCCGCCGCTGAGCAAGCTGGGCGGCACGCGCTGGGAGACGATGAAGGCGCGCGCGCGGCGCGCGGCGCAGGAGCTCGCGGGCGAGCTGCTGACTCTCTACGCCGAGCGACGCCGGCGCGCGGGCCACGCCTTCGCGGCCGACTCGGACTGGCAGCGGGAGTTCGAGGAGCGGTTCCCGTTCACCGAGACGCCCGACCAGCGCGACGCGATCGAGCTGGTGAAGGCCGACATGGAGGCGCCGCGCCCGATGGACCGGCTGGTGTGCGGCGACGTCGGCTACGGCAAGACCGAGGTGGCGCTGCGGGCGGCCTTCAAGTCCGCCGCGGAGGGCAAGCAGGTGATGATGCTCGTTCCCACCACGATCCTCGCCCAGCAGCACTACGGGACGTTCGCCGAGCGGCTGGCCGACTATCCCTTCACGCTGGCGCATGTCTCCCGGTTTCGCACCACAGCGGAACAGAAGACGGCGATCCGCGACTTCGCCGCCGGCCGGGTCGACATCCTGATCGGCACCCACCGCCTGCTCTCGCGCGACGTCCGCGCGAAGGACCTGGGACTGCTGATCGTCGATGAGGAGCAGCGCTTCGGGGTCAAGCAGAAGGAGCTGCTGCGCCAGCTGAAGCTGAGGGTGGACGTCATCTCGATGTCCGCCACGCCGATCCCGCGCACGCTGCAGATGTCGCTGGCCGGCCTGCGTGACATCTCGGTAATCGAGACGCCGCCCGAGGGGCGCCGCCCGGTGAAGACCTACGTCGGCGAGTACGAGGAGGAGCTGGTCAGACAGGCGATCGTGCGCGAGCACGAACGCGGCGGGCAGGCGTTCTTCTTGCACAACCGCGTCGACTCGATCGACGAGACGGCCGAGCGGCTGCGCGCGCTCTGCCCGGGCGTCCGCTTCGCGGTCGCGCACGGGCAGATGCCCGAAGGCGAGCTCGAAGCGGTGATGATGGACTACGTTCGCGGTGGCGCCGACGTGCTGGTGTGCACGTCGATAATCGAGTCCGGGCTCGACATCCCGCAGGCGAACACGCTGATCGTCGAGCACGCCGACGCCTTCGGCCTGGCGCAGCTCTACCAGATACGCGGGCGCGTCGGGCGTAGCCGCGAGCGCGCCTATGCGTACCTGCTCTACGACTCCGCCGCCGCACTCACCCCCGAGGCGGCTCAGCGCCTGTCGGCGCTGAGCGACTACACCGAGCTGGGCGCCGGATTCAAGGTGGCGATGCGCGATCTGGAGATACGCGGCGCCGGCAACCTCCTCGGCGACGAGCAGTCCGGGCACGTGGCGGCGCTCGGCTTCGAGCTCTACATGCAGATGCTCGACGAAGCGGTGCGGGCGGCCGAGCCGGTCCAGGACGGCGAGGCGCTCCCGGAGCCGGTGAGGCTCGACGTGAACGTCGACGCGTACGTCCCCGCCGGCTACATCCCCTACGAGCAGGCCAAGATCGAGGTGCACCGCCGTGTCGCCGCCGCCCGCGAGGTGGCCGACGTGGAGCGCCTGCGCGAGGAGCTCGAGGACCGCTTCGGGCCGGTGCCGGAGGCGCTCGAGAACCTGCTGGCGCTCCAGCGGGCGCGCATCAAGTTCGGCGAGGCCGGGGCGCGCACGGTCAGCTTCCGCGGAGACCGCCTGGCCGTCGTGCCGATCGAGCTGGACTCCAAGCGCGCCAGGCGGCTGCGCGAGGAGCTGCCCGATGCTCTCTATGAATCTGGCCGCTCACAGGTGTCGGTCCGGGTTCCAAAGGACGGGACTGAACGGTTCCCGAGCGTGGTCCGCGCGGCGGACGCGCTGCTGGCGGTGATCCGCGAGGCCGCTTAGCTGGGCGTTAGAAACTCGTTACGCACAACCTAGGAGCTTTCCGCTAAAGTGCCCGCGTCGTGTCCAAGACCGTTCGTCTCATTCCGGCGCTAGGCGCCGTTTTATTTGCCTTCGTCGGCCTGGCCGCGTGCGGTGGCAGCAAGGGCATACCGTCCAACGCGGTGGTGTCGATCGATGGAACGCCAATCACGCAGACGGCGTTCAAACACTGGATGCAGGTCGCCGCCGTATCCAGCGCGAGCGGCGTGTTCGCGAAAAACCCGATTGCGCCTGACCCGCCGGCGTACACGAAGTGCGTCGCCCATTTCAAAGAAATCTCGGAAAACAAAAAACTCACCGCCGCACAGCTCAAGAAGCAGTGCGAAATTCAGTACAAAAACCTGCTGCAGCAGGTGCTCGGCTTCCTGATCTCCTCGCAGTGGGTGATCGGCGAAGGCAACTCGCTGGGCGTCAAGGTCAGCGACAAGGAAGTCAAGAAACAGTTCGAAACGATCAAGGCCCAGCAGTTCCCGAAGGCGGCGGAATTCGAAAAATTCCTCTCGACCTCGGGCCAGAGCGTCTCCGACCTCCTCCTGCGCGTGAAGCTGAACCTCCTCTCCACGAAAATCCAGCAGAAGGTCATCAAAGACAAGTCGAAAGTCACCCAGGCGCAGATCAGCAAGTACTACAACGAAAACAAATCGCGCTACAACGTCCCGGAAAAGCGCAGCGTGCTGCTCATCCAGACCAAAGCGGAAGCCACGGCCAAGACCGCCAAGAAAGAAATCCAGTCGGGCAAGTCCTTCGCGAGCGTTGCCAAGCTCCGGTCGATCGACACGGCGAGCAAGGTCAAAGGCGGCCTGCTCACCGAACTGCTCAAAGGCACGGAGGAGGCGACGCTGGACAAAGCGATCTTCTCAGCGGCGCCCAAGCAGCTGAACGGGCCCATCAAGACCCCCTTCGGCTACTACGTCTACGAAGTCAAGAGCGTCACGCCCGGCTCGGTGCAGACGCTGGCTCAGGCGTCGCCGTCGATCAAAGCGACCCTCAGCGCCACGCAGGAGCGGGCTGTGCTGGCGAAGTTCGTCAAGGACTTCAAAGCCAAGTGGAAAGCCAAAACGGAATGCCGCGCGGCCTACCTGGTGTCCGACTGCAAGACGTACAAAGCCCCGAAGACGGGCACGACGTCCACGCCCACTCCATAGACGGCGTGCAGGCGCAGACAGCGCGACGCTTCGTCACCGCGAGGAAGTGAACCGGCACGCTCACACGGCCGGGCCGGTGACCGGGAGGCTCGCCGCATGAGTCAGATCGAGCGAGTCCACGCCCGTCAGATCCTCGACAGCCGCGGCAACCCGACCGTCGAGGTCGAGGTCGGACTGCGCTCCGGCGCCCACGGCCACGCAGCCGTGCCATCGGGAGCGTCGACGGGCGAGTTCGAGGCGACGGAGCTGCGCGACGGCGGCCAGCGCTGGCAGGGCAAGGGCGTGACGCGGGCGGTGGCCAATGTGAACGGCGAGATCGCCGCGTCGCTGAGGGGCATGGACGCCGCCGACCAGGCGGCGCTGGACCGCGCCCTGATCGCGCTCGACGGCACCCCCAACAAGTCAAGGCTCGGCGCCAACGCGATCCTCGGCGTGTCGCTCGCGGCGGCGCATGCGCAGGCCGCCGAGGAGCAGCTCCCGTTGTGGCGTTACCTCGGAGGCGAGTCGGCTCGGGTGTTGCCGGTTCCGATGATGAACGTGCTCAACGGCGGCGCTCACGCCGACAACAAGGTCGACTTCCAGGAGTTCATGGTCGTCCCCTGCGGCGCCGAGACGTTCTCGGAGTGCCTGCGGATGGGTACGGAGGTGTTCCATGCGCTCAAGCGCACGCTGCACGAGCGGGGGCTCGCCACGGCCGTGGGGGACGAGGGCGGCTTCGCGCCGGACCTCAGCTCCAACGAGGAGGCTCTGACGATGCTCCTGGCGGGCATCGAGGCTGCGGGATACCGGCCGGGCGAGGACGTCGCGATCGCACTGGACCCGGCTACGAGCGAGCTCTACCGCGACGGTGCCTACGTGCTCGAGCATGAGGGCCGCACGCTCAGCGCGGGCGAGCTCGCCGACTACTGGGCCGATCTGGCCGCGCGCTATCCGATCGTGTCGATCGAGGACGGCATGGACGAGGATGACTGGGCCGGCTGGAGGACGCTCACCGAGCGGATCGGGGCCACCGTGCAGCTCGTCGGCGACGACCTGTTCGTCACGAACACCGAGCGTCTGCGCAAGGGCATCGACGCTGGCGTGGCGAACTCGATCCTCATCAAGGTCAACCAGATCGGCACGCTCACCGAGACCCTCGAAGCGGTCGCGATGGCGCGCGACGCCGGATACACGGCGGTCATGAGCCATCGCTCGGGAGAGACCGAGGATGTGAGCATCGCCGACCTGGCCGTCGCGACCGGGTGCGGGCAGATCAAGACCGGCGCGCCGTCGCGCTCGGACAGGGTCGCGAAGTACAACCAACTGCTGCGCATCGAGGAGCAGCTCGGCGCCGATGCCGAGTTCCCGGGTCGCGCGGCCTTCCGCGGCCGCTAGCAGGCTCCTCCGACCGAGCCGCCTGGGACCTGCGCGGGCGGTCGCCGGGATGCACCGCGACCGGCGGGGCGCGCCGCGGGAGGAGGTTCGACCGCGGAGGCGAATGCGTCTGCAGCATGCCCAGCGCATCGGCCACCCATCCGCGCTCGGCGCGTCCCCTCGTACGGCCTGCGCCGGCGCGCGGCGGCCAGCGCCGCGCCGGGGCTCGTCGTCCGGGCGCGGGAGTGCGCTGGGATCGCGTGGGGCGCCTCGCGATGCTCTGCGTGATCGGGGCTCTGCTGTACCTGTACCTGAGCGCGGGTATCCACATGTTCTCGACCTGGCGCCAGTCAAGCCATGACCGCGCGCTGGTGACGTCGATGGAACGCGAACACCGCTCGCTCCTGCACCAGCACGCAACGCTCAGCCAGCTTGCGACGGTCGAAGCACAGGCGCGCCGGCTCGGCATGATGAAGCCCGGCGAGCAGCCGTATGTCGTGAGCGGCCTGCCCAAGAATTGACCGCGCGCGCTCTTGCGCCGCGACTGTCCGGCGTGGTCGGCGCCGCTGCTAGCCTCGGCTGATGTCGTTCGAGACGGCGATCTACCAGTGGCAGCAGGGGGAGCGCCGGCTGCAGGCTGCAACGCCGGAGCGCGCGCGCCTGCAGGAGCGCGTTACCGGCGCGCTGGTGTCTGAGCTTCGCCGCCGCCTCGGCGGGCGCTTCACCTCCGCCGAGCTCGTCGAGCTCTACGAGCGGGGCACCGACTGGTGCCTGCAGGTCGCGATGAACGTGGCGCCGGACGCGCCCTGGGCATGGGAAGCCGGCGTCGTGGTCGACGCTGCCTTCGCGCGCTACCTGCGGGAGGCCGCCGACTACGCCGGCGGGCGGCGCGAGATCAGGGCCTAGCCGTCATCGCCGGTGCGGCGAATGACGATCCTGTCCTCTTCGACGGTGACCTCGACCGGCCGGTGACCGGCCCAGTGCTCGGCGTAGACGGGGTTGTCCTGGATGGCCGGATCAAGCCACAGGCCGTAGCCCTCCTCGCCGTGGTCGAAGGTTCCCTCCAACGGTGCCGCGGCGCGGGAGGAGCGTCGCCCGCGCCCGCCCCGGCGGCGGCGGGGGCGGCTGCGGGGACCGGCGGGCTCGCCGTCGTCCTCCTCCTCGTCGACATCGTCCGCCTCGCTTCGATCGCGCTCGGCTTCGGCTTCGGCGGCCTCGAGCTCGGCTGCGATCAGGGCGTCGTCCTCGGCGCGCAGATCGATCTCCTCGGGGTAGTCGCCGGCGCTGGTGCCATCCGCGGACTCCTCGTCGCTGACGAGCTCGTTCTGGCGCTTGAACTGCTCTATGTCGCGAACGCTGACCTCGAGCTGGTGGGCGACCCAAGCGTCGGTGCGTCCCTGTCGCACCCAGGCGCGAATTTGGTTGAGGTGCGGGCGCAGTGATCTTCGGGGCATGGACGGTCCGGGAGACTAGCGCAAAGCGGCATGCGCGCGCCGCGGGCACGAGCCGGGGCGGACGCCGCGGACTGCCGGGCCTGGTGCCCGCGTTGCATGCCACGGTGTCCGCATCGCGTTCCCCCGTCCCTGGGACTATGCTTGCCGGACTGGCGTTGGGGTTGCGCCGGTCGCCCATCGGCAAAGAGGAAGGTGCACCGAATGCTGGTTCTGACGCGCAAGTCCAACCAGAGCATCATGATCGGCGACGAGATTGAGGTGTCCGTCCTGTCGGTGATGGGCGAGAAGGTGAGGATCGGCATCCAGGCACCCCAGCACGTCCCGGTGTTTCGCAAGGAGATCTATCTCGAGATCCACCGCGAAACGGGCGCCGTGACGTCGGGCAACGACGGGCACTCCGCTGACAGCCCTATACGGGCCGACGCGCCCGCGGGATCGCCGGCCGACGAGTCGCTGCGCGGCCTCGGCGAGGGCGGTCAACCCAAGAGCAGGTAGAGCGTGCGGAACATGACGACGGTGACGATGACCGCCGTCATGATCAGCGTGAGCACGAGCAGGAAGAAGCGAATCGAGCCACGCTTCTGACGCCGCTGCACCTGGCGTTTGGCCGCGCGCTGCTCGGCGGTACGCCGCAGTGAGTCGCGCCTGCGGCGATCGAGCGTGATCTCCTTGACAAACGCCCGCTCCCACTCGGCGAGGCTCTGACGCATCTTCATGGCGCTTGCGCCGTCCGCGCTGCTAGGAGCCGACTGGAATCTTGGCGCGCTCGTAGACCGCTACGAAGCGCAGGAAGTTCTCGGCGATCTTGCGCGCGCCCGCCGAGCGCTCGATCTTTCCGTCGACGTACGCCTTGAGCGGGTCCCACCAGATCGTGCGCCCGATGGCGAAGCCGATGAAGCCGTCAACCGGTGCCGCCGTGGCCAGCCAGTGTTCGACCTTCGCGTCGTCGGCGCCGCGCCCGAGGACGACGCAGCTGACTCCATCGCGGCCGCCGGAGCGGGCCTGCGCGACGAGCATCTCGCAGTCCGAGCGGTCGTCGACGCCCTCGATCTTCCAGATGTCGACCTCGATACCCGCATCCTGGATCTCCGCGATCGCTCTGCGCATCAGCTCCGGGCGCAGCTCGGCATCGTAGCGCTCGCTGTCGCCCCCGACGAGCTGCAGCTGGGAGTCCTCCGCCGGCACGAGCAGCTCAAACAGGAACTTGCGCTCGTGTTGCTGCAACCAGTCGCTCAGCCGCTTGAGCTTGCCGAGCTGCTCGCGGTTGGCAGCGGCGTCGCCGTCGGGGTTGTAGCGAACCAGCACCTTCGTGAAGTCGGGGTCGAAGCGTTCGATGTGCTCCCCGAAGTCCTCGCCGTACTGGAAGTCGAACATGCTCTGGCCCGAACGCTCGGCGGGCATGGCGAGCTTCAGGCCGTGCTCGCGGGCCTCGGCCGGCACCGTCGAGCCGAACTGCTCGTCGACGAGGACGCCCGTCACCGACGGGTCGGCGCCGGCGCTGACGGCCTGCAGCATCCCCTCGAAGATGAGGTGCTTGGCGTCGGCGATGATCGCGGTCTGCTCGGAGTCGGGCTCGCCCTCGATGCCGAAGAACTTCTTCTGGAATGAGCCCCGGTGGTCGAAGGCGAGGATATACAGCTTCTGGTCGTATCCAAGGTGCATGGCCGTGAGTATTCCAGAGGCGAGCCGGACGCGGTCCGGAGGTCCTTAGAATGGACCGACGATGACCTCCGGGGCCGATCTGTTCGTGGTTTGCAAGCAGTGCGGATCAGAGGTGAGCCCGTACATAACGGAGTGCCCCTACTGCGGGCATCGCCTGCGGCGCCGTGCGCCGAAGTTGCCGCGGGCGCGCACGCCCAGCAGAACGCCGCGTCGTCGTAGGGGCCTGCGACGACTGCTGGCGCCGTCATCGCTGCGCAGCGGACGAGGCCTCGGCAGCGCTGGCATAGGGGTCGGTGGGGGCCGCTGGAGCGCCACCCGACCGTATGCGACGATCGCGCTGGTCGCCGCCGGATGCGGCGCATGGATCGCCTGGCACGCGAAGCCGAGCCTGTTCGCGGAAATGGCGATCATCGGCCCGCTTCACGGCAGCTGGTGGAAGCTCTTCACGAGCCAGTTCGCCTACGTCCACGGGCTCTATGCGTTCGTGACGCTGGTCGCCGTCGGCATCTTCGGCTGGCTGATCGAGCGCCGCCACGGGCCGGCCGTGGTGCTCGCCCTGTTCCTCGGCGGCGGCGCCATCGGGGCGCTGGTGGCGACGGCCGTATACCCCCTGCCGATCGTCGACGG
>JAOPZB010000151.1 GCA_025964355.1 Solirubrobacterales bacterium | reverse complement strand
AGGCCTTATTGGCCTGGGCCATGCGGTAGATGTCGTCCTTGCGCTTGTAGGCGCCGCCCTGCTGGGACTGGGCATCCATCAGTTCGTTCGCAAGCCGCTGTGCCATCGTCTTCTCGCGCCTCTGCCTAGCGAACTCCACCAGCCAGCGCACGGCGAGCGTGCGCGCGCGCCGGGAGGGGACCTCGACCGGCACCTGGTAGGTCGCGCCGCCGACTCGGCGGGAGCGGACCTCGAGCGTCGGCGTGAGCGTCTTGATCGACGCGTCGAGCGTCTCGATCGGGTCTTTGTCGCTGCGCTCGGCGATCAGCGCGAGCGCGTCGTAGACGATCCGCTCGGCTGTGGACTTCTTGCCGTAGATCATCACATTGTTGATGACCTGCTGGACGAGCTTCGAGCGATGTATCGAGTCCGCCTCCACCGGGCGGATCTGGGCGGCTGCTCTACGGGGCATCTATTTCTTCTTCACGCCGTACTGCGAGCGCGCCTTCTTGCGGTCGCTGACCCCGGCGGCGTCGAGCGTCCCGCGGACGACCTTGTAGCGCACGCCCGGCAGGTCCTTGACGCGGCCGCCGCGCACGAGCACGACCGAGTGCTCCTGCAGGTTGTGCCCCTCGCCGGGGATGTAGGCGGTTACCTCGATCGAGCCGGAGATGCGCACGCGCGCGACCTTGCGCAGCGCGGAGTTAGGCTTCTTCGGCGTCGTCGTGTAGACGCGCGTGCAGACCCCGCGCCGCTGCGGCGCCGAGACCTTCTTCTTGCGACCCTTGCCCGACTTCAGTCCGGGGGTCGCGAGCTTCTTCTTGGGGGTGACGCGTCCCTTGCGGACGAGCTGAGATGTGGTCGGCATGCGAGCGCAGATGCTAGCAGCGCTATGCGGCCTGGGCCGCGCCCGCCGCGCGCACCGGCGCCGGCATCAGAGCCGAGGCCAGGATCACCAGCACGAAGGCCAGCGACTGGAGCACCACACCGATCGTGCTCCCGGCCATCGGGTCGCCGAACACGACGATCCCTCCGGCGATTCCGGCGATGTTCGCCGCGGTGCCCGTGACCGCGATCACCGGCACGGCGTCGCCGTCCTGCAGCCCCCGTGCGGAGGCGTAGAAGGCCACGATCGACGCGGCCACGGCCACTCCAAGCCATGGGCTCAGCACCAGGCCGAGCAGCCCGTGGCTGCCCGTGATACCCGTCAGCGCCTTGATCGCCGTGTCCGAGACGCCGAACAGGATCCCTGCCGCACCGCCGAGCATCACGCCGTGATGCTCGACCGGCCCGCCCATCCGCGGTCCCATCAGCAACAGGCCGCCGAGACCGAACAGGCCGGCCTCGAAGGAGATCATCGCCGCGTCTGAGAAGTGCGAGTGCGCGCCATGCATCTGCGGCAGCGTCAGGCCCAGCAGCACCAGCCCCGCGGCGGTCAGCATCAGTCCGAGCCACTGGCGCCGTCCCACCTGGAAGCCGAAGATCCGCTCGGCCATCACCGCGATGAACACGACGCCCGCCGCCAGCGATACCTGGACGACCGACATCGGCGCCAGCGCCAGCGCGCCGACGTGCAGGCCCCAGCTCGCCGTCGCGGTCAGCATGCCCAGCGTGAACCACTTCGACGAGTACAGGCGCCTTGCGGAGCGGAAGGGGTGCAGGACCTGCACCTTCGGCACTTCGTTGGCGCCGCGGTACTTATAGAAGAAGCCCAAGTTCGCGATGAATGCGCAAGCTAAGGCTAGGAAGATGCCTAGGTCTAGGTTCATAAATGAGAGGTCGGGGACCGATTGATCCATCGACTGAGCCAGTGGGGTGCTTTACTCGCCGAAGGCCAAATCGGCAGATCAACCGTCCTCGGCAGAGTACCCGTCCCAACCTGTATGCAACCTAAAGAGCGCGTCGGTGCTTCAACAGACCGCTCCAGGCCGCTGCTGATGGTCGACATCGACGGCGTCATCTCGCTGTTCGGCGCGGCGCCGGCCGTCCCCGGCGGGCGCCCCGCAGCCGACGGGTCCTTCCATTCGATCGACGGCATACCGCATTTCCTTTCGTCCGCCGCCGCCGCTCACCTGCTTGCCCTGCAGGCATCATTTGAGCTCGTCTGGGCCAGCGGCTGGGAGGAGAAGGCCAACGAGTACCTCCCCCACCTGCTCGGACTGCCCGTGCTGCCCTATCTGCGCTTTGCTGCCGGCGTTCAGGGGACGCGCCAGACGAAGGCCCACTGGAAGCTCGAGTCGATCGACGCCTACGCCGCTGGTCGCGCTCTTGCATGGATAGACGACGCGCTCGGCCCCGCCTGCGAGGACTGGGCCGCGGCCCGAAGCGCCCCGACGCTGCTCGTGCAGACCGTCCCCGAGCACGGCCTCACGACGCGGGAGGCGCAGCTGCTGGCGGACTGGGCGGCGGAGCGCTCGCAGGCGCCTGCGGCGGGCTGATCGCCAGCGGCGCCGGAAGGTCCAGCGGCTCAGAGACGGCCGCCCCGAGGCCGCTCGAGCCGGCAAACAGGGCGCGCAGCGACATGCCCCGCCCAGATGGCGAGACGATCGCCGCGAGCGACCAGCCGCCGGCCGCGTCGCTGACGGCTTCGCCGATCGGGCGCTCGGCGACCACTTCGCCCCTGCGGCTCACCGTCCTGGCCTGGAGCACCACGCGCGCGCCCGCGACCGGCGTGCCGTCGAGCATGCGCACGGCCCCCACGAGCGTGCGCGCTTCGCCGGGCGGCGCAGCCGGGCTTGCCGGCGGCGCGGTCCCTGCGGGCGGC
>JAOPZB010000149.1 GCA_025964355.1 Solirubrobacterales bacterium | reverse complement strand
CCCGCTCGCGTGGAGCGTCTGGTGATCATCAACGCCGTGCCGTTCCTGCCGGGCTACCGCTGGCACCGCACGGCACGCATGTGGCGCACGCCGGTGCTGGGCGAGCTGGTCATGGGCGCCACCTCGCGTCCGGTGCTGCGCCTGCTCTCGCGCGAGGGCAACGCGACGCCCGGGCCGATGCCCGCCACCTGGCTGGACAGCGTGCTCGACCACTTCGACCAGGGCACCCAGCGCGCGATCCTGCGCCTCTACCGCAGCTCGCCCTCCGCCGTGCTGGCCGCGGCGGGAGAGCGGCTCGCGTCCCTGCAGGTGCCGGCGCTCGTCGCCTGGGGCATGCGCGATCCCTACATCCCGGCTCGCTTCGGTCGCGAGTACGCGAACGCGCTTGCGCACGCGGAGCTGCTCGAGCTCCCGGACGCCGGCCACTGGCCCTGGCTTGACCGTCCGGACCTCATCGACCGCGTGGTGGCGTTTCTGAGCGCCGAGTGAGCGAGGTCGCTGATGAGCAGCGGGTGAGCGAGGCCGTGCAAGAGCGCCGGTTGGGCTGGCCGCTTCGTCGAACTGGCGCGCTGCCGGCGGGCCTGCCCGCCTGGACGATCACGGCGGCGCTCGGCCTCGTCTATCTGATCCTCACGCCGGCCAGCAGCGACCTCGCCGCGGCCTCCTACCGCAGCGATCTCTTCGCCCGCGTCGGGTTCACGCTGTGGGACAACTCGTGGTACGGCGGCCACCACCTTCCGGCCTACTCGCTGCTCGCCCCCGGGCTCGGGGCCGCGATCGGAGCGCCGCTGCTCACCGCCATCTCGATGACGGGGGCGGCAGCGCTGTTCGCGCTGCTGATCAATGGCCGCTTCCCCGCCCGCGCCACGCGTGTCGCGTCCATCTGGTTCGCGCTCGGCGCAGCCATCGGCCTGCTCTCCAGCCGCGTGCCGTTCGATCTGGGGCTGGCGCTCGGCCTCGGCGCGCTGGTGCTCGCCCAGCGGCGCCACCCCGGCTGGGCGCTCGCGCTCACGCTCCTCACCTCGCTCGCGAGCCCGGTCGCCGGCGCGTTCCTGGCGCTCGCGTTCCTCGCCTGGGCGCTCGCCGGCCCCGCGCGCCGCTGGCCGGCGGCGCTGATCGTCGCGGCGCTGGGGCCGATCGCGCTGCTCGTGCTGATGTTCCCGGAAGGAGGGTCGCAGCCGTTCGCGGCCTCGGCCTTCTACCCGGCACTCGCCGGTGTGCTCCTCATCGCCGTGATCATCCCCGGCGATCAGCGGGTGCTGCGCATGGGCGCCTGGCTCTACGCCGCCGCGCTGACCGCCTCCTACGTGATCCCGACCGCCGTCGGCGGCAACGTCGACCGGCTCGGCGCGCTCGCCGCGGGCCCCGTGGCGGCGTGCCTGCTCGCCGGCGCGGCTGCGACGGACCGCCGCAGGCTGCTGCTGGTCGTGCTCGCGCCGGCGCTGCTCTACTGGCAGGCCAACGCCCCCGTCGCGGACTTCGCCGCCGCCGTATCCGATCCAGCGGTCAAGGCGTCCTACTACACGCCGCTGCTCAACGAGCTGCGGGCGGTCGGCGTCGGTTACGCCGCCGCCCCGGCCCGCATCGAGGTGGTCGCGACCGTCGCCCACTGGGAGGCGCGCTGGGTGGCGCCCGAGGTCATGCTCGCCCGCGGTTGGGAGCGCCAGCTCGACCGCCTGCGCAACGGGCTCTTCTACGCCTCCGCGCCGGTGACGCCGGCGGGCTACCGCGCGTGGCTCTCAGAACAGGGCGTGTCCTACGTGGCCCTCCCGGACGCTCCGCTGGACTACTCCGCGATGTCGGAGGCCCGACTGCTGCGCGGCGTAGGAGCAGGCCCGCCGGCCTATCTGCGCGAGGTGTGGAGCTCGCCGCACTGGCGTCTGTTCGCCGTCCTCGGCGCTCAGCCGCTCGTGCCTGCTCCGGCGAGGTTGACCCAGGTCGGCAGCGACTCCTTCACGCTTGTGGCGCCAAACGCCGGTGCATTCACCGTGCTTCTCCACTTCAGCCCCTACTGGACGATCGCCGGCGGCCGTGGCTGCGTCCAGCGCGCCCCAGGGGACTGGACGGAGGTGCGCGCCCGGGGCGCCGGGCGCCTGCACGTCATCATCCGCTTCTCGCTCGCGCGCGTGTTCAGCCACGGGCCACGCTGTAGCTGAGTCCCCGAGCGGGTCGCGGACGGACGTCCGCGACTCCTCCTTCGCCGATCAGTCGCGGCTCAGTGCTGGGAGACCTGATAGCAGGCCACGTCGTATTGAGACTTTTCGCTGTAGTTCCGTCCTCCGGTACCGCCAAGTTCGCTGGCCAGTCCAGGCTCGTTGAAAGGCGAGCCGGGCGAGGAGGAGCTTTTGCCAGGGACTCTTCCTTCACCTTCAGGCGGCAGGATTTCCTGGCACGACTGGCTCGGTTTGCCCGTCCCGCTCGGATTGGGAGCGGCGAGGGAGCCGACCGGCGCGAGTCCTGCGGCTACGAGCGACATCAGAGTTGCTGCCATCAGCTTGCGCATCGAAGACCTCCTGGGAGTGCGGTTGCGACCACTACGACACCGCCTCCTACAGGTTCCTTCCCGCGAGTGTCTTGAAAGCGCGGAGCCCGCCGGTCCACCCTTCATCGGTGTTCGTCGTCGTTTAGGCTGTCGGAGATGGTCGCTCGCGCTCGTGTGCTGCAGACGCGCGTCCTGCCGCGTGGATGGGTGGACGCGCTGCGGCAGGTCTCGCTCTTCGCCGCCGCCTACTTCGCATACATGCTCGTGCGCGGGCTCGCCGACGGAAGCGCCAACGCGGCGTTCGCGCACGCTCGCGACCTGATCGCGCTGGAGCGCACGCTGCACCTGTTCATCGAGCCCTCGGTCCAGGCGTGGGCGTCGGGCAGCCATTTCGTGATGGGCCTCGCCAGCTGGCTGTACGTCAACGCCCAGGGATCGGTGACCATCACGGCGCTGCTCTACCTCTACGTCCGCCACAACCGCAACTTCTATTTCGTGCGCAACATGTTCATGATCGCGATGGCGATCGCGCTCGTCGGCTACACCGTCTTTCCGACCGCCCCGCCGCGCTTCATGCCCGAGTGGGGCTTCATCGACACCGTCTCCGACTTCACGCCCGTGAACGTCTCGCACACGAGCGCTTCGATGAGCTCGCTGTTCAACCCGTATGCGGCGGTTCCGTCGATGCACGTGGCGTTCGCCCTGATGATCGGGAGCTCGCTCGCGCTTCTCGTCCGCCGGCGAGCCGTTCGCGTGCTGTGGCTGCTCTACCCGTTGCTGATGACGTTCGTGATCGTCGTCACCGCAAACCACTTCATCGTCGACGCGCTGCTCGGAGCGCTCACCGCCGGCGCCTCCGCCTACGGCGCGAGCTGGCTCGCCCGGGCGCGCCCCTCGGTATGGCGCTTCTCGCCTTCGGCCCCCAGCAGCAGCGGCGGGCGCAGGCCGCCCTCGGTGGCTCCCGTCCGCCTCACCGCGAGCAGCTAGACGGGCACGCGAGGATGACGCCGCCCAGGCAACACGCGCCGCGTCGCACGCGGCGCAGCTCCTACCGGTCTGCCCCGCGGGGGGCGCGCGCTCCGATCGGAGCGGGCGAAAGGCGGGAGCTGGTTCGCAACCGCCTGATCGAGTCCCGCCTCACGCCGAACACGATCTCGCTGACCGGCTTCGTCCTGAACGTGCTCGCCGCGGTCCTCGTCTGGGAAGGATTGTTCTTCCTCGGCGGCGTCGCGTTCATCGTCGGGTCGATCATGGACACGCTCGACGGGCGCTACTCGCGCATGTCAGGGAAGGGCACGCCGTTCGGGGCCTTTCTGGACTCGACCCTCGACCGCATCGAGGAGGGGATCGTGCTGACCGCCGTGGCGGCCTATTTCGCCCAGCATGGCAACCGCGCGGGGGCGGCGGCGGTCATCGTCTCCGTGCTCGCCTCTCTGATGGTCAGCTACACCCGCGCGCGCGCCGAGGCGCTGGGGGTCGAGTGCAAGGTCGGGATCGCGACGCGACCGGTGCGCGTGGTGATCCTCGCCGTCGGCCTGATCTTCGCCAAAGGCGCCTCGCTCGGCGACTTCGAGCTGCTGCAGCCGGCCGTCTACCTGCTGGCGGCGCTCAGCGTGATCACGGTCGCCCAGCGCATCTGGCACGTTCGCCGTGAGCTGCTGGTGTGACCTTCGGCGCCCCGCGGAGTAGTCTCTCCCGGCGGCTCGATCCGGCATCCGGCCGTCCTATCTGAGAAGCAGGAAGGCCTTTCGCGCCTTCCTCGACCGGGCCAACGCGCCCTCGCAAAGGACATCTCACTCGTGATCAAGGAGCACAGCAACGGCCGCGCCCAGAGCAACGGCGCGTCCGCCAACAACGGCGCCGGGCGCTACCAGTCAGAGAAGGTGCGAGTCGCGATCGTCGGCGTCGGCAACTGCGCCTCGGCGTTCGTTCAGGGCGTGCACCACTATCGCGACGCCGACCCCGATGAGCGGGTCCCCGGACTGATGCACGTCGACCTCGGCGGCTACCACGTTCGCGACATCGAGTTCACGGCCGCCTTCGACATCGACGCCGCCAAGGTCGGCAAGGACCTCGGCCAGGCGATCTGGGCAGGGCAGAACAACACGATGCGCTTCGCCAAGGTGCCGAAGAGCCTCGGGGTGCCGGTCCACCGCGGCATGACCCATGACGGCCTCGGCAAGTACCTCAAGGAGAAGATCACCAAGGCGCCGGGCGAGACCGCCGACATCGTGAAGATCCTCAAGGAGACCCACACCGATGTGGTCGTCTCCTATCTCCCGGTCGGCTCCGAGCAGGCAACCAAGTGGTACGTGGAGCAGGTGCTCGAGGCGGGCTGCGGGTTCGTCAACTGCATTCCCGTCTTCATCGCTCGAGAGGACTACTGGAACAGGCGCTTCAGGAAGGCCGGACTTCCGATCGTCGGCGACGACATCAAGTCACAGGTCGGCGCGACGATCGTGCACCGCACGCTCGCCCGCCTGTTCGACGACCGCGGCGTGAAGATACTGCGGACATCGCAGCTGAACGTCGGCGGCAACATGGACTTCTACAACATGCTCGAGCGCGAGCGGCTGGAGTCCAAGAAGATCTCCAAGACCAACGCGGTCACCTCGATCATGGACGAGAAGCTGCCCGCCGACGACGTCTACATAGGCCCGTCGGACTACGTGCCCTGGCTGACCGATCGCAAGTGGGCGCACATCCGCGTCGAGGGCCAGGCCTTCGGCGACGTGCCGCTGAACGTCGAGCTGAAGCTCGAGGTGTGGGACTCGCCGAACTCGGCGGGCATCGTGATCGACGCCGTTCGCTGCTGCAAGCTCGCGCTCAACCATGGCGTCGGCGGCCAGCTTGACGGGCCTTCCTCCTACCTCATGAAGTCGCCGCACGAGCAGCGCCCCGACGACCGGGCGCGCGCCGACACCGAGAAGTTCATCGCGAGGTACTCCGGCCTGCCGGGCTCGCGCGCCAAAGCATCCAAAGCATCTGGCGCGGCGTCCAAGGCATCTGGCGCAGCCAAGGCGCCTGTGACCGCTTCGCGGCGAAGTCGCGCGCGAAGCGGCCGCTGACCCGGACGCCGCAGGGCCCGACTGGGCGAACGATCGAGCCGCGCAAGTAGCGCACAGGACGGGCGCGCATGGCACCGCGGCCGGTGCGCCGCGCGGACGTGGTTCGTCTGCGGACCGGTCGCCCGTATCCTCCTTACGTGCCCAAGCCCCGCTTCGCGATCGCGCATGTCACGCCGTATCCGTGGGAGGCGGAGGACAACGAGGTCAACGCATACGTACGCGGCGCGGCCACGGAGCTCTCACGGCGCGGGCATCGCGTGCTCATCCTCGCCCCCTCGCGCTCGCAGGAGCGCGTACGCGACTCGCGCAAGGCGCTTCGCGGGGCGCGGGGCGATCGGCAGAGCCTGCTCGAGGGAACCGATTCAGGCAGCCCGCGGGTGCTCGCCGTCGGCGAGGTGATCTACGTCGTGGCCGCGCCGCGACGCAGGCCTTCGGCCCTGCCGATCGACGTGGCGCGAACCGTCGAGGAAGCGCTCACCAGCGTCGAGCTCGACTTCGTCCACGTGCACGAGCCGTTCGCGCCGAGCACCTCCA
>JAOPZB010000136.1 GCA_025964355.1 Solirubrobacterales bacterium | reverse complement strand
GAGTCGCGATCGCGTGGCTGGCCAACGGCCAGATGAACTCGATCTCTCCGCAGGTCGTGCAGGACCTGGAGAAGGTCTGGCGCGCGGTCAAGGACTCAGATGTGCGGGCGCTCGTGATCGCCTCGTCGAACCCTTTCCTGTACTCGGCCGGCGCTGACATCAAGGCGTTCACGAGCATGGACGAGTCCTCCGGCGAGCAGCTCATCAATGCGGCGCACGAGCTGTTCAAAGAGCTCGGCAGCGATGGCATCACGACGATCGCGGCCGTGAACGGCCTCGCCTTCGGCGGAGGCTGCGAGCTCGCGATGGCCTGCGACATGCGCATCGCCGCCCGGTCGGCGCTGTTCGGCCAGCCCGAGATCAAGCTCGGGATCATCCCCGGCTTCGGCGGCACGCAGCGCCTGCCGCGCCTGGTCGGAGCGAGCAAGGCGCTGGAGATGAACCTCGTCGGGGACCCGATCCTGGCCGACGAGGCGTTCGAGCTCGGTCTCGCCAGCCGTCTGGTCGAGGACCACGAACTGCTCGACACGGCGCTTGCATGGGCGCGAAAGCTCGCCGCGCAGGCGCCGCTCGCCGTGGCCGAGATCAAGGGCGTCTCAGCCGACGGGAGCCTCGACGCCGGCATCGAGGCGGAGAAGCGCGCCTTCGCGAAGGTCTTCGCGAGCGACGACGCCAAGGAGGGGATCTCGGCCTTCCTCGGCAAACGCGCGCCGCGCTTTCAGGGGCGCTGACGCCGGTGGTGCGCCTTGGCCATGCGGAGCGGGCGCCCTCGCCAAGCTCGAGGGGATGCTCGAGCGCTAGGCCGGAATCTCCGCGACGGTCACGAGGTACTCGGACTCGACTCTGAAGCTGCCGTCGTCGGCTTCGTTGCAGTCCTCGTACAGCGCCAGCATGTCCCGCCGCAGATCCTCGTAGCGACCCTGGGACTCGAGCGCCGCCCTGGCCATCACGGCGGGGCCGAGCATCCTCTCGTCCTCCGCGAGCCAGCCCTCGACCGACTCACCGGCGAACGTGACCGTGCGCCGCTCGAAGGACAGCTCCGCTCCGGTGCCCTCGAACAGACCACGGACGTGGTCCTCGCTGCCCCACATCACCGGCGGCTTCAGCTCCGGCGGAGGCGTCGGCATGTAGCTCGCGACGCTCTGGAAGTTCCTGCCGACGAACCCGTCCGGCGTCCAAGCCGTCACCACGATCCTGCCGCCGGGACGGGTGACGCGGATCAGCTCTCGAGCGGCCACACCGTGGCGCGGAGCGAACATCACACCGAAGCACGAGGTCACCCGATCGAAGGACGCGTCTGCGAACGGCAGATCCTCGGCGTCGCCCTCGACCAGCTCGATCTCCACGCCCGCGTCGCGGGACCTCGCCCGGGCGACATCCAGCAGCTTCGGCGTCAGGTCGAGGCCCGTCACCTTTGCGCCGTCGAGCGCCGCCGGGAGCGCGACGTTCCCACTGCCGGTCGCGACGTCGAGCATGTCGAGGCCGGGGGCGGCGCCCGCGCGCTCGGCGACGTACTCTCCGACCGTCTCGATCCTGCGTGCGACCTCGGGGTAGTCCCCGGCCGTCCACATCGCCTTCTGCCCTTCCTTGAAGCCCGTCACATCGATGCTCATGCGCTCCCCCTTGCAGTCGTCATTGGCCCACCGCTGCATGCTCGCTCAGATCACGCCGGGGGTCGATGCTCCAGCGACAGGCCAGCGCAGCGAGCTCCTCGTCGAGCTGCCAGCGGTCCGCGAGCGGCGCGCCGACGTGGTCGAGCCTCGCCCCCTTGAGCGTCATGCAGCCCGTGTTGTCGCCGATCGCGCGGATCGCCTGCACCTCGTCCGCGCTGAGCTGCTGCCCACCATCCACCGCCGCCAGCTCGGCGCGCTTGTCCTCGATCAGTCGCGCCTCGAGCCCGCTCTCCTGGATCAGCGTCGGCGCCACGCAGCCGACGGCGGGCTGGGCGAGGTTCCAGGCGCAGGCCAGCTGCAGCATCGTCAGCCCGTGGCGCTCGGCGTAGGGGCGCATCTGCTCGAGCCGCTCGCGGCCCTCACCGACCCAGCCGTCGGGGCGGAAGCGGCGATGGTCGTGCTCGGCGAACTGGTGGCCGGGCAGGACGTCGTCGTGGAAGAGGCCGCCGTAGTCGACCACGCGCGTGATCAGCTTGACATCGTGCTTCGCCGCAGCCGGGAGCACGAGCTCGCCCGGCCATGGCTCCATCGGGCTGAGGATGATCATCGCCCAGTCGATCTGTGACCCGAAGCGCTCCATGCACTCGATCAGGTCGAGCGTGAAGCCGTTGGCCGGGCCGGGAGCGACACCGAGCGACCGCGTGAGCCCGGCGTCGCGCACCGCCTGCATGCCATCCCACACGGCGGCGCTCGAGTAGCCCGTGCGATCGGGGTTGTGCAGGAGCAGCACGTCGAAGCGGTCCACCCCGCAGCGCTCGAGGCTGCGCTCGGTCGCCATGCGGATGTAGTCGGCGTACTCGCCCTCCGCTCGCAGGCGCGGGTCGGTGAAGCGGGGAAAGCCCTTGGCGCCGTCGCGCTCACCGCGATAGAAGTCGTGTCCGATCGCGCCGACGACGCAGTACTGCTCGCGGGGGACGCCGCGCAGCGCGCTGCCGAGCGCGAGGTCGCCTGCGCCGGCGCCATAGGCGTCTGCGGTGATGACCGTGTCGATGCCCGCGCCCGGGCGCAGCAGCGCCGTCAGGCGATCGTCGTCCAGCGGCTCGCCGAAGTGCATGAAGCGCCCGCCGCTCCAGGTTCCGATCGCGGTCACGGTGGGGTCCATGACCCGTCACTCTACGGCCGGCCGCCGAGATTCGGCGTGGTCGCCGGGCGACTGGCGGCGCTAGCGGCGAGCGAAGCCGGTCGCTGTGCGGGCCCGTAGCGCGGCTTCCAGGCGCTCGAGCCCATGGCGGACGGCGTCCTCGTCGGGCTCGCGCGGTGTTTGCCCGCTCCCGTCGGGAAGTGCGGCCTGCGCCTGGGTGGAGACCCCGCCGCGCAGCTGCTCGAGCTCGGCGATCCGCAGCGCGAGATCCTGGCGGCCCTCGCCGCGCAGCTCGGGAATGGCGGTGGCGAAGGCGTGATCGAGCTCGAGCGCCGCATGCTCCACGCGGCCATGGTCGAGATCGAGCCGCGCGCGCAGCGCAAGCTCCTCGCAGAGCAGGCTGTCGCTGCGGGCGCCCAGCAGCGCGGCGAGGCGCTCGAGTGGCCGCAGCGCCGACGAGCGATCGACGCTCGTCCGCCGTGAGCCGGCCTGCCGGCGCGTCCGCGCCGTCCAGGGCAGCTCGCTGGCGTGCAGCCAGCGGCCGTCGGCCACCTGCTCGCCCTCGCCCCACCCGGCCCTGATCACGAGCGCCTGAGCGGGGGAGACCTCTCGCGCGTAGGGGTCGGCGGAGGCGATGCGGTGCAGGTGAACGACGCGGTTGATCACCGCCACGGCCGCGCGGACGTCACGATCGCGATCGAGATCGGCCAGCCAGGCGCGGGCCTGGTGCTCCGCCGACAGCGGGACCGGGTCGATGACGGTCACGCGTGTCGTGAGGACCGGCGCGGCCTCCGCGGTCGCCTCCCGTCCCGGGCCGCGTGAGCGGCGCCGCTCGAATATCGAAGGACGCCTGCCGGGGCCTTGTGGCGGGCGCCCGAAGCCGGCGCGGCGAGCTCCGATCGTGTTCACCACCACGACGTGCTCCGCGCCGCCGTCCACGCGTCCTCTGAGCAGATAGCGGCCGTCCGCCGGGCCCAGAGCCCACGGGAACTCCATCTGGACGAAGATGAACAGCCGCTCGGGCATCTCTGCACCGTATCCTTACCGTCCGGCCGCAGGTCGACGAACGCTGCCAGCGCTCTGGCGGGCCCTTTCACCCGAATTCCAGGAGCCGAGATGTCCGACGCGAGCAACGCCGCCAAGAACCTCCGCGATCGCCTGAGCGGCGGAACCGAGGATCGCCTGGGCAAGGCGCTCGGAGAGCTGCTCGAAAGCCCGTTTCTGACCAGCGCGATCGGCCGGGCGTTCGACGCGCGCGAGAAGGCGGCACAGGCACAGGAGGTCGCGCTCGGCGCGTTGAACCTGCCGTCGGCGGCCGACATCGAACGGTTGACCAGACGACTTCGCTCGGTCTCACACCGTCTGGAGGGCATCGAGGACGGCGTCGAGCGGCTCGACCGCACGATGTCGCCGAGCGCGGTCGAGCCGTCGGAGATCGGCGAGCGTCTCGCCGCGATCGAGGCACAGCTCGCGAAGCTGACGGAGAGGCTCGATCAGTCCCCGAGGCCGTCTGCGGCCGGCACGCCCGCCTCCAAGCCACCCAGGGCCAGGCGGGCGAAGCCGAAGAAGTCCTAGCGGCTCAGCGCGCCGATCGCCGCTGCGCCGCTCGCTTCAGCCGCGCCCAGCAGCGGCTCGTCGCCGATGCGCTCGCGTCCTCCGGCGGCGTCGAACGTGTCCGAGACCGCGAGGATGCAGGCCACCAGCACGCCGGTGGAGGCTCCGATCGCGAACAGGGTGGCGGCCTCCATCTCGACCGCGAGCGCGTCGTCGGCCTCGGGCGGCAGGCGCGCGTCGTAGAAGAGGTCCACGCTGACGATCGCGCCTGTGCGCGCCGACGGCGCCTCGTGCGCCAGGGCCTCGGTCAGGCCGGGGTCCGCAGCGACGCGATCCTTTCCCGCGAGCGCCCGCGACGTGCCGTCGGCGCAGATCGACTCCGTCGCGATCACCAGGTCGCCCAGCGCCAGCCCCGGCGCGAGCGCGCCGCAGCTACCGACGCGGATCGCGCTGGCCGCGCCCATGGCGACCAGCTCAGAGAGCACGATCGCTGCCGACGGGCCGCCCATGCCGGTGGACTGGATCGTCAGCGGCTCGCCGTCGGGCGCGAGGCCCGTATAGCCCCACAGGCCACGGTGATGGTTGAACATGAGCGGGGCCTTCAGCAGCGACTGGGCGAGGGCCAGCGCGCGTCCGGGGTCGCCGGGCAGCAGGACGCGCTCGGCCAGCGGAGCGGTGGGACGCAGGTGAATGGGGTCGCTGTGCGACACGGGCGGCGACTTTAGACTCCCTCGCATGGGACTGCCCGTCGCGTCGTGCGCTTGAGTGGCCAAGCCCGACAACGATCCCGCCTCTGAGACGGGCGAGCTGACGCTCGCGCAGGTGGCCACGCGGGCCGGCGTTTCCCCGGCGACCGTGCGCAGATGGCTGCAGATGGGGCTGGTGCCGGGCTACGAGGGGCTCTGGACCCCCGCGGCGGCCGCCTATGTGCGTGTCGTGGCGCGCCTGCGCGCCAGGGGACACGCGCTCAAGGAGATCAAGCGCGCGAGCGACAGCGGTCAGCTGGCGGTCGGCCCGATCGAGAACCTGCTCTCAAGCTCCGAACCGCGCCACTCGCTCAAGGAAGCGGCACGCTCGAGCGGCCTGGACTCCGAGCTGATCAGGCGGATCTACGCGACGATGGGACTCAGCCCCGCGTCGCTTGACGCGATGTCCGAGGAAGACGTGCAGATGATGCGCTACGCCGCCGCCGTGCTGGCCGCCGGCATCCCGCTCCCCGCCTTCCTGCAGCTGATGCGCGTCTACGGCCAGGTCATCGCCCAGATCGCCGACGCCGAGGTGCGGCTCGTCCACCTCTACGTGCACGAGCCACTGATGCGCGCCGGCGTGCCGAGCGTCGAGATCGCCGAGGAGATGGAGGGGCTGGCGCGCGAGGTGCTTCCGTTCGCGGCGCCGTTCATGAACTATCTGCACGGCAGGCTGCTCGCGCATTTCGTCGAGCAGGACATGATCGGCCACATGGAGGTCGATCTCGGCGAGGCGCTCGAGGAGGGCCGGCTGCGGGTGGCGATCGCGTTCGCCGACCTCGCCGGATATGCACGCCTGACCGTCGAGCGGGGGGACGAGGCCGCGGTCAGCACCGTCGAGCGCTTCGTCGAGGCCGTCGCGCAGACGCTCCCGGCCGACGCCCGCGTGATCAAGACCCTCGGCGACGAGGTCATGATCGTCGGCTCGGACCCGGTGGCCCTGGCGGGGTGGGCGGTCGAGCTCGCCTCCGGGACCGCGCCTGCGGAGCCGCAGCCGCGCATCGGCCTGCATTACGGCGAGGCTCTCTATCGGGACGGCGACTACTACGGCCGTGACGTCAACCAGGCGGCGCGGGTCGTCGCGCGGGCGGGAGGCGGGGAGGTGCTGGTGACCCGGCCGGTGGTAGACATGGCCGCCGCCATCGACGGGGTGGACTTCGACCGGATCGGCGAGGTGAGGCTCAAGGGCTTCTCAGAGCCGACCGAGCTGTTCACCGCCTCCCGAAGGACCTAGCCGCATGGTCGACGAGGACGTTCGCGAGACCGTCCGCGCCGGGGGGCTGCTCGCGCAGGGCCGCCCGCTCCTCGCCATGCTCTCCGGCGGGAGGGATTCGACCTGCCTGCTCGATGTGGCCGCCTCGCTGTGCGGCCCGGCGCAGGTGACGGCGCTTCACGTCAACTACGGATTGCGCGAGCAGGCGGACGACGACGAGCGTTTCTGCGGGGAGCTCTGCGAGCGGCTCGGCGTCGCGCTGAAGGTCGTTCGCGCGACGCGGCCATCGCCCGGACAGGGTCCCCCCAACCCGGCCGGCAACGTGCAGGCGTGGGCTCGGGAGCTGCGCTACGCGGCCGCTGAGGCCGCGGCGGAGAAGACCGATGCGCTCATCGCCACGGGGCACACGGCGAGCGACCAGGCCGAGACGATCCTCTACAGGCTGGCGGCGTCGCCCGGCCGGCGGGCGCTGCTGGGGATGGTCGCCGCCGACGGGAGGCTGATCCGGCCACTGCTCGGCGTGACGCGCGAGCAGACAGCCGCCTACTGTCAAGCGCGGGGATTGCGCTGGCGCGAGGACGAGAGCAACGAGGACGAGCGCTACGCGCGGACCCGCGTGCGCAACGGGCTGCTGCCGGCGCTGCGGGCGGTGCATCCGGCGGCCGAGGCCAACGTCCTGCGAACGGCGGCGCTGCTGCGCGCCGAGACCGAGCTGCTCGACAGCCTGGTCGCAGAGGAGCTCGGTGGCGCCCTGCGCATCCCGGTCGCACGCCTCGGCGAGCTGCCGGAGGCGCTCGCCCGGCTGATCGTCGTGCGGCTGGCCGAGGCCGCCGCCGGAACCTACGTGCCGCAGGCGGGCGATCGCGTCGGCGAGCTCCTCGCGCTCGGGCGGCGCGGGGGCAGGGCCGAGCTGCATGTGGGCGGACTGGCGGGCGCGGTGATCGAGGATGGCGTGCTTGAGATGGTCAGGCTCCCACCACGTGGGCGCCCCGGCGGATGAGCCGCCGCCCCTCAACTAGACTCCCCGAGGTGGCCACCCCCGCGCGCGTCGCCGTCGAGCCCGGCCTGGGAGAGGTGCTTGTGACCGCCGAGGCGCTGCAGCGACGGGTCGCCGAGCTCGGCAAGCAGATCTCAACTGATTATCGGACCAGCCCCACCCGGCCGCTGCTGCTGATCGGCGTGCTCAAGGGAGCGGTGTTCTTCCTGAGCGACCTGATGCGCTTCATCGACATCCCCGTCGAGGTCGACTTCATGGCGGTCGCCTCCTACGGCTCGGCAACCGACTCCTCGGGGGTCGTGCGCATACTCAAGGACCTCGACGCGGCGATCGAAGGGCGCGACGTGCTGATCGTCGAGGACATCGTCGACTCGGGGCTGACGCTGCAGTACCTGCTGCGCAACCTCGGCTCGCGCAACCCGGCCACCCTCGAGGTCTGCGCGCTGCTCACCAAGCCGGATCGCCGCAAGGTCGATCTGCCGACGCGTTACGTCGGCTTCGAGATCCCCGATCGGTTCGTCGTCGGATACGGGCTCGACTACGCCGAGCGCCATCGCAACCTGCCGTATGTCGCGGTGCTGGAGAGCCGATAACGCCGCTCTGCGAGCACTCGCCGACATCCCGCAACCGCCGGAAAGCCTGAACTCCCATGGTACGCTAGGGGACCGGTGGCAAAGACTTCAGACGGTGCCAGGACCCTCAGGATCACGCTATGAGCCGTTTCTTCAAGAGCGCCGCTTTCCCGATCCTTATCGTCGTGGTGCTGGCGTTCCTCGCGGTCAAACTGGTCAATCCGGGCTCGCCCAACAAGCGCCCGCACAGCTACCAGACGCTGGTCGGCTCTGAGCTGCCGCACGGCGAAGTCAAATCGGTCGAGTTCAAGAACAAGGGCAAAGCCCTCGAAGTCAAGCTCAAGAACAAAGAAAACTATGAAGTCGGCTTCATCGACCAGGCCGCGC
The DNA here is from genome assembly GCA_025964355.1 of Solirubrobacterales bacterium. Classification (GTDB taxonomy): domain Bacteria; phylum Actinomycetota; class Thermoleophilia; order Solirubrobacterales; family Solirubrobacteraceae; genus Palsa-744. The sequence goes on along the minus strand of JAOPZB010000136.1, from coordinate 4,481 downwards.
CGGAACTGATCAAGGAACTGCGCACCGACGGCGTCGCCTACAACGTCGAATCCGAAAAGAGCAGCGCGCTGCTGAGCCTGCTCACCTACATCATCCCGTTCGTCCTGTTCTTCGGGTTCTGGATCTTCCTGATTAACCAGGTGCAGGGCGGGGGCTCGAAAGTGATGTCATTCGGCAAGTCGCGAGCCAAGCGCATGTCGGCCGACTCGCCGAAGATCACCTTCCGCGACGTCGCGGGCGTCGACGAGGCGGTCGAGGAGCTGCACGAGATCAAGGAATTCCTCGAGAACCCCAAGAAGTTCCAGGCGCTCGGGGCGCGCATTCCGACCGGCGTGCTGCTCTATGGGCCGCCGGGCACCGGCAAGACGCTGCTCGCTCGGGCCGTCGCCGGCGAGGCGGGCGTTCCGTTCTTCTCGATCTCCGGCTCTGACTTCGTCGAGATGTTCGTCGGCGTCGGCGCCTCCCGCGTACGCGACCTGTTCGAGCAGGCCAAGCAGAACAGCCCGTGCATCATCTTCATGGACGAGATCGACGCCGTCGGGCGTCACCGCGGCGCCGGCCTCGGCGGAGGCCACGACGAGCGCGAGCAGACGCTGAACCAGCTGCTGGTCGAGATGGACGGCTTCGAGGCCAAGGACAACATCATCATGATCGCGGCCACAAACCGGCCCGACATCCTGGACCCCGCGCTGCTGCGTCCCGGGCGCTTCGACCGACAGATCGCCGTCGACCGCCCCGACCGCAAGGGCCGCGCGAAGATCCTCGAGGTGCACACGCGCGGCAAGCCGCTCGCGAAGGTGATCGACATCGACGCCCTCGCCGGCCAGACTCCGGGGTTCACCGGTGCGGACCTCTCCAACCTGATCAACGAGGCTGCGCTCCTCTCGGCCCGAACCGGCAAGCGCGAGATCGGTCAGGAAGAGCTCGAGGAGGGGATCATGCGCGTGATCGCCGGCCCCGAGAAGAAGACGCGTGTGATGAGCGAGAAAGAGCGCCTGATCACCGCGTTTCACGAGATGGGGCACGCCCTCGTCGGCCACTTCCTCGAGCACTCCGATCCCGTTCACAAGATCTCGGTCATCTCCCGCGGCCAGGCTCTCGGCTACACGATCTCGATGCCGCAGGAGGACCGCTTCTTGACGACGCGCGCCGAGCTCGAGGACGCCATGGCGATGACGCTCGGCGGACGCGCCGCCGAGGAGATCATCTTCAGCGAGATCACGACGGGAGCGTCCAACGACATCGAGAAGGTGACGGCCACGGCCAAGCAGATGGTGATGCGCTTCGGGATGAGCGACAAGCTGGGCCCGCGCGTGTTCGGCCACGATCACGGCCAGCCGTTCCTCGGCCGCGAGTTCTCGACCGAGCCCGACTACTCCGACGAGATCGCACGCGAGATCGACGACGAGGTGCGCCGGATCATCGAATCGGCTCACGAGCGTGCGACGAACATCCTCACCGAGCACCAGCACGACCTCAACAAGATCTCCGAGATCCTCGTCAAGCGCGAGACGATCGAGAAGGAGGAGTTCCTCGCCCTGCTGGACGGCAAGAGCGAAGAGGAGGTGTTCGGGATCGAGGAGCCGGCCAAGCCCGAGCTTCCCACGCCACCGACGCAGGCCGACCGCGCGGAGCGCGAAGCGCCGCGCACGATCCCCCGTCCCGGGCTCGCAGGCGGGACCGCCGACCTTCGCGCGACCGACAAAGAGCGCCCCGAGCCCGTCTGATCTATCTCGGGTCGCTGCGATAGGCGATCGAGCGGTGGCGTCCTTTGCGGGATGGATAGGTTGGTGGGCATGGCCGTTTCGCACCGTCTGATGGGCATCGTCAACGTGACGCCCGACTCCTTCTCCGACGGCGGCCTGTTCCTGGACCCCGGTGCGGCGATCGAGCATGGACGCACGCTCGTGACCGACGGGGCGCACATCGTGGACGTCGGCGGTGAGTCGACGCGCCCCGGAGCCACGCCGGTGGCCGTCGAGGAGGAGCTGCGCCGGGTGCTGCCCGTTGTGGAGGGGCTGGCGGCCGCCGGGCTGTCCGCGCAGATCTCCATCGACACCTACAAGGCGCCCGTCGCCAGGGCGGCGCTCGCCGCCGGGGCGAGCATGGTCAACGACGTCAGCGCGTTTCGCGCCGACCCGGAGATGGCCGCCGTGGTGGCCGAGAGCGGGGCGGACTGCTGTCTGATGCACATGCTCGGCGAGCCGGCCACGATGCAGCGGCCGGGCGGGCCCAGATACACGGACGTCGTGGGGGAGGTCGGGGCGTTCCTGCAGGAGCGCCTCGAGTTCGCCCTCGGCGAGGGCATCGCTCGCGAGCGCATCCTGCTGGATCCCGGGATCGGGTTCGGCAAGACGGTGGACCACAACCTGGAGCTGCTGCGCCGCCTGCCGGAGCTCTCGACGCTGGGCGCGCCGATCGTGATCGGGACCTCGCGCAAGGGGTTTCTCGGGCGCATCATCGCGAAGGCGCCCGGGCGCACCCGACCCGCCGATGCCGCCGAGCGGCTCGCCGGGACGGTCGCCTCCAACGTGCTCGCACTGGAGCGTGGCGCCAGCGTGTTCCGGGTTCACGATGTCGCGCCCGTCGGCGCCGCGCTCGCGGTGGCGGCTGCTACGTTGGGAACCGGATGGACAGCGAGGAGCCCGGGGACGACGCCGGCGACGTAGACGACGACGGGCGCGATCTCGACGACGATCGGGAGGAGACCGCCGAGGCGGTCACCGTTGAGATCACTGGCCTCTCGCTCTACACCCATCATGGCGTGACCGAGGCAGAGCGCGAGGTCGGCCAGCGCCTCGTGCTCGACCTGCGGCTGGACATCGGCGAGACGGACGCCACGATCACCGATTCGATCGACGACACCGTCGACTACGCCGAGGTCTGCCAGCTCGTGGCGCTGGTCGCCCAGCAGCGCTCGCACAGGACACTCGAGCGCCTCTGCAGCACGATCGCCGACAGGCTGCTCGCCGACTACGAGCTCGAGGGGGTATGGGTCAAGGCGACCAAGCCCGAGCCGCCGATCGCACTGGCCGTGGACGAGGTGTCGGTGGAGGTCTGGCGCGAAGCGGAGGGGTAGGGCCGCCCGGCGATGAACGCGGCGCAGGCGCGCATCGGACTGCTCGGGCTCGGCTCCAACGTCGGCGATCGCCGCGAGCGCCTGAAGGCCGCCGCCGGGGCGCTGCCGGCGGTTGGCGTGCAGGTCCTCGCCGCCTCCTCGACCTACGACACCGACCCGGTCGGCGAGGTGCTCGAGCAGCCGAGCTTCCTCAACGCGTGCCTGCTCGTGCAGACGGCGCTCGAGCCGCTCGCGCTGCTGCAGGCAGTCAAGGGCCTGGAGCGGGACCTCGGCCGCGACGAGAGCGGGGAACGCCATGGTCCTCGCGCGATCGACATCGACATCCTGATGCTCGGCGCGCTAGAGATGCGCGACGAGCGCATGTCGCTTCCCCACGAGCAGCTGCTGAAGCGGCGCTTCGTGCTGATCCCGGCGCTCGAGCTCGACTTCGAGTTGCGCGCACCGGACGGCACGAGGCTGTCCGACGCGCTGGCGACGCTGTCGCCGCAGGAGGGCGTGCGCTGGGCAGGGCCGCCGCTCGAGCTTCCCGACTGATCAGTGCACGACGATCTTGCCCTTCATCCCTTCCGAGACGTGGATCGTGCAGAAGTAGCGGAAGGTCCCGCGCTTGGTGAAGCGGACCGTGTAGGAGCCGACGGCCTGCGTGCGGGAGTGAAAGCCGCGAAAGGTGACGTTGTGTTCGGTTTCCCCGTCGCGCCACAGCCACCTGACGCGGTCGCCGTGGTTGATGTTCAGCGTTGCGGGATGGAAGAGGTGTTCGTGGAGCGTGACCGTATGGGTGCCGGCCGCGTGGCCGGTTGTGAACGCGCCGGCGGGGATCGCGGCCACCCCGACGGCCAGACCGGCGGCGCACGCCGAGAAAACCGCCCTTCTGCTCATGAGGCGACCGTGTTCGGAGGTCGCCAGCTGGCGAGGCGCAGCAGCATGGCGGTGGGGACCCCGCGTCCCGACACGACGCACATGTGACCGCTGCGAAGCCAGACGACCGCTGGGACACCGTTGTCGGTGACCACCCTGAAGGGCGTGCCGCCGCGCCAACGGACCACCCCGCCGCTGGACCGCGGCGCCGGCGATCCGGCGACGATCGCGTAGCCGACGCGGTGGCCGCGGCGGTCGGCGTAGAAGACCGTCGCGACCGTGCGCCCAGCCACATGGTCGGTGCGCGCCCCCACCGGTCGCCAGCCCAGTCCACGTGCCCAATAGGGGAACGAGATCCCGTCGACGGCGGCGGCGAGCTCAGCATGGTGGGTGCTGCTCTCGGCCGGCGCTCTGAGCGTCGGCGCGCGAAGCGTGAGCGCCATCGCCGTGCGCTGGCTCAGCGCCGAGGATCCGCCGCTCAGCCCGACGGCGATCGCGACCGCTGCCACCGCCGCTGCGAGCGCGCCCGCAGCCGCGATCCTCG
>JAOPZB010000122.1 GCA_025964355.1 Solirubrobacterales bacterium | reverse complement strand
GGGGCGGACGCGGGAGACATCGGTTTTCATACGGCGACGCTCGGCGAGACGATCGGGTCGCCGGCGGAACGGGCGCTGCGCGCGGCCGGCGTCGAGGTCAGGCTGGGCTGGCGCGCCGAGCGGCTGCGGAGTCTCACCGCGGGAGTCCAGGTGCTCGGGCGCGGGCAGCGGTCCGGCGTCGCAGAGCAGCCCGGCGAGGCGCCCCAGGACGACGGAGCCGGGGAGAGCGCGGGGCTGGAGGAGCTGCCCGCGGCGACGACGATCCTCGCCCTGCCACACGCGCGTGCCGCGACTTTGCTCGAGCCGCTGCTGGGCGACGTCGCGCGCAGGATCCGCAGGCTGGGCAGCTCCCCGATCGTGAACCTGCATGTGGTGTTCGACCGTCCGGTCTATGAGGAGCCGTTTGCGGCGGGCGTCGGCACGCCCGTCCAATATCTCTTCGACCGCACGTCGGCCGCCGGCGCCCCGTCCGGCAGCCAGTACCTGGCGGTGTCGCTGTCCGCGGCCGAGCGCGAGATGGGGATGAGCGTCGACGCGCTGCGCGAACGATACGTGCCGGCGCTGCGCGAGCTGCTCCCACGGGCGCGCCAGGCGACGGTCGACCAGTTCCTGGTCACGCGCGAGCACGCCGCGACGTTCCGCGCGGCGCCCGGCGTCGCCGCGCTGCGTCCCGGCCCGCAGACCGCCGTGCCGGGACTGCTGCTCGCGGGCGCCTGGACGGACACGGGCTGGCCGGCGACGCTCGAGGGGGCGGTCCTGAGTGGTCATGCGGCGGCCGCGACTGCGCTCCGAGCCCTCGGAATCGCGCCGCGGGGAGACGTGCCGGCCGCGCCGCCCGCCGCGCCCCGGGGACCGGCAGCCGTCTCGGCGGGGGCGCCGGCGCCGTGAGCGAGCTCGTGATCGCCGCGCCGATGCGTGTGGAGGCGGCGATCGTGGCCTCCGCAGCTCGCGGTGTCCCGGTGCGCAAGACGGGGATGGGGCCGCGGCGAGCGCTCGCGGCTGCCGGCGGCCTGGCCGGCGAGGCCCGGGGCGCGCTGCTGGTCCTCGGCTTCTGCGGCGGCCTCGACGCCGACTCGGTGCCCGGTGAAGTGATCGTCGCCGAGGAGGTCTACGCCGCGGATGACGAAGGCCACCCGGGGGCGCGCGTTCGCTGCGAGTGCTCGGCCGAGCTGCTCACCCGCGTCGCCGGACAGGGGCTGAAGGTCCGCAGCGGCAACATCGTGTGCGTTTCGCGCTTGGCGCTCGGCGAGCGCCGCGCCGAGCTGCACGCCGGCGGCGCGATCGCCGTGGACATGGAGTCGGTCTGGTTGGCCGCCGGCGCGGGCGAGCGCCCGTTCGGCGTGGTGCGCGTCGTGCTCGACAGTCCCGGGCACGAGCTGCTGCGCCCGCAGGCCGTGGCCGGCGCGATGCGCGCGGCGCGAGCGTTGCGTCGCGTGGCGGGCGCACTTCACGACTGGGCTCCGGACGACTAAGGTAGGCGGCATGCCGGTCCGGATGAGGCAGAGCACGCGCATGGGCTGGTACCTGATGCGTCAGCGCCTGGCCAAACGCGAGAAGTTCCCGCTGATCGTCGAGCTCGAGCCACTGTTCCAATGCAACCTGGCCTGCTCGGGCTGCGGGAAGATCCAGCACCCCGAGCACGAGCTGCGCCGGCGTATGCCGGTCGAGCAGGCGATCGGCGCGATCGAGGAGAGCGGCACGCCGATGGTCTCGATCGCCGGCGGAGAGCCGCTGATCCATCCGGAGATCCATGTGATCGCCTCTGAGCTGGTCAAGCGCAAGAAGTTCGTCTACCTGTGCACGAACGCGCTCCTGCTGGAGAAGAAGCTGCACGAATTCAAGCCGAGCCCGTACTTCGCCTGGGCGGTGCACATGGATGGGCTGCGCGAGCGCCACGATGCGTCGGTCGAGCGCGAGGGCGTGTTCGACAAGGCCGTCGCGGCGATCCGAGCGGCGAAGGCAGCCGGCTTCCGCGTCACGACCAACACGACCTTCTTCACACACGATTCGCCAAAGACCGTTCGCGAGGTGCTCGACTTCCTCAACGACGACCTCGAAGTCGACGAGATGATGATCTCCCCGGCCTACGCCTACGAGAAAGCGCCCGACCAGGAGCACTTCCTCGGCGTGCAGCAGACGCGCAAGCTGTTCGGCGAGGCGTTCGCCGACGGGCGGCGCAAGCGCTGGCGCCTGAACCACAGCCCGCTGTTCCTCGACTTCCTCGAGGGCAAGGCCGAATTCGACTGCACCGCCTGGGGCATACCGAGCTACTCGCTGTTCGGCTGGCAACGGCCGTGCTACCTGATGTCCGACGGCTACACCGAGACCTACAAAGAGCTCATCGAGACGACCGACTGGAGCAGTTACGGGCGCGGCAGGGACCCGCGCTGCGAGAACTGCATGGCGCACTGCGGCTATGAGCCGACGGCCGTCCTGAAGACGACCCGTTCGCTGCGTCAGTCAGTCCGCGCCCTCGCCGGCTGAGGCGCCGGCCGAGGCGCCCTCCGAGGACCCCGGCGAGGCTTCCGCGGAGGCCTCGGGCGGCGCGCTGGCGGAGCTGCCCCGTTTGGGGCGGATGTCCTGCCAGGTGAGCCCCTCGGCGAGCAGCGCCGGCACGCCGAGCGCGAGCGCCGTCACGACCTCGACGGCCTGCAGGATGATGCCGTAGGCCAGAGCGGTCCCGGCCGCGACGCCGTAGGCGGACAGGACGACCAGGCAGGCGGCCTGGAACACCCCCACGTTCGACGGCGTCGCGGGCAGGACCGCGCTGACGTTCACCGCCAGCAGGACCGCCGCGGCGGCGGTCAGGCTCGCGTGTGACTGCAAGCCCAGCGCGACGATGACGGCGTAGCAGGCAAGCCACTGCAGCGCCCAGGCCAGCAGCTGCGCGGATACCGCCGCGATCCCGTAGCGCGGTTGCCCGAATGCGGCGAGGCCTCGTCTGGCGAGGTGCAGCAGCCGGTCGATGGCAAGCGCGGCGACGGCGACCCGCCTGGAGCGCGAGCGCTCGGCCAGCGTCAGCAGCCGTGGCCCCGCGACCACGAACAGGACGACGGCGAGCGGGACGGCGAGCGCCGCGAGAAAGGCCGCGATCTGGCCGTGGAAGAGCGGCACACTGCTGAACGTCACCGCCAGCAGGACCCCGAGGGCGAGCAGGTTGAACAGCGTCTGTGAGAACACCGTGCCGGCGACCACCGGCAGCAGCCGCCTGTTCGGGCCCTCGAGCCTGCGCGTGAGCACGAGCACGCGCGAGGGCTCCCCGATCCTCCCGGGAAAGACCGCGGAGCCCATCACCCCGATCATCGTCGCCCGCATGACCGGCGGCCAGCGCAGAGGCGTCTGGGGCAGCGCCGCGCGCAAGGTCGCATACCAGGAGATCGAGCGGAGCACCAGCGACAGCCCCATCAGAACCAGGGCTAGCAAGATCAATCCAGGCGAGGAGGTGAACAGGGCGTGACCGACGCGGCGCAGGTTCAGTCGCGAGAAGGAGAACGCGACGAGCCCGCCGAGCAGCACCACCGTGACGAGCACCGCCAGGCGCCGCAACGCGACACGATGGCGCGGGAGCGTGGGGTTCTCCGGTGCACCCATGCGGCGGGGTCTATCAGGTCGGGTTGTGCGCGCCAAGGGCGCTACGGTCCCCCGGGTGTCGAGTCGACCCCGAAGCCGGGCGGCCTATCGGCGCGGGGCGGCGCTTACGTTGCCCCGGCTCGATCGTCAGGAGCTGGCCGCGATCTTCGCCGGTGGATTCGTCGGCGCGGTCGCCCGTGCCGCGCTCGCACAGGGTGTCGCGGTGCGACCCGACCGGTGGCCGTGGCCGACGTTCGCCGTGAACGTGATCGGCGCGTTCGCGCTCGGATACTTCATCACCCGCCTGCAGGAGCGCCTGCCGCCGTCGATGTACGCACGTGCCTTTCTCGGGACGGGGGTGTGCGGGGCGCTGACGACCTTCTCGACGATGATGCTCGAGCTGCAGCAGATGATCGAAGGAGACCACTGGGCGCTCGCGGCCGGCTATGGCGGCGCGAGCGTCGTCTGTGGCCTGGCGGCCGTGTTCCTGTCGACGAAGCTCGTTCGCCGAGCCTGGCTGCGGCCGTGAGCTTCCTGGCGCTGTGGCTCGGCGTGGGCGTCCTCGGCGGGCTCGCCGCGGCCGCCCGGTTTCTCGTCGACGGGCTCATGTCCTCGAGCTCCGGCGGCCACATGCCCCTTGGCACGCTTGCGGTGAACCTCTCGGGAACGGTGGTGCTGGGTCTGCTTGTCGGGAGCACGCTGCGGGGCGACGCCTTCCTGCTCGCCGGCACGGCGACGATCGGCTCCTACACGACTTTCTCGACCTGGATGTTCGAGTCCCACCGCCTGGCCGAGGACGACCGGCGCTGGACGGTCGCCGCGAACGTGCTGCTGAGCCTCCTGCTGGGAGTGGCCGCGGCGGCGCTCGGGCGCGTCATCGCAGGCGGCTGATGCTCTCGGACGGTCTCAAGCTCACGGCCTACACCGGGGAGCGCGCCCGCGTCGGGGGACGCTTCCTGTCCGATGCCCTGATGGACGTCTACGAGCGACGCGGCCTTCGCTGCAGCGTCCTCGTCCGCGGCGTTGAGGGCTTTGGCGTCAAGCATCGCCTTCAGACAGAGCGGCTGCTGACGCTGTCCGAAGACCTGCCGATGATCGCACTCGCAGTCGATGCCAGCGACAGGGTCGAAGCGGCGCTCGGGGACGTCCGCGAGCTCACCAGCCACGGCGTGATCACCCTCGAGCGTGTGCTGCTGGCGAGCGGCGCCGGCGATCCCGAGCTGCCGTCCGATGCGGACGAGCTCAAGCTGACGATCTATCTCGGCAGGGGCGAGCGTGCCGGTGCGCGCCCGGCGCATCTCGCCGCGGTGGAGCTGCTTCACCGGCATGGGGTGGCCGGGGCGAGCGTGCTGCTCGGCGTCGACGGCACCTCTCACGGCGTGCGCCGCCGCGGCCGCTTCCTCGCGGGCAACGCACAGGTCCCCCTCATGATCATCAGCGTCGGCGACCGCGCGAGCATCGCGCGCGCCCTGGCGGCGCTGCGCGCAATCCTGAGCGACCCGCTGATCACGCTCGAGCGGGTATCCGTGTGCAAGCGCGACGGCGTGCGGCTCGCCGAGCCGTCGACGCCGCCGTCAATCGACGCGGAAGGGCTCGCCTACTGGCAGAAGCTCACCGTCTTCACGGGCGGGCGCGCCGAGCACGA
>JAOPZB010000113.1 GCA_025964355.1 Solirubrobacterales bacterium | reverse complement strand
GGTGCGCCCCTGCCAGCGCAGCGACTGTGATGTCTCGGCCCTGTGCGCGACGTGGAGAGTGCCGGTCAGTGCGCGAAGTCCGCTGGTGTGACGACGGCGCCGATCTCGTACAGCTGCGTAATAGTGTGCTCGCCGACCCTCTCGGCGTGCTTGCGTAGGCGCTCTTCGTTTGGAGCCTCATAGATACAGAACGTCTTGATGCCGGACACGTCGCTGACGACGTAGCTGTGCTCCCAGGTCATGTCTGGGAAGTCCTCTTCGAGCACACGCTTCGAGGTTGAGCTGATCCTCCCCATGTCCTCCTCGACCGCCTCGTCGAAAACGCGCTCGACCATGTACCGCGGCATGATTGCCCCCTTTGTGAAACTTGAGGTTGTCTAGCTCATCTGAGCAACTCTAGTGTCGCAGCTCCCCCGGCAACGCACTCCCGACGTATCCAGCGTCGAGCCAATCGACGAGGGCTCCCGGCCCACGCGAGCAGGGCTCCCGCCGGCTTGCGAGATACTCCCTGCACGATGTCTTCGGAGTCCGCGACCCCCGACCTTGTCGCGCTTGTTAGCGAGACGGTTCAGGCGGGAGGTAGCGGTGACCTTGATGCGCTGCTGACCTAGGGTGCGGAGCTAGATCGGCGCCTCGGCGCTCGTCAGCTTCCTAGTTCGCCGGCGGTCTGAGAGCGGGCCTCCTCCAGCGCCCCGAGCAAGGAGTCGAAGGTGTGCTCGTCATCATGGCGGACGCCGTTGACAAAGAACGTGGGTGTCCCGTTGACGCCGCTTTGCAGTCCGGACTCGAAATCCTCAAGGACGCGTCGCTTGTGGACGTGCTCTCGAAGCTCTCGCTCGAATCGCGTCACATCTAGCTTCAGCCGCGCGGCGTGGCGGCGCAGGCTGTCCTCGGTCGGCGGGCGGCGGTCTCCGTAGATTCGCTGGTACATGTCCCAAAACCGACCCTGCGCGCCGGCAGCCTCCACCGCCTCCGCCGCCATCAGGGCCATCGGATGAGCGTCGGCAACCGGGAAGTGACGCACGACGAGCACGAGTTCATCGCCTAGGCGCTTCCGGATGCGGGCGAGTACCCGGAGCGCCGCCTGACATGACGGGCATTCGAAATCCGCGTACTCGACCAGCTGGAGCGGCGCCTCGGGCGGGCCTACCATGTGGTCGCGCGAGGGGTCGGGCGGAGTCGACAGGCCGAGCCCATCCGAGCTCAATCGCGATCGCCAAGCTTCGAGACGGGCGAGCAAATCTTGGTCGCCAGGCTTCGGTGCGTGCGTCGATCGCGGCGCGGGGACGTTGCGATGGCGGCCCGGAGAGGTTCCGCGGTACCAACTGCGCACATCAAGGGTCGGGTCTTTGCCCACGTTTCCCACCCCAAATGAGCCGGGTGCATCGCCTCGCTGATCGCCCCACGCATGGAAGCGAATTTCAGTCCCCTTCTCGGTGAAGTACGAGAAGATGAGCGCGACAAAGCCGATCGCGAAGACACCTATGACGATCCAGACGCCGCCCGACAGGGTGTAAGCGAGTGGCACCGTGGAGGAGAAGTCGATCATCCGCGGCGGCCGCTGGACTTGTCGACTTTTCCGAGCTTTTGTGGCTCGGTGGCCGAATCTCTTGCAATAGCGATCACGTTCGGCTCCTGTTGGTTGTTCCGATACGAGACTCCCTAAGTTAGTTAGTAACATGACTTATATCAGAAGAACGACCCGTCTGGGTGCGCGCAAGCTATTCTTCAGTGAGATGACTGACTCGCCCACAGAGTCGTCGGCCGGCAAGCGGGAACGCCTTGTCGCCAGCGCACGAATTCTTCTCCATCAACAGGGCGTCGAGCGGACGACGATCGCCGAGGTCGCCAAGGCTGCCGACGTGCCGCCGGGCAACGTCTACTACTACTTCAAAACCAAAGACGAGCTGGTCGAGGCAGCAGTCGCCGCCAACTCGGGCGACATCGAGCACCTGCTCGGCGCGCTCGAGCGATACCGCAGCCCTCAAGCACGGCTAAAGGGCTTTGTCCGAGCGATCGTCAAGCAGCGCGACCTGGCCGCCCGGTACGGCTGCCCGCACGGCAGCCTCTGCCAGGAACTCGGCAAACGTGACGACGATCTCCAGCGCAGTTGCGCGGAGTTGCTGGAACTGCCGCTCCGCTGGGCGGAGCGACAGTTCCGTGAGATGGGTCGACGCGATGCCCGTGAGCTGGCGGTTGGGTTGATAGCCGCTTGGCAGGGTGCCTTGCTCCTCAGCAACACGTTCCGAGATCCCGATCTAACCCTGCGCGAGGGGCGCCGGCTCGAGCGTTGGATCGATTCGCTGGTCTGAGCCGGCAACCGTAAGGGGCGAGGCCAGCGTCGTAGACCCCGTCCTCGGCTTCGAACCCAGGATCGTCGTACTACTCGATCTTCACGCCGCGGGAGCGGAGATCAGCCAACTCCGCGTGGCATGTACAGGACCTACCAGGGGCGCCCGAGACGGCCGACAGCCAAACTCAAGTCCAGTTGGCGCCGAGGGTACGGCCGATGTTTCCGGCTCCGATCACGGGATCCTCATCGCGCCTTCGGGCGTCGCGCACTTGATGCTGTCGATTCCCATGTCTCCCATTTCAGACGCCGAGCGCCTCGATGACGAGCTTTGCAGCGGCGCCACCCGAGTACTGCTGCTGCCCGGTAATGAGGAGCCCGTCGCGGACGGCGAAAGGCTTGAACCGACTGTTGACGACGAAGTTCGTCCCCGCGAGTTTGCGAGCTTCCTGCTCGATCCGGAACGGCTGGGTCCGTTGCCCGAGGGACTCGTCCGCGAAGTCCTCCTCGCTGTCGGCGAACCCGGTCCAGGTCTTGCCGGCCACGAGCAGCGTGCCATCCGAGAGCGTCGTCTTGAGTAGAACGCTCGTGGCGTGGCAGAGGATCGCGGTCACCTTGCCCGCCGCGTAGAAGTGGCGCACGAGCTCGTGCACGCGCGGCTCGTCGACGAAGGTGATCATCGGTGCCTGGCCGCCGACGAGGAAGACCGCGTCGTAGGCGGCCTGGTCGAGGTCGCTCAGCGGCCTGCTCTGCTCGACGAGGGCCGCGTGCTTTGGCGAGGCGATGAAGCCGAGGCTGAGGATGTCGTGGGCCGAGTAGCCGGACTCATCCCGCGGGTCCGACCAGGCGTCGGCGACGAGCGCGCCCCCATCGAGGCTGTAGATATCGACCTCGTAGCCATGCTCTGTCAGCTCCCAGTAGGGATGGACGAGCTCCCCCCACCAGAAACCGACTGGCCAGCCGGTGACCGGCGAGACTGCGGGATTCGAGGCAAGGATCGCGACAT
>JAOPZB010000105.1 GCA_025964355.1 Solirubrobacterales bacterium | reverse complement strand
CCGCCCACTTCCTCGACGAGCTGCTCAACCGCTCGCCCGACCCGGCACAGCCGTACGTCGGCAAGAACGCATTCGCGCACAAGGCGGGGCTGCACGCGGCGGGCGTACGCGCAGACTCACAGACGTTTGAGCACGTCGACCCGGACCTGGTCGGAAACGACCGCGACGTGCTGATCTCAGAGCTCTCCGGCAGGGGCACGATCGCCGAGAAGGCCCAGCAGGCCGGGATCTCCTCCGACGCCGAGCTCGCGCAGCGGATCGTCGAGCGCGTCAAGGAGCTCGAGCACCAGGGCTTCCAGTTCGAGGCCGCCGACGGCTCGTTCGAGCTGCTGATGCGCAAGGAGGCCGGCGTCTACGAGCCGCTGTTCCGCCTGGAGTCCTGGCGCGTGCTGGTCGAGAAGCGCGCCGACGGCAGGGTCGAGACCGAGGCGACGATCAAGATCTGGGTGGGAGGCGAGCGCTACGTGCGCACGGCCGAGGGCAACGGGCCGGTCAACGCGCTCGACAACGCGCTGCGCGACGCGATCGGCGAGATCCATCCGCACCTGCGCGACATCAGCCTGGTGAACTTCAAGGTGCGGATCCTCGACGAGGCCAAGGGCACCGGCGCCGTCACGCGGGTGCTGATCGACGCCTCCGACGGGCACGAGGTATGGGGCTCGATCGGCGTCTCGGAGAACGTCATCGCCGCCTCCTGGGACGCGCTCGTGGACTCGCTCGAGCACGGCATGCAGCCCGGCAGGCGACCTGCCGCACCCGCAGCTCCAGGCCCCAGCTCGGCCGGCTCCACCGGCAGGGTGTAGTGACAGACGCGGTCATCCCGCTCGCCCGGCCGGTGCTGGGCGAGGCGGAGGAGCGGGCGGTGATCGAGGTGCTCCGCAGCGGCCAGCTGTCGCTCGGGCCGCGCCTGACCGAGTTTGAGCGCCTGTTCGCGCAGCAGGTCGGCGCCGCGCGGGCGAGCGCCGTCAGCAGCGGCACGGCCGGCCTGCACCTCGCGTTGCGCGCTGTCGGGGTCGGTGTGGGGGACGAGGTCGTCACGAGCCCGTTCTCGTTCGTCGCCTCGGCCAACGCGGCGCTCTACGAGGGCGCAAGGCCCGTCTTCGCCGACATAGACCCGCTGACGCTGAACCTCGATCCCGACGCGGCCGCCGCTGCGATCGGTGAGCGCACGCGGGCACTGCTGCCGGTCCACATCTTCGGCTATCCGGCCGACATGCCGGCGTTCGAGCGGCTCGCCGCCGGGCATGGCCTGGCGATCGTCGAGGACGCCTGCGAGGCGCTCGGCGCGGCGCACGCCGACGGAACCCCGGTTGGCGGGCGCGGGCACCCGGCCGTCTTCGGCTTCTACGCCAACAAGCAACTGACCACCGGCGAGGGCGGAATGGTCGCGCTGGACGACCCGGAGATGAAGCTGCGGATCGACTCCGAGCGAAATCAGGGGCGCAGCCCCGACATGGGCTGGCTCGACCACGACCGGCTCGGCTTCAACTACCGGCTGTCGGATATCGCCTGCGCGCTCGGGATCGTCCAGCTGCGGCGGCTCGAGCAGGTGCTCCTCGCACGCCGGCAGGTGTCCGAGCGCTACCGCGAAGCGCTCGCCGGGATCGACGGCATGCGGCTTCCCTGTCCGGAGGAGGGAGGCCTGCGCCGAGGATGGTTCGTGTTCGTGGTGCAGTTGCCGGCGGGCGTGGACCGCGACCGCGTCATAGGCGCTCTGGCGGCGCGCGGCATCCAGAGCAAGCCATACCTGCCGGCGATCCACCTGATGAGCTTCTATCGCGAGCGCTTCGGTCATCGCGAGGGCGAGTTCCCGGTGTGCGAGCGGGTTGCCGCGAGCTCGCTCGCGCTGCCGTTCTTCCCGGAGCTCGGCGAGGGCGAGATCGCGCGGGTGGCCGGCGCGCTGCGGTCGACGCTCGAGCCCTAGCCTCGCGGCGGCGCGGGCGTGCCCGCGCTCAGTTGCTGTGGATGAAGCTGAAGATCGTGCTCGCGACAGAACCCCAGTAGGCGAACGAGTGCTTGTCGCCCGGTACGACCTGCAGGGTCACGCCGCAGCCGGCCTTGCTCAGGGCGCTCGCCATTTCCTGCGCCTGCGACAGCGGGATCGCCTCTTCCTGGCTGTGGAACAGCAACCATTTCGGGCAACCCTGGGACGCCACGTGCAGGGCCGGAGACCACGCGGCCGGGTACGCCTGCCTTTCGCTTTCGCTGGAGAACACCGTCTCGCCGGGAAGGCGTCCGAGGGCCTGTTCGAGGGAGTAGATGAAGCTTTCGCTGGTGAATTCGCCGTTTTCGATCAGCTTCCACATGCTCGCGAGGTTCATCGGCCCGCTCAGGCTCACGACGGCGCGGACGGTTCCCGGGTTCGCCTTGTCCAGCTGCTCGGCGGCCACCGCAGCCAGCTGACCGCCCGCGGATCCGCCCAGCAGCACGACGTTCGTCGGATCGGCGTGGAACTTGGCGGCGTTGGCGATCGCCCAGCGCGTTGCGAGCATCACGTCATTGGGCTCGTAGGGGAATGCCGGCCTCGTCGTCGAGTCCTGGATGTACTGGATGTCGAACACCGTGAACCCCTGCGCCTGAAGGGCCTTGGACTCCGACGCGTACTTGGTGAGGGCGCTTGCGGTCCGCCATCCGCCACCGTGGATGAGGATGACGATCGGCGCAGAGCGCGACAGGGATTCGAACACATCCAGGTGCTCGCCGTAGGACGGTCCGTAGCGCAGCCCTTCATAGACGGGCCCGTATGTCGACGTGATGGTGCTCGCGCCGGCGCTCGAGGCGGCGGCAAGGGCCGCGACTGCGAGCGCGCTCAGCAGCGCCGCCCGCCAGCCTGGGCGGAGTCGAAGGACGCTTCCCGGGATGCGGTCCGCCGCGGATGAGGCGCCGGCATCGCTTTGAATCATCTCAACGCCTCCATCGTTGGCCCCGCGGGCGCGCCGCTCCTGATCCAGGGGCTGTTTTCGTCGCGCGTCGAGCGGCACATGATGCCAGGTCACGCAGACACAGGCCATTCCCGGGCGGCGACCGTAGACTGGAGCGCCTCGTGTCGCGCTTTCACGACCCCCCCGATCCAGACTTCCAGCGCCTGAACGCCTCGATCGCGTTCGACCGTCGCCTGTGGCCACAGGATGTCGCGCAGTCGCGCGCCCATGCGCGGATGCTCGCCGAGCGGGGGATCATCAGCGGCGAGGATCGCGACGCGCTGCTGGCGGGGCTCGACGCCGTCGAGCGAGAGCTGCGCGAGGAAAGCTTCCCGTTCGCCGACGACGACGAGGACATCCACATGGCGATCGAGCGCCGTCTGACCGAGATCGCCGGCTCCGTCGGCGGACGGCTCCACACCGCGCGCTCACGCAACGACCAGGTGGTCACCGACCTGGCGATGTACGTGCGCTCGCGCTCGGCGCAGGCGCGCGAGCGCATCTCGCGCCTGATGGCCACCCTGCTCGCCCGGGCCGAAGAGCATCTCGACTGGCCGATGCCCGGCTATACGCACCTGCAGCGCGCCCAGCCGGTCTATCTGAGCCATCACCTGCTGGCCTACTTCTGGATGCTCGCGCGCGACCGCACGCGCTTCGCCTTCGCGCAGGACCAGGCCGGCTGGCTGCCGCTAGGCGCGGGCGCGCTCGCGGGCGTCAACTTCGACACCGACCGATCGCTGCTCGCGCGCGAGCTCGGCTTCAGCGCGGTCGCGCCGAACTCCATCGACGCCGTCTCCGGCAGGGACTTCGCGCTCGACTACCTCAACGCCGCGGCGACATGCTCGACGCACCTGTCCCGCCTCGGCGCCGAGCTGGTCCTGTGGTCGAGCGCCGAGTTCGGCTTCTGCGAGCTGCCGGACGCCTGGAGCTCCGGCTCGTCGATCATGCCCCAGAAGAAGAACCCCGACGCCGCAGAGATGCTGCGCGCGAAGGCGCCTCGGGTCGTCGCCCATCTGGCCGGGCTCCACGGCGTCCTGCACGGGCTCCCGCTCACCTACAACAAGGATCTGCAGGAGGACAAGGAGCCGGTGTTCGACGCCGGCGACACGCTCGAGCTGACGCTCGCGGCGGCGACCGGGATGATCGCGGGCGCGACCTTCGACCGCGAGCGCCTGCGCGACGCCGCGGCCGACGAGCTGCTCGCGGCGACCGACATCGCCGACCTGCTCGTGCGCCTCGGGCTTCCTTTCCGCGAGGCTCACGGGATCGTCGCGGGGCTCGTCCGTACGGCCGTCGACTCCGGCAGGCCCCTTTCGGAGCTGACCCCGCAGGAGCTGGCCGAGCACAGCGAGACGCTCGCCGACCACGGCGCCGAGTACCGGGAGGTGCTTGCTCAGAGCTCCTGGCTTGAGTCAAAGCTGTCCGAGGGCGGCACCTCGCTGGCGCGCGTTTCAGAGCAGATCGCAAAGGCCCGGGCGGTGCTCGATGAAGACGCTCGCAGCTGACTTCTACGCGCGGCCGGTCCTCGAGGTCGCTCGCGACCTGGTCGGCTGCACGGTCGAACACGGTGGCTGCGCCGGCGTGATCGTCGAGACCGAGGCCTATCACGACAGCGAGCCCGCCTGCCACGCCTTCGCCGGGCTGACGCCGCGCACGCGCACGCTGTTCGGCGAGCCCGGGCGGGCCTACGTGTATCGCTCCTACGGAGTCCACGCGCTGCTGAACGCGGTCTGCGAGCCGGAGGGCGTCGGCGCGGGCGTGCTCATCCGCGCCCTGCAGCCGGTCGCCGGGATCGAGCTGATGCGCGCCCGCCGCTACCGCGGGCCGCTCGCCTCCAGGGACATGGCGGCCGACCGCTCCGAAGGCGGGGCCGGCGCCCCTCGCGACGGCGCCGGACCGCGGGAGCAGGAGCTCTGCTCTGGCCCGGGCAAGCTCACGCAGGCCCTCGGCATCTGGCTGTCGGAGAACGACAGCTCGCTGTCGAGCGGACCAGTCCTGATCCGCCCCCGCGCGGGCGACTGGCTGCAGCCGCAGACGGTCGTGGCGCCCCGCGTCGGGATCAGCCGGGCGGTGGAGCTGCCGTGGCGCTTCTGCCTGGTCGACAGCGCGCACGTGTCGAGCCCGCGACCGTCGGCCGTGCCTCGCCCCCGGGCGGCATCGCCGCGCGCGCGGCGCCCCGGACCGTCTCGCGCGGTCCGCTAGGCCGACGCTGGCCGACGCCGGGTCAGCCCGATGGTCCGACGCCGCCGGTCCCCGACGAGCTGGGCGGCGTGGCGGCGGGCGGTGGGCTTGGTTCCGGCGCCGGCGATGCGGCCGCCGGAGGCGTGGCCGGGGCAGCGGCGTGTTCGGAGCCCTTGCCTTCGGCTGCGCCGCCGCCTTCGCCACCGGCCGCGCCTGGCGCCGTGGCCTTGCCTTTGGTGCTCGGGACGGGAGCCGTGCCCTTGCCGGAAGGGGACGCGGACGGTGGTGGCGCGGTGCCTTCGCTGCCGGTCGGGGCGGTTGCTTCGCCGGGTTCGTGCGTGCCCTTCTTGTTCAGAGCGGCGTTTTCGGCGCGGGCCTTGTCCACCTGCAGGGCCGACGTCATGAAGTCATGCCAGATCAGCGCCGGGAAGGTGCCGCCGAGCACCGGCTGTCCGTTGAAGTCGGTCGTCATCGGGACGAGCTTCGTCGGGTAGCCGACCCAGACGGCGACCGTGTACTTGGAGTCCCAGCCGACGAACCAGGCGTCGCCATAGTTCGACGTCGTGCCGGTCTTGCCGGCCGCGAACTGCCCGATCGCGGCCGCCCGGCCGGTGCCGTACTGGAGCACCGTTTCGAGCATCGAGGTCTCCGTCGCGGCGATGGCGGGCGGGAGCACCCGCTTGGTGCGCACCTGGTTGATGTCGCGGCGGGCACCGTCGGGGAGCGGCCCGCCCCCGGCGGAGACTTCCTGGATGCCGACCGGTTCCCCGGCTTCGGCGAGCGTTCCGCTGACGCGCTGGCCGCCATGGGCGATCGTCTCGTAGGCGTGGGCCATGTCGAGCGGCGTCACGCCGACTGTCAGGCCGCCGATCGTCATCGCCGGGTTGGTCGAGAGCGGCGTCGTGATCCCCATGCGGTGGGCCAGGAGCGCGATCCGGCGGGTGCCGACCTTCAGACCGACTTCGGCATATATCGAGTTGTCTGAGTAGGCGGTAGCCCCGGTGAGGGTGTTGGAGCCGGAGTAGGAGCCTTCGTCGTTGTGGACCACGAACTTTTCGCTGCCATGCGTCCGGGGCACGATGAACACCTTCTGCTTCGACGTCCAGACCGATTCCGGTGAGATGCCGTCCTGGAGCGCCGCCGCCAGGTCGAACGCCTTGAACGAGGAGCCCGGCTGGCGCTCGCCCTCGGTCGCGAGGTTGAACGCGCTTTCGTTGTAGTTGCGACCACCGACCATCGCGCGCACCTCGCCGGTCGAGTTTTCGATCGCGACGAGCGACGCGGTGGGGCCTCCTGGATAGGCGAGGTAGTTGTTGACGGCCTGTTCGGCCGAGCGCTGCAGTTCGAGATCGAGCGTCGTCTTGATCCGCAGGCCGCCGTCGAACGCGCGCGGCGCGCCGTAGCGTTCGATCACCTGCTGCTGCACCCAGCTGGTGAAGTAGCCGGCGTCGACACCTTCGATCGTCTGCTCGCGCGTGGCCTGCACCTCCTTGGGCGCCGGCAGCGCCTGCTTGACGCTTTCTTCGTAGACGCCCTGCGTCAGATAGCCCTGTTCGAGCATCTGGCGAAGCACCAGATCGCGCCGGGTGCGGGCGTCCATCGGGTTGGTCACGGGGTCATAGGCGCTGGGCGACTGGATGACGCCGGCGAGCAGTGCCGCCTCCCATGGCAGAAGCTGCTGGACGCACAGCTCGTGGTTCGGCGTACCGCAGCCGAGGTGGTTGACGTCATGGCCGAAGTAGGTCTGGGCGGCGGACTCGATCCCGTAGGCGCCGTTGCCGAAGTAGATCGTGTTGTGGTAGGCGGTGATGATCTTTTCCTTCGACCACTTGTGCGAGAGCTGGTAGGCGAGGGCGGCCTCTCGCAGCTTCTCGAGGATCGTGCGGTGCGACTGGGCCTGGAGCGCGTTCTTGATGAACTGCTGCTCGATCGTCGAGGCGCCCTGGACGCCGCCTTTATGGCGGATGTCGGAGATGAAGGCGCGCGCGATGCCGCGGATGTCGATGCCGCTGTTGCTCTCGAAGCGCTTGTCCTCGATGGAGACCACCGCCTCCTTGACGATCTGCGGGATCTGACCGGGACTGACGATCACGCGGTTGTGCTGGCTGAGCAGCCCGATCTGATGGCCGAAATCGTCGAGCAGGACCGAGCTCTGGGCGTCCTTGAGCTGGGAGAACTTCGTCAACGACGGCAGGTCGGAGGCGACCGAGACGAAGATCCCGAACACGAACGAGACCAGGCCGAGCAGCAGAAGCGAGAAGAGGATCGCGATAAGCCGCAGACGCTTCAGGCGGGGCTTGCGTCCGGGCGCCGGCGGGAGCGGTATGTCGGGGGCGATCGTCGCGCTCATGGCTCAATGCGCAGCTGGCCCTCCTTCCGGTCAGCGGGCGAGGTGCGAACCCGATGGCCAAGCCCGGCGGTGATGGGCTGTGCGACCCCCCGGGTGCGGCGAGAGTCTAGCATTGGCGCCCCATGCCGAATGCCACCGACGCGGCCGCCGAGGACGCTGCACGGCTCAGCCACAACGCCGTCGACAGCCTGCCGCAGGGGGGGCTCGCGGACAAGCTGCGCCTCGCACGCGCGGAGGATCGACAACTTCGCGTCAAGCTCGGGATCGACCCGACCGCGCCCGACATCCATCTCGGCCACGCCGTCGTGCTGCGCAAGCTGCGCGAGTTCCAGGACGCCGGCCACAGGGTGGTGCTGATCGTCGGCGACTACACCGCCCGCGTGGGCGACCCATCGGGGCGCACGACGCTGCGCCCGATGCTCTCCGAGGCAGAGATAGACGCCAACGCCGCCACCTTCCAGCGCCAGGCCGGCAGGATCCTCGACGACGACCCCCAGCGGCTGGAGGTCCGGCGCAACAGCGAATGGCTGGACATGCGCACAACCGAGCTGCTGCAGCTGCTGGGGACGACCACGGCGGCGCAGCTGCTCGAGCGCGATGACTTCGCGAAACGGCTGGCGGCGGGGGAAGCGATCTCGATGCTCGAGCTGCTCTACCCGCTGCTGCAGGGCTATGACTCGGTGGCCGTCGACGCGGACGTCGAGCTCGGCGGGACCGACCAGAAGTTCAACCTGCTGCTCGGCCGCGACATCCAGCGCGCCTACGGGCAGCCCGAGCAGGCGATCATGACGATGCCGATCCTGGTGGGAACGGAAGGCCGGCGCAAGATGTCGAAGTCGCTGGCCAATCAGATCGGGGTGACCGAGCCGCCCGAGGAGATCTACGGCAAGACGATGGCGATCCCCGACGAGGCGATCGAGGAGTACCGGCGGCTGCTCGTCGACCAGCTCACACCGAGCGAGGAGCTGCCCCCGCCGGCGTCGGCCGAGACCTCGCCGCGTGATGCCAAGCGCGCGCTGGCGCGCGATGTCGTGGCGTGGCTCTACTCCGACCAGGACGCCGCGGCGGCCGAGCGGCGCTTTGACCGCGTGCACGTCGACCATGAGGCGCCGGAGGAGATCGACGAGGCCAGCTTCAGCTGCGAAGACGGCCAGCTGCACCTGCCGGGTCTGATCGCCGACGAGTTCGGGGTGTCGCGCTCGGAGGCGCGGCGGCTGATCGACCAGGGGGGCGTGACGCTCGGCGACTCCCAGCTCGCGCCGGGAGAGCACGACGTCGCGCCCGAGCGCGCCGATGGGCAGGTCCTGAAGGTCGGCAGGCGGCGCTTTCGGCGGCTTCGCCGCGGCTAGGGGACCGTCCGCGGGACCGCTAGAATGCCGTCGGCGGACAGCTTGAGCTGTCTGTTCTCGCGAGCGGAGAGCCGCCCGGACGAGGGACGGCGAGGCTGCGTTCGCGCTATACTCTCCGGTCGGCCCGCAGGCGCCCCAGGGCGCCGGGTCGGACTAGCTCCTCTGAAGGAAGCACTTTCGGCGAGGCTTGGCGGTCTTTGAAAACTCAACAGCATGCGCATCTACGATCGAGATTCGATCGTGGTGTGCGTCCAGGTTCGACCCG
>JAOPZB010000099.1 GCA_025964355.1 Solirubrobacterales bacterium | reverse complement strand
CTGTCGCGGTCGGCGATCTGCACGAGCATGGGGCAGGGGAGACGGTCGGCCTGCAGGCCCGGCCGGTAAGCCCCGGTCGTCAGCGCGACGCGCGCCGCCACCTCGTTGCGCCAGGACGGCCCCGCGATCCTCCGGTAGCCCGGCTCGGAGTCGGGGGTGGTCATCGCGGCGACGCTGCCGGGGGGCCCCACGATCGCGAGTATCACCGGCGGCCTGCCGCGCAGGCTCGCGGCGAGATCGCGCAAGCCGGCGAGCGTGAGCTTCGCCAGATGAACCGGCCCGGCGTAGCGAGCGGCGTTGATCAGCGAAGCGAGCCCATCCATCGCCGGTATCTGCGCGATGACCGCCGCTACGCGGCCATCGGAGACGGCGACCGGCACGACATGCCCGCCCGAGTAGGACGAGCCCCACACGACGATCCGATCGGGGTCGACCCCGTCCAGCGAGCGGGCGAACGCGATCGCGGCCGCGTAGTCCTGGAGCTGGCGCTGGATCGACAGAAGCTGGCGCGGCTGTCCGTCGCTGGCGCCGAAATGCCGATAGTCGAATGCGAGCGCGTCGAGCCCGGCGGCGGCGAAGCGTTCGACGTACGGCTCCAGGCCGCAGTCGACCGTCGCGCCGAAGCCGTTGGCGAGCACGACGCAGGGACGTCGTCCGTCGGCGCCGACGAAGGCGTCGCCCTCGCCGGGGCTGTGAACGCCTGCGCAGCGCACACCGCCGCTGTCGAACTCCACGGCGATCATGCCGGCAGCTGCGAGCCCTTCATCGCCGCCGCGCGCCCGGCGCTGTCGCGTCCGGTGGGGCCGCCGGCGCGCGCCCGTGCCTGACCGCGCGGGATCGAGCGGGTGAGCAGCTCGTGCTGGAAGGCATACCACTCCAGCTGCATCGTGTGACGGGGCTTGTTGAGGAAGTGGCCGGTGTGGAACGCCTCGTCGCGACGGATCTCCTGCTCCATCTCGCCCGGGGGCGGAGGCGCCCAGTCGCCGTGCAGCCAGCGCGCCGCGAGCTTTGACTGAAGCTCTGAGAACGGAAAGATGGTCGGGATCGGCTGGCCGAGGCCGATGAAGGCGACGTCGTCGAGTCCCGGCTTGAGCATCCGCTTGTACAGCGGCAGCACGTTGTCGGGAGCGGACAGGAAGTCGGGGTCGAAGAACGGAAAGCTGACGTTGTAACCGGTCGCGTACACGATCGCGTCGAACGGCTCCACGCTGCCGTCGGCGAAGCGGACACGGTCGCCGAGCAGCTCGGCCACGTCGCCCTTGGCGACCGCGTCCCCGGCTCCGAGTCGGCCGAGCAGCTCACTCGAGACCGTCGGGTGGGCATCGAGGAAGTTGTGGTTTGGAGTCGGCAGCCCGAAGTCCTCCATCCGCCCTGAGAAGATCCGCGGCAGGGCACGCGCAAGCCTGCGCTGCAGCGACGCCGGCAGCCTCGGGTTCGTCTTGACCACCTGATCGGCCGGCTTGCCGAAGAGATACTTGGGGACTACGTAGGCGCCGGAGCGGGTCGAGAGGAAGACCGTGTCGGCCACCGTCTTGCGCGCGAGCTCGGAGACGATGTCTACGGCGCTGTTGCCGATCCCCACGACGAGCACGCGCTTGCCGTAGAGGTCGAGCGGTGTGCTCGGGTCGATGTAGTCGTGGGAGTGGATCTGGGGACCGTCGAAGGACCCGGGATATTCGGGATATCGAGGATTCCAGTGATGGCCGTTGCAGACCAGCAGGGCATCGAAGCTCTCGCTGCCGCCGTCGTCGAGCGTGAGCTGCCACCCGCCGTCGGGGCCCCGCTCGGCCCGCTTGACCCGCGTGTCGAAGCGGATCCGGTCGCGCAGCGCGAAGGCGTCGGCGTAGTCGCGCAGCCACTCGAAGATGTGCGTGTGATGCGGGTAGTCGGGATAGCGGTCGGGCATCGGAAAGTCGCGAAAGGAGATCGACGGCTTGGAGATGTCGATGTGCAGCGACCGGTAGGCCGACGAGACGCCGTTGGGGTTCTGGAAGTACCAGTTGCCGCCCACCTCGTCAGATGCCTCGAAGCACGTGTGCGGAATGCCGAAGTCCCCGAGCGCCTTGCATGCGGTGAGGCCGCTGACGCCCGCTCCGATGATGCCGACGGTCGGAAGATCGTCCATGCGCCCATCCTACGCGGCTCGCGCGTTCAGATGGCCGCTGCGTAGGTCGCCGGCTCGCTCACGCTTCGTCCGAACGCGGGCGCGGCGCCGACCGGCGAGGCGGCGAGCACGGCATCGAGCAGGCCCGGCAGCCGCGCATCGAGATCCGCTCGCCGCAGCGTCGTCAGCTTTGACGTGCCGCTCGGAACCTGGAAGACCACGCCCGCCTCGCGCAGCACGCGGAAGTGGTGGGTGGCCGTCGACTTCGTGACGTCGAGCGAAAGGCTGCCGCAGGGAACCGGAACATCGTGGGCCGCGAGCAGGCGAACGATCTGCAGGCGCTGGGGATCGCTTAGCGCATGCAGCACGGCCGAGAGCTCGATCTCCTCGGTGGCGGGGTGGTACAGAGTCATGGGGTTGATACGACGGTCATCTAACAATATGCTACGATGCTCATCGTACCAGCTAACGAGAGGCATCGCAGTGGCTCAGCGACTCGAGACGGCAGCCCGGCCCGCCTTGGCCGGACCTACGGCAGCCGGCCCCGCCCTGGCCGGAGCTACGGCAGCCGTACCTGCCGCAGCAGGGCGTGAGGCAGCCGGATCGGCCGTCAGCGTTTCGGCGCGCCGTCCGGCGGCGAGTGTGCCGCGCGGCTCGGGCGCGCTGCTCGTGCTCGTCTGCCTGGCGCAGTTCATGGTCATCCTCGATGTCTCGATCGTCAACGTCGCGCTGCCGTCGATTCGCTCCGGACTGGGGTTCTCGACCACCGGCCTGCAGTGGGTCGTAAACGCCTACACGATCACCTTCGGCGGCTTTCTCATGCTCGGCGGACGCGCCGCGGACCTGCTCGGACGCCGTCGCGTGTTCCTGTTCGGCACCGCGCTGTTCAGCGCTGCGTCGCTGCTCTGCGCGCTCGCCAGCTCTCGCGGGCTGCTGATCGGCGCGCGGGCCCTGCAGGGCTTCGGCGGCGCCGTCATCTCGCCCGCGAGCCTGTCGATCCTCGCGACGTCGTTCGCCGAGGGGGGCGAGCGCAATCGAGCACTCGGCGTCTGGGGCGCGATGGCCGGCTTCGGGGGGGCGTCGGGCGTGCTCCTCGGAGGCCTGCTGACCCAGGGGCTCGGCTGGCCGGCGATCTTCTTGATCAACGTGCCGGTCGGCTTCGCCGTGATCGTCGCCAGTCGCCGCGTGATCCCGGAGAGCGTCGGCGAGGCGGCGCATCGCCATTTCGACGTGTCGGGCGCCGTGCTCGTCACGGCCGGCCTGGTGATCGCCGTCTACGGGATCGTCCGCGCCGAGAGCCTTGGCTGGGGCTCGGCGGGAGTGCTCGTTCCGCTCGCGCTCGCGGCCGGCCTGCTCAGCCTGTTCGCCCTCGTCGAGGGGCGTTTCGCCAAGGCGCCGCTGATGCCGCTGTCGATCCTGCGCATGCCCCGCCTGCGGGCGGCCAACCTGGTGATCGCACTCCTCTACTCGGCGGTCTTCTCGATGTGGTTCTTTCTCACTCTGTACCTGCAGCAGGTGCTGCACTACAGCGCGTTGCGAGCCGGCCTGTCGTTCCTGCCGATGACGCTGAGCATCGTCGTCACCTCGGCGCTCGCGCCGAGGCTCGTGGCCCGCTTCGGTGTGCGCCCCGTGCTGGCCACCGGAATGCTCAGCGCGGCGGCCGGGCTCGCGCTTCTGACCGGCGTGCGACCGGGCGCGAGCTACGTGACCACCGTCCTGCCCGGGGGGCTGCTCGGCGCCGCGGGCCTCGGCCTGTCGCTCGTGCCGGCCACGATCGCCGCCGTTCAGGGGGTCTCCCCGGCTCAGAGCGGGATCGCGTCGGGCCTCCTGAACACCTCGAGACTCGCCGGCGGCGCGCTCGGGCTGGCCGTGCTCAGCACCCTTGCCGCGTCGCACACCACCGCACAGCTCGCTTCCGGCGCCTCGAAGCTGGGCGCCCTGACCAGCGGCTACCAGCTCGCGCTCGGTACCGGCGCGGTCATCTGCCTGGCCGGCGCGCTGGCGGCGATCGCGCTGCTGCGCAACCGCCGCTCCGATGGCTCTGGTGAGCCGGCATGCGCATTGGGGTCGCGCGAGCTCGGGCGGTCGCCGGCAGGCTGAGCGGCGCGTCGCTTGCCGGCGGCCCGGCAAGGCCTAGAGGAGACACCATGGAGTCCGACAGCGGCCGTCCCGCCGGACGCCTGCGAGCGTCTTGAGCCAGGCGGCCGGACAGCTTGTCGAGACCCCCGATCGCGACGGCGCGTTTCCGCGGCTGACAGAGGATCGCCTCGCTGAGCTCGCAGGCGAGGGCGAGCGCCGGCGTACACATGCCGGGCAGGTGCTCTTCGCAGAGGGCGACGAGAGCTACGACTTCCACGTCGTGCTCGACGGCCTGGTCGCCGTCGTCGACGGCTACGGCGGACCGGACGAGCGTTTGATCGCGGTGCACGGCCGGGGCCGCTTCCTCGGCGAGCTCGGGCTCCTGACCGGGCAGGCCGCGTTCTTCACCGCCGTGGTGCGCGAGCCGGGCGAGGTGCTGGTCCTGCCGGTGGCGCGGCTGCGCTCGATCATCTCCCAGGACACGGCGCTCGGCGACCTGCTGCTGCGTGCGTACTTCATGCGCAGGGAGCTGCTTATAGGCCTCGGCGCCGGATTCAGGATCATCGGGTCGCGATTCTCGCCAGACGCGAGAAGGCTGCGTGAGTTCGTCGCTCGCAACCGCCTGCCGCACCGCTGGATCGACCTCGAGAACGATGAGACGGCGGAGGCGCTGCTGCGCGAGGTCGGCGTCGCGCCGCAACAGACGCCGGTCGTCATATGGAGGGGGAAGGTCCTGCGAAACCCCTCCAACGAGGAGCTCGCCCGAGTCGTGGGGCTCGCCAGGCACGCACCGGAGGAGGCGACATGCGACCTGCTCGTCGTCGGCGCCGGGCCCTCGGGTCTCGCCGCGTCGGTCTACGGCGCCTCAGAGGGCCTCGACACGATCACGCTCGATGCCGTCGCCACCGGCGGGCAGGCCGGCACGTCGTCGAAGATCGAGAACTACCTCGGGTTTCCCGCGGGCATCTCCGGCGCCGAGCTCGGCGAGCGCGCGGCGATTCAGGCGCGCAAGTTCGGCGCGGACATCGTCGTGCCGGCGGAGGCCGTCGGGCTGGAGTCAGAACAGGATCGCCAGCGCGTGCGGCTCGCGGACGGCGGCGAGCTGCTGGCACGAACCGTCATCGTCGCGAGCGGCGCGCACTACCGCCGGCTGTCGATCCCGCGCCTGGAGGAGTTCGAGGGCGACGGCGTCTACTACGCCGCGACGCTGACGGAGGCGCGGATGTGCGCCGGCGATCCCGTGGTCGTAGTAGGCGGCGGCAACTCAGCCGGCCAGGCCACGTTGTTCCTCTCGCATCACACGGCGGAGCTGCGGCTCGTCGTCCGCGGCGACTCGCTCGCGGGCGACATGTCTCGCTACCTGGCCGACCGCATCGAGCGCAGCCGGGTGGAGGTTCTGCTGGGCAGCGAGGTGCGCGAGCTGGAGGGCGACGGTAGGTTGGAAGGCGTGGTCGTCGAGAGCCGCGACAGCGGCGAGCGCCGCAGGTTGGCGGCGTCGGCGCTGTTCGTGTTCATCGGCGCCGACCCGCACACGCAGTGGCTGCAGGGGCAGCTCAAGCTGGACCGCAAGGGCTTCGTGCTGACGGGGCCCGCGGCGGCCGGCACGCTGTTGCAGCAGGGACGAGGGCCGCGCCAGCCGCTGCTGTTGGAGACGAGCCGCCCCGGCGTGCTCGCCGTCGGCGATGTGCGCAGCGGGTCGATCAAGCGCGTGGCGTCGGCCGTCGGCGAGGGCTCGATATCGGTGCACCTCGTGCACGAGTTTCTCGAGCGCGCCGACCGGCACCCCCATCACGTCCCCTAGCAGCCGACCCACGGTACGGTTAGCGGCGTGCTGCCCGCGGAGATCGCGCCCGGCCTGCTGCGCTGGACGGCGCCACACCCCGACTGGAATCCGCGCGGGGAGCCCGGCAGCGCCGATGACTGGGAGCAGGATGTGGGCTCGGATCTCTATGAGCTGCCAGACGCGGTTGCCCTGTTCGATCCGTTGCTGCCCAGTGATGAACGGGAGCAGTTCCTGAGCTGGCTCGACCGGCGCATCGCCGGACGCCCGGTGGGCATCCTGACGACGATCCGCTGGCACCGTCGCGATCGCGACCAGCTCGCCGAGCGTTACCGGTCGACGACCGGCAGGGCTTGGAACGCGGTCCCGGCCGGCGTCGTGCCGCGCCCCCTGCGGGGGGCGGGGGAGACCATGTTCTGGCTGCCGGAGGTCGCAGCGCTGATCAGCGGCGACCGGCTCATCGGCGACCACGCCGGCGGGCTGCGGGTCTGCCCCGAAAGCTGGCTGGCGTCCACGCAGGTCGACCGTGCGGGCGCGGCGGCGCTGATGCGCCCGCTGCTCGAGCTACCGATCGAGAAGGTGCTTGTCTCCCATGGAGACCCCGTGCTGCACGACGGTCGCGCGGCGCTGGCCCGTGCAATCGCCGAGGCCGGAGACTGACCCGCTCGCCGACGCGCCCGAGACGACCGCAGGGGAGGGCTTCACCCGGGCCGCCAGCACCGCCACGTCGTCGCGGGCGTCATCGCTGAGCTCGACCAACTCGATCAGCGCGTCGATCGTCTCCTGGGCGGATCGCGGAGGCCTCGCCGAGAGCCGGCGGAGCATCTCCGCCACGGTCAGCGTCCGCGCCGGAGCATGAGCCTCCGACAGCCCGTCGGTGTAGAGCGCGAGGGCGTCACCGGGCCGCAGCAGCGTCGAGGTCTCGTCGATGGCGGGGTCGGCGAACACGCCGAGAAGCGTGCCGCGGCCGCCGAACTCTTCCGCCTCGCCGCCGGCGCGCGCGATCAACGCCGGCGGATGTCCGGCCGCGGCGATCGTGATCTGGACCTCCGAGCCGCGGAACGCGAGATGGGCGAGGATCGCCGTCGCGAAGCGGCCGTCGAAGTCCTGTTCGAGCATCGCCTGGTTGACGCGCGCGAGGACACTCGCCGGGCCGACGCCTTCGCGTGCGTAGGCGATCGTGGTGTGGCGCAAGAAGCCCGTGAGCACCGCCGCGTCGGCGCCCTTGCCGCAGACGTCGCCGACGACCAGCCAGCAGCTCGACGGGTCTCCGAAGACGTCGTAGAAGTCGCCGCCGACTTCATAGCCGGCTCCCACCGGCCGAAAGAAGCTCGCGAGCTCGAGCCCTGGGATCGGGGGCAGTGCGGCCGGCATCAGGCTGCGGCGCAGCGTCTGCGCCACGCGCGCCCGCTCGGCGTAGAGGCGCGCGTTGTCATACGCGAGCGCCGCCCGGCCCGTGAGGTCCTCCAGGACAGCCAGCTGGCTCGAGTCATAGCTCGCGTCCTCGCCGAGATGCAGAAAGGACAGGGCGCCCAGCATGCGCCCGCGCGCGACCATCGGGAAGATCGCCGCCGAGCGGCATCCGGCCTCGCGCATGAACCTCGCCTGCTCGTCGCCCTCGGCGGCCCGCTGCAGCGCGCCGGAGTCGGCGAGCCCCTGCACGATGAACGGCTCCCTGGCCTGCAGGGCCGTGGCGATCGGATGGTGGCCGCGGATGTGCAGCGGATGCTCGCTGCGGACTTTTTCGAACGACCGCGCGACTGCGGGATCGGCGGCCGCGGCGACCGTCGCCGTGACCCAGCCGTCGCCGTCCACGAGGTCGATGACACAGAGCTCCGCGAGCTCCGGCACCGCCGTGTGCGCGATCTGCTGCAGTGTCTGCTGCGGATCGAGCGACGTATCGAGATTCACGGTGGCGGCGTTCAGGAATTCCAGCCGCCAGCGCTGGTCGCGAACGCGTTCCAGCACGAAGTGGATGAGCCCCGCGCCGAGCAGCGCGAGAACGACCCCCACGCAGGCGATCGCTCCGAAGGAGCTCGACACGTCCGAGTAGGCCAGTGGCGCCAAGAACCCGATCAGCCCCGCGAGGCACACGACGAGCAGACGGCCGCGCGCCTGAAAGGCCGCCGCGTGGCCGATCGCAAACAGGTAGACCAGCCCGAACGGGCTGCTCGCACCCCCGGTCGCGGCGCAGAGCAGCGCGACGAGCACGACGCCCCAGAGGTCGGCGGCCCAGGCCAGCGTGAGGCCTCGACGATTGCGACGGTAGGCGAGCATCAGCGCGGCGGCGGTCAGGTAGGCCGCGAACGCGATCGCGACGACCCCGGCGGGCGAGCTCACGTGGGGAAGCAGCGCCGAGGTTGCGCAGAGCGTCCCCCCGACGACATAGAGGCCAGCGGCGCTGGCCAGGGCTCCGCGCGCTTCGCGGCGGCTCACCCTGCCGCCGACCTTGCCGGCCTGACCGCCGTCGAGCGACGCGGCCGCGCCCCCGAGCATTGTCCCCACCTGCTTCATTTCTCGCTACCGCGCCCCCGTCCCGATTCCCTCTTCGCCGACAGGCCCGCCCTCTGCGGGCGAGCGAGCGACTGACACCAGCAGCGCCCAATCGTATGTGCATAACGAACAATGGCGCGCAACCGCGACAGCCGTCAAGGCGTGGTCGTGCCAATGCTCACGTGGACGCCCGGCCTGGTTATCATCCCGCGAGGGCCGGATCCGCCCGCCGGACCTGCCCGTCGAGTGAAATCTCCAACGGAGGAGCGGACGATGGATGGCGCGGCCACGGACCTGATGACGCCGGAGCGTTCCGCGGTCAACGCGACGACGCTCGCGCAGGCCTTTCGCCTGACGGCCGCCGAGCGCGTCGACGAGGTCGCGATCCGCACGAAGGGCGACGCGTTCACGATCACCTGGGGCGACCTGCGCCGGCGCGTCGACGACCTCGCCGGAGGGCTCGCACAGCTCGGCCTCGGCCGCGGCGAGACGATCGCGCTGATGCTCTCCAATCGCCCGGAGTTCCATCTCTGCGACCTCGCCGCGATGATGGTCGGTGCCGCACCGTTCTCGATCTACAACACCTACGCGCCGAACCAGATCGAGTATGTGGTCGCCGACGCCGGAGCGAGGATCCTGATCTGCGAGCAGCAGTATCTGGCGCAGGTGCTCCAGGCGCGCGAGGGCCTGCCCGGCCTCGAGCACGTCATCGTGGTGGACGGAGAGGCGCCGGACGGGACGCTCGCGCTGTCGCAGGTGGAGAGCACGAGGTCGGACTTCGACGTCGACGCGTCGGTCGCGAAGATCAGGGCGACCGACGTGCTGACGCTCATCTACACCTCCGGGACCACCGGGCCGCCGAAGGGGGTCCAGCTCATCCACCGCAACCTGCTCGCGGCCTGCGAGGGCCTGGAGACGCTGATCGACCTGCCGCGCGACGGGCGCGTGATCTCGTGGCTGCCGGCCGCCCATGTAGCCGAGCGCAACGCGCACCACTACCTGCCGATCGTCTACGGCCTGCAGATCACCTGCTGCGACGACCCGCGCCAGGTGCTGTCCTACCTGCCGGAAGTGCGCCCGAGCTGGTTCTTTGCCGTGCCCAGGATCTGGGAGAAGCTGAAGGCCGGGCTGGAGACGATGATCGCCGGCCAGCCGGACGAGCAGCGCCAGGCGATGCAGACGGCGATCGACGCCGGCCTGCGCAAGGTGCGACTCGAGCAGGCCGGCGAGCCGGTGCCCGCGGAGCTCGCCGAACAGGTCGCCAAGGCGGACGCCGAGCTGTTCGCCGGTGTGCGCGAGATGCTCGGGCTCGACCAGGTCGAGGCGATCAACGTCGGAGCAGCGCCGACGCCCGTCGAGGTGCTCGAGTTCTTCCACGCGATCGGGCTACCCCTGGCCGAGCTGTGGGGCATGAGCGAGACGTGCGGGGCCGGCAGCGTCAACCCCAGCGCCAAGATCAAGATCGGCACCGTGGGCCCGCCCGCGCCGGGCATCGAGATCAAGCTCGACGACGACGGCGAGGTGCTCGTCAAATCGGACGTCGTGATGCTCGGATACCGCAACCTTCCCGACAAGACGGCCGAGGCGTTCACCGAGGACGGCTGGCTGCGCACGGGCGACATCGGGACGTTCGACGAGGACGGCTATCTCACGATCGTCGACCGCAAGAAGGAGATCATCATCAACGCGGCCGGCAAGAACATGTCGCCGGCGAACATCGAGGCGACGCTGAAGAGCGCCTCACCGCTCATCGGCCAGGCCTGCTGCATCGGCGACAGGCGCCCGTTCAACACTGCGCTGATCGTGCTCGACCCGGACTTCGCGCCCGCGTGGGCGGCGCAGCACGGGATAGAGGACACCGCGCTCCTGGCGCTCGCCGGCCACGAGCGCGTTCGCGCGGCGGTGCAGGAGGGCGTCGATCAGGCGAACGCGAAGCTCGCGAGGGTCGAGCAGATCAAGCGCTTTGAGATCATGGAGGGCGACTGGCTGCCCGGCGGCGAGGAGCTGACGCCGACGATGAAGCTCAAGCGCAAGCCGATCGCCGAGCGCTACGCGGACGTGATCGAGGGGATGTACGCCGGCTGACCGGTCGGACGCTCCGCTTGCGCGTCCTCACCTGGAATCTCTTTCACGGCCGTTCGGTCCCGTCCGCGGGGCACGCGCTGGCGGGCGAGTTCGCAGCGCGCATCGCAAGCTGGGATTGGGACGTCGCCCTGCTTCAGGAGGTTCCGCCGTGGTGGCCGCCGCTGCTCGCTCGTTCGGCCGCGGCCCACAAGCGCACGGCGCTGACATCGCGAAACGCGCTCCTGCCGCTGCGTCGCGCGCTGGCCGTACGCTGTCCCGACCTGATCAAGTCCAACGGCGGCGGTGCCAACGCGATCCTCTCGCGGCCTGCGATCGCCGAGCACCGGGTGCTGCGGCTTCGCACCTGGCCCGAGCGGCGCGTCGCGCAGCTGGCGAAGCTCGCGGACGGAACCATCGTCGTCAACTTTCACGCCAGCGCCAGGGTGCCTCTCGCCGAGGAGGAGCTCGAACGCCTGTGGGATCGCGCCCTCGCCTGGGCCGGCGACGGACCGCTGGTGCTCGGCGGCGATCTGAACCTGCGCACCCCGCACCGCCCGGGCGTCGGCATCGTGCATGTCGCGCAGAGGGACGTCGATCACATCTTCGCTCGCCGGCTGGCGCCGCTCAGAGCGGCCGCGGTGCTCGACAGGCGCGCCGCGCTGCCGACCGGGTCGGTCGAGCTGTCGGACCATCCGCCGCTGCTCGTCGAGCTCTCGCGCTGATGCGGGTGTACCGTGAAGGCGATGTCGACAGCGACGATTGACGAGCTCACGCTCGCCGACGATGCGCCGCGATGGGCGCAGCTCGGCTTCGCCGTCCGCGACGACTGCGTGCAGGTCGGCGGCGTGCGCCTGCGGATGGCGGGTACGCAGGCGGGGCGCGGGATCGTGCAGTGGTCGCTGCGCGGCGTGTCGAGCACCGAGCTCGACGGGCTGGCGACGACGATCTCGCAGCGGCCCGTGCCGGGCGGGCCTCCACGCCACCCAAACGGCGTGCTCGCGGTCGACCACGTCGTCGCAATGTCGCCGGCCCTGGATCGCAGCATCGAGGCGCTGCGCCGCGCCGGGCTCGAGCTGCGTCGCGTGCGCGAGGAGCCGACGCCCGCGGGCGCGCCGCGGCAGGCGTTCTTCCGTCTCGGCGCAGAGATACTCGAGCTCGTCCAGGAGCCCGACGACGTGGTCGCCCGCGCAGGTGGGCGCGATCATGCGGC
>JAOPZB010000083.1 GCA_025964355.1 Solirubrobacterales bacterium | reverse complement strand
CTGTCGCTGAGGCCGGTCGGATCGGGAGCGGTCGTCGAGGGCTGGAGCGGGGCGCGCAGTCGGGCCGAAGGGGTGCCCCAGTTGCTGCAGCCGGGCCTGCTCGCGGCAAGCATCCCTCGCGGTGGAGCGTATGTCGGCGTCGCCGGTGCGAGCCACCTCGACGCAGCTGTCGCGGCCGACCGCGAGGGGCGCATATCGCAGATCTCGCTGGGCTCGGCGGCGACCCTAACGGCGCGTATCGCGGCCGTTGCCCGGAGCAGGCGCCTCGTCGTCGCCGACCTGCCGGGAGGCGGCGAAAGCCTCGCAGACCTGCGGGCGCTGAGCGCGAGGCGGAGTCTGGGAGACCTGCTGATCGTCGTGCAGCGCGTACCCGACGCGCGTGG
Organism: Solirubrobacterales bacterium; assembly: GCA_025964355.1. GTDB lineage: Bacteria > Actinomycetota > Thermoleophilia > Solirubrobacterales > Solirubrobacteraceae > Palsa-744. Next base: position 3,607 of record JAOPZB010000083.1, on the reverse strand, counting down.
AGGCGAACTGCTGTGGACCGCGGTCGGCGGGCTCGCCGGCGGTGGTGGGCGGGTGCTGAGCTCGCAGACGACCAACCAGCGGGGCCTGATATCAGCGATCGACATCGCGCCGACGATCCTTCGACATCTCGGGCGTCACGGGATCCCCCCTGACATGCGCGGACAGCCGATCTCGACGGACGGCGGGCTTCATTCCTCGAGCCTGCGCTCGCTGATGGCGCGCCTGCACGTGATCGGCGGCCGGCGGCTGAGAGCGCTCGCGTGGCTGCTGTCGGCGTGGGCGCTCCTGCTCCTCGCATGCGCGCGTTCACCGCGAGCGCGGGCATGGGCGATGCGGGTCGGCGCGGTCGGCGTGCTTTGGGCACCGGTGGTCGTGCTGATCGGCGCCGCGCTGCAGCCGAGCGCGGCGGTGGAGTACCTCACGATCGTGCTGGCGTGTCTCGGCCTCGGGGCCATCACGGACCTGCTGTTGCCTTGGCCCCGGGCGCCTCTCGCCCCGGCGGCCGCTGCGATCGTGCTGCTCGTCGTCGACGCCCTCGCCGGCACGCAGCTGCTGATGCGTTCGCTGCTCGGGCCCAATCCGATTCTCGGCGCGCGCTTCTATGGCATAGGCAACGAGCTCAAGTCCGGTCTGGCGGTTCTGGTGCTTGCGGCGCTTGCGGCTGTGGCCTACCCGTCGCAGCGCGGGCGCCGGGCCGTGGCGACGGTCGTGCTGGCCGGCGTCCTGCTCGCCGTCGTCGAGGGATCGGCTCGGATCGGCGCGGGCGTCGGCGGCGTCATCCTGGTGAGCGCGGGCTTCGCGCTCGCCGCGGTCCTGATGCTCCCGGGCGCGGTGACGCGCAGACGCCTGGCGGTCGTCCTGATCACGCCGTTCGTCGGCCTGCTGGCGTTGGCATTGATCGACCTCGCCACGGCCCATGGCGGCGGTCATTTCACGGGCAGCATCCTGCATGCCCGCTCGGCCGGCGACCTTCGCGACGTCATCGTCCGCCGCTACACGGCAGCTTGGGGCGAGCTGCGCAACCATGCGATGCCCGTGGCGACCGCTGTGGCGCTCGTCGCGGCGGGGTTCGCCGCGAGCCGTCGCCGCCGGCTGCTGGCCCCGGTCGGCTCGGACCCGGCCTGGACTGCGGCGCTGGCCGGAGGCCTTGCCGCCGGCGTTGTGGGCGCTCTCTCAGAGGACTCCGGACCGGTCCTGCTCGTCGTGGCGGTGTTCGCGCTCCTCTGCGTCGCCACGTATCTGTGGGGAAGAGATCCTCTCGCCTCCGCCGCGGGCGGCGTGGCAGTCCCGGCAGGAGCCGTGCAGGACGATCTCGTGCTCTGACACCGACAGCGGCACCCTCCGGCTGAGGCTCGTGATCGCGAGCTCCAGCGCCGGATCGGAGAAGGGCGTCACCAGTCCGCATTCGTCGCAGACGAGGTGGTGATGGTGATCCTCACGCTCGCAGGCGCGCTCATAGCGGACCATCGACTGCCCGATGTCGACACGCTGGACGAGACGCAGGCGCTCGAGCTCGTCGAGGATCCGATAGATGCTCGCGCGGCTGACGCCACGGGACGGCTCGCCGCGCAGGGCATCCTCGATCTCGATCGCAGTCAGCGCGCAGCTCTCGTTGGCTAGCAGCTCGAGCACGGCGCGGCGCGCGCCGCCCCGCTTGCGGCCCGCTTGCGCGAGCGCCAGCTCGGCCCGCTCCACCCAGCTCGCCTCGCTCATGCGAGGATCGTAGAGGCGTAGAAGATGACGACCGAGAGCGCGACGATCGCAGAGCTGGGCGGCAGCGAAGGCACGGCGTAGGCGAGCGCGAGGCCGCCCCACATCGCCGCGACGGCGATCAGGCCCGCCAGGGCGATGCCCGCGAACGGGTTGCGCGCGACCCGATGTGCGGCCGCCGCGGGAACGGCGAGCAGCCCCAGCAGCAGCAGGGCGCCCACCGCCTGGGTCGCCTCGGCCGCGATCACGCCGAGCAGTGCCAGGAAGGCGATGCCGAGCAGACGGGTCGGCACGCCGCGCGCCGAGGCCACGTCCGGCGCGACCGACGAGAACAGCAGCGGGCGCCCCATCCCGAGCGTGAGCAGGACGACCGCGAGCCCGATCGCGGCTGCCAGGCGGGCTTCTCCGGCAGCGAGGCCGAAGATCGATCCGAACAGCGTGTGGGCAGCCTGAATGCCGGATGCCCCGCCGGAGCTGAGGCTGAAGCGGGTGAGAAAGAACACCCCGAGCCCGAGGATGAACATGAAGACGATGCCTATCGCGGTGTCGTCGGCCTGGTCGATCGCCGCTGCCCGGCCAGCGCGAGCCGCGAGCGCGCCGCGCCCCATGACGCCGATCCCCGCTGCGAGCGCCACGGTGGCTGTGAACAGTCCGACGCGCTGGTCGATGCCGGCGGCGGCGGCGGCCAGCGCGCCAGGGAAGGCGACGTGACTGAGGGCATCACCGGCGAAGACCTGGCCGCGGAGGACGACGAACCAGCCGATCACGCCGCACGCCAGGGCCACGAACGTGCCGGCGAGCAGTGCGTTTCGGATGTATTCGTGCGCGAGCATCAGGCGACGACCCCGCTCGGCTGCGCAGCGTCGGGCCGCCGCTCGGGACCGGGCAGCCTCTGCCGGCCCAGCAGCCAGACGAGCGTTCTCGCGAGCGCGTAGATCACAGCGGAGACTGTCGCGATGAAGAAGCCGGCCGGGTATACCGAGAAGTAGGCGATCCCCAATCCGATCCACACGACGAGAAGTCCCAGGACGACGGTGAGCGCGAGGCTGAGCGAGGGGCGAGCCGTGATGACCTGTGCGGTTGCAGGCGGTCCGACGAGCAGGGCGAAGACCAGCAGCACGCCCGTGATCTGGCTCGTCGCGGCCACGGCCACGCCCAACATGAGCAGGAAGGCGCCCGAGAGGAGGCCCACCCGCAGGCCGCGCGCGGCGGCCGCGTCGGGGTCCACGGAGGCGAACAGCAGCCGGCGGCCGAGCGCCGCGAGGACGGCGACAGCGACCATCGCCACGACGGCGAGCAGCAGCACGGCGCCGTCGGAGACCCCGAGGATGTTGCCGAACAGCAGGCTCTCGAGATCGCCGAGCACGCCGCCGTAGAGGCTCACGAACAGAAACCCGGCTGCGAGCGCCGTGGCCTGAACGGCGGCGATGCCGGCCGACTGCTCGCTCCACGCGCCGCGCTTCCCGCCGGAGAGCCTCGCGATCGCGAGCGCTCCACCTGCGCACATCGCGAAGTAGCCCCACGCCGCCGGGATGCCGGCCAGCGCGGCCCCGCTCGCGCCGGGGAACGCCATCATCGACAGCGTGTGGCCGGCGAACGCCTCGCGGCGCAGGACCATCATCCAGCCGACGAGCCCGGCCATGACGGCGACGATGCTGCCGGCCACCAGCGCATTGACCATGAAGTGGTATTCGGTCAGCTCGCTGACGTCGCGGGCGATGTTCCAGCCGAGATGAGGGTTGGAGACTTCAGCCGGCATGACTGTGCTCGTGGCCGACCTGCTCGGCATGTCGATCGTGATGGTGGGCTGGCGGCTCGGGCTGGCCGACCACGACGAGCCGGCCGTCGGAGGCGCGCAGCACCTCGACCGGCACGCCGTGCAGCCGCGTGAGCGTC
>JAOPZB010000074.1 GCA_025964355.1 Solirubrobacterales bacterium | reverse complement strand
GCGTGCTTGACCGCCTGGTAGGTGGCGAGCGGACGGCCGAACACCTCGCGGTCGCTGACGTAGGCGACGGTCATCTCCATCAGACGCTCGGCCACGCCGGTGGCATCGGCGCAACAGAGCACGGCGCCCAGGCGAAGGCCACGGCGCACGGCCGCCTCGCCGTCTGCGGGGATCGAGCCCGCGCCGGCGCGCAGGACCACGCCGTCGAGCTCCACGCGGCTGATGCGGCGCGTGAGGTCCATGCCGCGGGCCGTTGTCACCGTCACCCCGGGAGCCGATGAGGGGATCAGGAAGTTACGCAGCACTCCCTCGACGCGTGCGCTCACGAGCAGCATGTCGGCGAGGTCGGCGTCGAGCACGTAGCGCTTGCCGGTCGTGAGCGTGAGAGCTCCGTCGCCGGCGACACCGGACTGCGCCTCGACGGCCTCGGCGCTGATCGCCTCGGCGCTCCACGGCCCGTCGCCGTCGAGCACGCACCAGGCGCAGCACAGCGAGCCGTCGAGCAGGCCCGCCAGCGTCGCGCGGTCGAGGCTCGGGTCGGCGGCGATCACCGCGGCGCTGAGCGCGCAGCCCAGGAACGGCGAGGGGTTGACCGCGCGGCCCAGCTCCTCGGCGAGGCTCACGACGAGCTCCGGATCGCCTGCCAGGCCACCGTCGCGCGGGTCGGCGAAGATCGCCGTCCAGCCCATCTCGCAGGCCAGCCGCCAGGTCCTGCGCTCGAGCTGGCGCGGGCGCTCGAGCTGCTCGCGCACGGACGCCGGCGGATAGTGGCGAGCGAGGAAGCCGCGGTTGGCCTCCTGCCAGGCGGCGCGCTCGGCGTCGGTGACCGGGCTCGCGCTCATCGGTCGGGCGCCGCCGTGTTCGCTTGCGCTGAGCGCGTCATCGCTTGAGTGTCGCGCAGGGGACGCCGCTAGAACAGCCGGTAGCCACCATCGATCACCAACACGTCGCCGGTGTGGTAGCGAGAGCCGTCGGCGGCCAGGTACACGGCGGCGGCCGCCAGGTCCTCGGGCTGCGCCGGGCGGCGCAGGGGGATGCGGGGAATGATGTGCTCGGCCGCCACCTCGCTCGCGAGCAACGGGCGCGTCAGATCCGTCTCGACCCACCCGGGCATCAGCGCGTTGGCGCGGATCTGGTGGCGGGCGAGCTCCACTGCGAGGGTCTTCACGAGCGCGATGACGCCGGCCTTGCTGGCCGCGTAGTGCTGCGAGCGCGGCGCCGCCTCGATCGCCGTGAGCGAGGAGGTTGCGACCAGGCTGCCGCCCTCTCCGCGCTCGATCATGTGCCGCGCGGCGGCGCGGAGCGTGAGGAAGGTGCCGTCGAGGTTGACGGCCATCACCCGGCGCCACTCCGACAGCGACTGCTTGGCGAAGGCGGCCGGCGTGCCGCCCATGCCGGCATTGGCGAAGCAGGCGTCCACGCGTCCGAGCGCGGCGACGGTCGCGGCGAATGCATCCTCGACGGCGCCCTCGTCGGATACGTCGCAGACGTGCGCGTGGGCGCGCACGCCGAGCGCCTCGAGCTCCTGCAGGGCGCGCGCGTTCTTATCTGCGCTCGTGCCCCAGATCGCCACGTCCGCCCCGGCTTGGGCCAGACCCCGCGCGAGCGCAAGGCCTATTCCGCCGTTGCCGCCCGTCACGAGCGCGCCTCGGCCGTCGAGCGAAAACGGACTGCTCGGGCCCTCCTCGGGTTGGCGGTCCCCGTCTGCTGTCACCCGACCTCCTCGGTTGCTTGCTGCCTGTACAATGTTGCTTGTTCGATCCTCTGATACGTCCTCTGGGCCGCAGTCTGTCACCGCTCATCGAGGATGTAATGACTTTTCTCTCAGAAGAACCCGGTTTCGCGGAGCTCTCGCGTATCTCTCGCGATTGGGACCCGCGCTCAGTGCTCACCCCGGCGACGCGCGCGGCCAGGGCGAAGCTCGAGACGCGCTGGCGCGAGCGGCACGGCGGCCCGGCGGCGACGCTGGCGAACGCACTGAGCGAGGGCGCCGCGCGCAACGCGGACGCGCCGCTGCTCTTCTATTCGGACTCCGAGCCGGGGCGGTTGACGCTGGGGGAGATACATACCGAGGCCCTGATCGTCGCCGCGGCCCTGCATCGCCTCGGGCTGAGCGAGGGCGACGCGATTGCCGCGCAGCTGCCGAACTGGCCGCAGACCGCGGTGCTCTACGCGGCGGCCGCCGCGCTCGGGCTGGTGCTGATCCCGATCGTGTCGATCTACGGACCGTCGGAGGTCGGCTTCATCCTCCGCCAGTCGGGCGCGCGGGCGCTGGTGATGCCGTCGCGCTACCGGCGCATCGACGCCGTGGCCGACGTTCCCCGGCTCGGCGAGACGCCCGAGCTGCGACACCTGATCGTGATCGGCGAGGAGGCCCCCTCGGGCGCGATCTCCTGGGAGGAGCTGACGCGCCAGCCGGATGACGGAGCGGGATTCCCGGCTCCGCGCGGCGAGGCGGGCGGGCTCTCGCTGATCGTCTACACCTCCGGCACGACCGCCGAGCCCAAGGGCGTCCAGCACAGCCACGAATCCGTGTTGGCGGAGATGGTGCACGGGCCGACGCCGCCGCCGGGCGTTCCGGGAACGGTCAACCTGCAGCCGTTTCCCGCCGGGCACACGGCGGGCCTGATGGCGCTGCTGAGCCCCTATGTTCACGGCTACCCGACGATCGTGATGGACACGTGGGACGCCGACGCCTGCGCGGGGCTCATCGCCGAACACCGTGTGACCGCGATGGCCGGCACGCCCTTCCTGCTCAGCTCGATGCTCGACGCCGCCGACAGCGGCGGCCACGATGTCACGTCGCTGCGCCATGGGATCACAGGCGGCGCGGGTGTGCCGCCTGCGCTGATCGAACGCGCCGAGGAGATCGGCTGGCGCCTGGGGCGGTGCTACGGCTCTACCGAGCAGCCTTCGACGACCGGCTGCATGGCGGGCGATCCCCTGTGGAAGCGCGCCCACACCGACGGGCGCACGCTCGGCGAGAACCTGATCCGGATCGTGGACGAGGAGGGCGGCGAGCTCCCGCGCGGGGAGGAGGGGGAGATCGCCTCTGCCGGGCCCGAGCAGTTCATCGCCTACACGGACCCCGCGCTCAACGAGACGGCCTTCCTCGCCGACGGCTGGCTGCTGACCGGCGACGTGGGGCGGATCGACGAGGACGGCTATCTGACGATCACCGATCGCCGCAAGGACATCATCATCCGCGGCGGCGAGAACATCTCCTCACAGGAGGTGGAGGACCTGGTGCTCGACCTTGCGGCGGTGGCGGAGACCGCGGTCGTGGCGGCCCCGGATCCCCGATATGGAGAGAGAGTGTGTGCGTTCGTGGTGCTGCGCCCGGGCGCGAGCCTGAGCCTGGAGGCGGTGCTGGAGCACTTCGCGGGCGCGGGCGTGGCGCGCCACAAGACACCTGAGCGTCTGGAGCTGGTGAGCGAGCTGCCGCGGACACCGGCGGGCAAGGTCAAGAAGCACGAGCTGCGCCGGCGGCTGGGGACCGGTTAGGAGCCGCTCTCCGCCCCGGGTGCGCGGGGCTCCCGGGCGCTCCGGCGGGCTCGCTCTCAGCCGGCCGGGGGGCCGAGCCGGGCCTCCAGTTCGGAGACCCGCGCGCGCAGCAGCGCCACGGCGTCGCTGGTGTGATGGCTGAGCTGGTGGGCGAGGTAGTGGTAGGCCTCCGCGTCGACGCGTCCCCGGCGGTCGTCCATGAAGCGGAAGCTGAGCTTGGACAGCGCGAGCGCCTCACGCGGCACGTCCAGCAGCTCGGTGACCACCTCCTCGACCTTGGCGTCGAGCGCATCGACGTCCACCACCCAGTTGACGAGTCCAAGGCGCAGCGCCTCCTCGGCGCCGATCTCTTCGCTGCACCAGATCATCTGCTTGGCGCGCCTGTCGCCGAGCGCCCACGCCAGCGAGGGTACCTCCACGTCTGCAGCCCCCATGTCGCGCGTGACCGCCGAGGAGAAGCGTGCGTCGGCCCCGGCCACGACCAGGTCGACGGCGCCGACGAGCATCAGCGAGGCGGCGATGCAGTGACCCTGCACCCGGCAGATCGTCGGCATCGGCAGGCCGCGAAGCAGCTCGATCGGGCGCACGAACAGCTCGAGCTCCTGCCACAGGCGCCCCTCGACCGTCTCGTTGTTGGCGCGATAGACGGGGTTGAACGTCGACTCCTTGAGGTCGTGCCCCGCCGAGAAGCTCGGCCCGACGCCGCCGAGCACGAGCGCCCGCGGGGTGGGCTCGCGGGTTGTCCGCTCCAGCACGCTCGCCAGCTCGGCGAGCATCGCGGCATTCTGCGCGTTGCGCGCCGCGGGCCGGTTGAGCAGCACCCAGCGAACCTCGCCGCGGTCCTCGACCAGCACGGCGGGCTCCCCGCCGGCCTCGGGCTCAGCCATGCGCCACCTGCCTACGCTCGCGGAGATACGCGGCGCCGGCCGCCTGCGCGGTAGCGGCGTCGCCGCCGAGCAGGTACTGAATGCCAAGCACGCGGCGGTAGTACAGGTGCAGTCCCAGCTCCCAGCTGAAGCCGACGCCGCCGTGGACCTGGATCGCCGACTCGCAAGCCGAGCGCGCGGCGGCGGGGACCGCGTGGGCGAGGGCCAGCTCGATGGCCTCGCCCGGCAGAGCGGGCGCGTCCCATGCAGCGCACAGAGCGCCGATCCCGGCGTCGGCCGCCTCCAGCTCCACCGCCATGCGCGCCAGCGTATGCGAAACCGCCTGGAAGCTCGCGATCTTCTGGCCGAACTGCTCCCGCTGCCGGGCGTATTCGACGGACAGCTCCAACACGCGCAGCCCGGCGCCGTAGCACTCGCTGACGAGCGCCAGCAGCCAGTTGCGCCGCAGCCCCGCCACCGTCTCCGCGGGAACACGCCTGCCGGCGAGGCCGCCGGCGGGCACGAGCACGCGTGCCAATCCCTGGCCCGCGTCGAGCCCGTGCATGGGCTCCAGCTCCACGCTGTCGAGATCCGCCACGATCGCCCAGTCGTCGCCGACACAGGCGAGCAGCTCGGCGGCCGGCGGCACGTGTGCGTAGAGCGCCTCCGCGGCCGGCTCGGAGCCGGCGCTCAGGTCGGCGGCGACGGCCACGGCGCCCCGCAGATCGCCGACGAGCAGTCGCTCGAGCTGGACGCCGGCAACGTCATCGCCCTGGCGCGCCAGCGCCGCCAGCGCCGGCGCCAGCACGAACGCCTCGCCGCGCATTGCCACGGGCAGCAGCCGTCGGCCCGCGACCGCCGAAAGCCGCGCCCGTGTGCGCACCGGCAACCCCAGGCCGCCATCGGACTCCTCGACGGCGATCGCGCTCCAGGCCAGCCCCAGCAGCGCGCGTTGCGAGTCCGCGGCGAGGTGGTCATCGGCCTCGACGTTCTCCAGCAGGCGAGGGATCGCGAGGATTGCCGCCAGCGCCACATCGAACGAGCGCGCCAGCTCCAGCTCGTCGGCCGCGGCGGCGCTCATCGGGCCTCGCTGATGCCCAGCAGCTGGCGTGCCACGATCCCGTGCTGGATCTCGGTGCTGCCGCCGTAGATGCTCACGGCGCGCGACTCCAGCAGGTCGTGCGTCCAGTCGTTCAGGCCCAGCGCGACCTCGGGCCCGAGCACGTCGGCACCCAGCGCGAACAGCTCCTGGTAGACGTGGGAGAGCAGCAGCTTGTCTACGGACGTGGCGCCGCTTCGCAGCGTACCGTCCCGCTGCGCGGCGAGCGTGCGATATGCCTGGGCCTGCAGCAGGTCCAGTTCGCAGCGGACACGGCCCACGCGCTCCTCGACGCTAGCGTCTTGGCGGTCGAGACGGTCGGCCAGCTCGTCGAGGCGCTGGCGCAGGCGGATCTGGCGCTCCAGGACGAACAGGCCGCGCTCGTAGGAGAGCATCTGCATCGCCACGCGCCAGCCGTCTCCCGGACGGCCGATCAGGTCCTCCGCGGGCACGCGGACGTCGTCGAAGAACACCTCGTTGAAGTGCGGCTCGCCGAGGATCTGCGGGAGGGCGCGCACGGTGATGCCAGGCGCACCCATGTCCACGATCGCCATCGACAGCCCGGTGTGACGCTGCGAGCCTGGCTCTGTGCGCACCAGGGCAGCGCACCAGCGCGCGATGTGCGCGCGACTGGTCCAGACCTTCTGCCCGTTGATCACCAGATCGTCCCCGTCAACCCTCCCGCTCGTGCGCACGGCGGCGAGGTCCGAGCCGGCATCGGGCTCGGAGAACCCCTGGCACCACAACTCGCTGGCGTCGAGCATGCCGGGCAAGAACCGGCGGCGATGCTCCTCGGTGTCCATGTCCATCATGGTGGGGCCGATCATGTAGACGCCGATGCGGTTGATCAGCTCGGGCTGCCCCGAGGTGGCCATCTGCTCGGCCAGGACCGCCTCGGCGGCCAGGCCCAGGCCGTGGCCACCGTACTCGCGCGGCCACGACAGTCCGATGAACCCGGCGTCGTTCAGCGCCGCCTGCCAGCGCACGCCGCTGCGCAGGCGCTCCTCGTAGTCCTCGGGCACCTCTCCCGGATCGTTTGCGGCGATCCAGTCGCGCAGTCGCTCGCGCAGCTCGCTCTCCGCCTCGCCGAAGCTCAGCGTGGGTGAGGGAAAGGAGTCGAGGATCATCGCAGGGCCTCCAGCCCCTGCTCGGCCAGCACCGGCGCGATCTCGGAGATCCGCTCGAAGCCCTCGCCGACGGTCAGTCCGTTCAGGTGGCGGGCGTGGATGCCCTCGACGATGACGGCGAGCTTGAAGTAGGCGAGCGCAACGAAGAAGTCGAGGCCCTCCAGATCCCAGCCTGTCTCGCGCGCGTACAGCTCCACCGCTTGCGCGCGCGTGGGAAAGCCGGCGCGCGCCGGGATCTCGTGCACAGGCGATGCAAACACCTCTCCGGGCTCGCCCCAGTACATCAGCAGCATCCCCAGGTCGGCCATCGGATCGCCGAGCGTGGCCATCTCCCAGTCGAGCACCGCGCGGATGCGTCCAGGGTCGCGCTCGTCGAGGATCACGTTGTCGATGCGGTAGTCGCCGTGCAGCAGCGAGCTGTGCCGCGCGCGCGGCATTCCGGTGTTCAGGCGGCGGCCGAGCTCGTCGAGTGCGGGCAGGGAGCGCACCCGGACTGCCTCCAGCTGGCCATGCCAGCGCGCGACCTGGCGCTCGGTGTAGCCCTGCGGGCGGCCCAGGCGGCCGAGGCCGGCGCGCTCGTAGTCGAACAGGTGCAGGCGCGCCAGCGTGCGAACCAGGCCGGTGGCGCAGGCGTCGGCCTGCGAGGCGGTCAGGTCGACTTCCTCGGGAGCTCGCAGGACGCGGCCGGGCACGAGCTCCATCACGTAGAAGGGCACGCCGATCACCTGCTCGTCCTCGCACATCGCGAGCACCGTCGGCGTGGGCACATCGCCGGCGGCGAGACCGTGCAGCACGAGGTACTCGCGGTGCATGCTGTGGGCCTTCGGCAGCAGGGGCCCGAGCGGTGGGCGGCGCAGTATCCACTGCTGCTGACCCGAGTGCAGGCGGAAGGTGAGGTTCGAACGCCCGCCGGAGATGATCTCGGCGTCGAGTGCCCCGTCTGCGAGATCAAGGCGCGACTGCAGCCACGGCCGCAGCCGACCCAGGTCGAGCCCCGGCAGGATCTGTGCCTGGGTGGGGTCGTCGGCGGGGCGGGCCTGCGCGGCGCCCCCCATCAGATCTCGCCGCCGGGCGGCGTCTGCCCGTTGCGCAGCATCGCCACCGCCGCGCGCACCTCCTCCCCCCCGAGCGAGAAGGTCTGCATCTCCAGGGCGGCCGCGTAGTCGAAGCTCGTGGCCATGCCGACGGACAGCCACTGGTTGATCGCGCGCTTGCTGGCCCTGACGGCCATCTGCGGCATGACGCTGAAACGCTCGGCGACCGCCGTGGCCCTCGCCAGAGAGGTGCCGGTCGCAACGACCTCGGTGACCAGGCCGATGCGCTCGGCCTCGTGCGCCTCGATCCAGTCGCCGGTCAGCAGGTAGCGCTTGGCGCGCGTGATTCCCGTGGCCAGCGGCCAGATCAGAGTGCCGCCGTCGCCCGCCGCCAGCGCAGCCCGCACGTGGCCGTCGGCCAGTTTGGCCTGCTCCTCCATGATCACGTAGTCCGAGAGCAGCGCGAACATCAGACCGGAGCCGGTTGCGACGCCGTTGACCGCCGCGACCACAGGCTTGTCGAGGTCGATGTGCGCGCGCACCAGCTCGCGCACCTGGTCCTGCAGCTCGACCAGCATCTGCGGGTCTCGCGTCAGTTCGTCCATCCATTCATAGGTTGCGCCGACCGAGAATGCCTTGCCGGCGCCGTGGAGCACCGCCACGATCACATCCGGATCCGAGGCGATGTCGCGCAGCACGGCCGCGAACTCGCCGTGGTCCTCGGCGCCACACGCGTTCATGCGCTCCGGTCGGTTGATTGTCACGAACGCGATCCCGTCACGCACCTGCACGTCGAAGAAGGAGTAGGCGGAGCCGTCCAGTCCCATGCGCTCATCGTGCGTGCGCGCGACGGCACTGGCAACCGTGTTCTGTGTGGAGAAACGGCTGGCCGCGGCGCGGATCGGCATGGATGCTTGAGCTGTGACCGGCACCGTGATCGTGGAGACGGCCCGTACCCCGATCGGCCGCGCGTTCAAGGGCTCGCTGACGGGGGTGCGCTCGGACGATCTCGGCGGCTTCGCGGTGCGCGCCCTGCTGGAGAAGGTTCCGGGCCTGGACCCGGCGGAGGTCGAGGACGTCATCTGCGGCACGGCCTGCGAGGCCGGCGAGCAGGCGATGAACCTGGGCAGGCTGATCGGCGCTCTCGGGGGCCTGCCGGACACCGTTGCGGGAACCACCGTCAACCGCTTCTGCGCCTCGTCGCTGCAGGCGATCCGCATGGCGCACCACGCGATTGCGGCGGGCGAAGGCGACACCTTCATCGCAGCCGGCGTCGAGTGCGTGAGCCGCGTCGCGGGGCGCGACTTCGAGGAGGGCGACATGAACCCGCGCTTCAGCGACCGGGCGCGCTCGGACTACGTCAACGACATGTACATCTCCATGGGGCTGACGGCGGAGAACGTGGCCGACCGGTGGGGCATCTCGCGCGAGCGCATGGACGAGTACGCGGCCCTGTCGCAGAGCCGCGCCCTGGACGCGCAGGCCTCGGGCTTCTTCGACGCCGAGGTCACGGCCGTGCCGTTGCCCGACGGCGGGCTGATGGAGCGCGACGACTGCCCTCGCCCGGGCACCACGGTGGCGCGCCTGGCGGAGCTGAAGCCCGCGTTTCGCGAGGACGGCCGCGTGACGGCCGGCAACTCGTGCCCGCTCAACGACGGCGCAGCAGCGGTGCTGGTGATGTCGGAGTCGCGCGCCGGCGAGCTTGGCATGACCCCCAAGGCCAGGATCCTGTCCTCGGCCGTGTCCGGGCTCTCCCCGGAGATCATGGGAGTGGGACCGATCGAGGCCGTCAGCCGCGCGCTCAAGCGCGCGGACATGACCATCTCAGACGTCGACGTGGTCGAGCTCAACGAGGCGTTCGCCGCGCAGGTGCTCGCCGTCTGCGACGAGCTTGGCATCAGCGTCGAGGAGCAGCTGAATCCCCACGGCGGCGCGATCGCGCTGGGCCATCCCTTCGGCATGACCGGGGCGCGGATCATGACGACGCTGATACACGACCTGCAGGAGCGCGACGCCACGATCGGCCTGGAGACGATGTGCATCGGGGGCGGACAGGGGATGGCGATGCTGATCGAGCGTCTGGCATGAGCTGGGAGTTCGCCACCGATCCGGAGCTGGCCGCGAGACTCGACTGGGCCAGGGAATTCATGGAGCGTGAGGTCTATGCGCTGGAGACGCTCGAGGGCGTGCCCGAGGAGGACCTCGCGCGCGTGCTCGAGCCGCTGCGCGAGCAGGTCAAGGACCACGGGCTGTGGGCTGCGCATCTGCCGCCGGAGCACGGCGGTCAGGGCTATGGCAGCCTGCAGCTGGGGCTATTGGCGGAGCTCACCGGTCGGTCGGCCTTTGGCCCGACGGTATTCGGCAGCCAGGCGCCTGACGCCGGCAACGCCGAGCTGCTGGCGGCGACCGGCAACGAGGAGCAGCGCGCGCGGTTCCTCGAGCCGCTGCTGGATGGGCGCGTCAAGAGCGCCTTCTCGATGACCGAGCCGCAGACGGCCGGCTCGGACCCGACGCTGCTGCAGACGACGGCGCGGCTGGAGGGGGATGAGTGGGTGATCGACGGCTGCAAGTGGTTCACCTCCAACGGCTCGGTCGCCGACTTCCTGATCGCGATGGTCGTAACCGATCCGGACGCCGCCCCGCACAAGCGCGCCTCGATGCTGGTCGTGCCCACCGATGCTCCCGGGCTGCGGATCGTGCGCGACGTGCCGACGATGGAGGACCCCAGCGGCGCGCCCGGACGCTTCCGCGCCGGCGGCTTCGGCCACGCCGAAATCGCCTACGAAGAAGCGCGCGTGCCGGCGGAGAACCTGCTTGGCGAACGCGGAGCGGGCTTCATCCTCGCTCAGCGGCGCCTGGGCCCGGGGCGCATCCAGCACTGCATGCGCTGGCTCGGGCAGGGCCAGCGCGCTTTCGACATGCTCTGCGAGCGCGCCGTGTCGCGCAGCGCGCACGGCTCCACGCTGGCGGAGAAGGGCACGGTCCAGGAGTGGGTGGCGGAGTCGGCCGCACAGCTGCTGTCGGCTCGGCTGATGACGCTCTACACCGCGTGGAAGATCGACCAGGAGGGCGCCCGCGCGGCTCACCAGGAGATCTCGATGATCAAGTTCCACGGCGCCCGAGTGCTCTACGACGTGATCGACCGCGCCGTGCAGGTGCACGGTGCGCTCGGGTTCTCGACGGACATGCCGCTCGAGTCGATGTACCGCAACGCGCGCGCCGCGCGCATCTACGACGGCCCCGACGAGGTCCATCACCAGTCGGTCGCCAGGCGCATCCTCGCGGGCTACACGCCGAGGGAGCTGCCCAGCGAGCACGTGCCGACCAGGCGTGCCGCGGCGCTCGAGAAGTTCGGCGAGCTGCTCACGCAGGCCAGCGCGAACCTGTAGGGCCTTCAACGCCGTGCGTCGTCCTCGAAGGCGCGGCGGACCGGCTCTGGCGCCCGCCCGCCCAGCGCGGCCCTTCAGATGTTGAGCGCGTTGACGCCGGCCGAGATCGACAGGGTCGCGCCGGTGATGCCGGCTGCCTCCTGCGAGGCGAGGAACAGCACCCCGTCGGAGATGTCCTCCGGCTCGACGTAGGGCACGGGGATCACGTTGACGCTGGCGAATGCGGGCAGCACGTCCTCGCGCGTGGGGTTCTCGAGATCGGGTCGGAACAGCCTGTATGAGGAGTCGTTGTGCATCATCGTGGTGTTCACCGAGCTGGGGCAGATCACGTTGGCGGTGATGCCGTGCGGAGCGACCTCCAGGGCGAGGCTCTTGACGAGCCCGATGACGCCCCACTTGGAGGCGGCGTAGTGGCCGATGTTCTCCCACCCCGCGCGTCCGGCCATCGAGGCGATGGCGACGACGCGCCCGCCGTGGCCGCGCTCGATCATCCCCGGGATCACAGCGCGGCAGGCGTTGAAGACGCCGGTGAGGTTGATGTCGATCGTCTCCTGCCAGACCTGCACGCTCATCGTCGGCAACGGATTGGATGTGCAGATCCCAGCGTTGGCGACCAGCACGTCGATCGGTCCGAGCGCACGCTCGGCCTCCGCGACGACGGCGGACATCTGCTCGAGGCTGCGCACATCGGCTCCCATCGCCACCGCGCGGCGCCCGAGTGCCTGCACCTGGCGGGCGGTCTCCTCCAGATCCTCGGGCTTTGAGAGCTCGTATGGGACGGTGGCGGGCGGGTCGAGCTCAGCGTCGCCGCGAGCGGCAGGTAGGTCGCACAGAACCAGGTGCGCGCCCTCGCCGGCGAATCGCAGCGCATGGGCGCGGCCCTGTCCGCGTCCGGCTCCAGTGACCATCACGATCTTCTCGGCGAAGCGCTCCATATGTCCTCCTAGCTCGCATTCCTGGCGTTCCATCCAAGCGCCACGGGCAGCACCTCGCCGGTGATGAACTTGGCTTCGTCGGAGGCCAGGAACAGCACCGAGTGGGAGACGTCGGCCGCCTGCAACCACGGGATCGGGATCGGGTTCAGGGCCGTGTATGCGTCGCGCACGTCCTGCTCGCGGATCTGCTCGGCGTCGGGCAGGAACAGCCGCCAGAAGCCCTCGTTCTGAATCATCTCGGTGTCGACCGAGGTGGGGGCCACCGCGTTGACGGTCACGCCGCGGTCAGCCAGCTCGATCGCGAGGCTCTTGACGAGCCCGATCACGCCCCACTTGGCTGCCACGTAGTGGCCGATGTTGGGCGAGCCCTGGCGTCCGACGATCGAGGAGGTGGCCACGATCCGCCCATAGCCGCGCCCGGCCATGTGGGGTGCGACGGCTCGCAGGCTGTTGAAGACCCCGGTGAGGTTGATGTCGATCATCTCGCGCCACATCGCGTCGGGCATGTCTTCGATGCGCGAGATGCTGGCGATGCCTGCATTGGCGAGCAGCACGTCGATCTGTCCGAACCGCTCCAGGCCAGCGGCGACGGCGCCGTCCACCTGTCCGCTGTCGCGAACGTCGGCCGTGCAGGTCAGCGCATCCCGACCGAGCGCCCGCACCTGCCCGGCCGTCTCGGCGAGGCCCTCCTCGCTGCCCAGCGCGTAGGGCAGCGTCCCTATGGTGCCCGCCTCGCCGGCGCCGATATCGCACAGGATCAGGTCGGCTCCCTCGGCGGCCAGCGCCAGCGCGTGGGCGCGTCCCTGTCCGCGCGCAGCGCCGGTGACGAGCGCGACCTTGCCCGTGAAGCGCGTGGGGCTCATGCGCTGCGCAGCACAGGCCGGTCGGCTCGTCGGTAGACGTCGCGGGAGATCGCCATTGCCGCCCGCCGCAGCCGGGCGCCGATAAAGGGCATCACGCGCGGCGGTATGCGCGAGGCCAGCCCGGTGACGCAAAGCACCAGGGAGGGCCTACCGTCCGGGTCGAGCACGGGCACGCCGACGGCGTTGTACTCGTCGTAGTACTCGCCGACGCTCACCGAGTAGCCGCGTTGGCGGGTGCGGTCGAGCTCGCGCTTGAAGTCCTCATAGCCGGTGATCGAGGATTCGGTGCGCGCCGGCAGCCCGTGGCCCTGGAGCATGCGGTCGACCTCCTGCTCGTCGCACCAGGCGAAGTAAGCCTTGCCCAGCACCGCGCCGTACGGGGGAAGGCGATCGCCGACTGTGGCGGTCAGCTTGAGGCTGCCGGGACCGTCTGCCTTGCCGACCACCACGAACGAGTCGTCGCTGGCCTTGCGCACGATCAGGCACGCCTGGCGCACTTCCTCGGCCACCTGCTCGGCGTGGATCAGCGCGGCGTTGACGAGCTGGCCGTGGTCGTCGACCATCGAGGCCAGCTCCACCAGTCCCATGCCCAGCCGGTAACGGCGCGTGTCGGGGTCGTAGTCGAGGAAGCCCTCGTGGGCAAGAGTGCGCAGGATGTTGAAGCAGGTGCTGTTGTTTATCTGCAGATCGCGGGCCAGCTCGGTCATCGCCATCGGCTGGTTGGCTTTGCTCTGAAGATGGCGCAGGATCGCGGCCGTGTGGAGCACCGCAGGCACGCCCGCCGGTCGCTGAGCGCCGGATGCGCGTCGCCTGGCGCCGTCGTCCGCGGCGGACCCGTCGTTGGGCCCCGCCCGGTCCTCGCCTCCTCCCGCGTCGTCTGCGGGATTACGCCCGGCTGCCATGCGTCCCTTCCCCTGCCGATCCACTGCTTCCTTTGTCGTGTAGGGCATCGTCCACGTCCAGGCCCAGATATATCAAGCGGCTTCTCTCTGGAGAAGCACGGTTTCGGCTGTGCTCGAAAAATGTTATGACTCGCGGGACCGATACTGCATGTGAATCAATGGAGGGTTCTATGTCTGATGGTCTCCAGCAGGCCGGTGTGCCCACGATGGAGGGGGGTCGCGCCGGCGCGGATGTCGTCGCGGGGCGGCAGCTTGAGGCGGCGGACGAGCGCACGGCGAGCGTGGCCCCGGCGCGGGAGCTCGGCGGGGTGCATGCCGAAGCCGCCGAGCAGGTGCTGGTGCTCGAGGATCTGCTCGTCGAGGACGTCTCGATCGACGGCATGTGCGGCGTGTACTAGATGGCCGTCGTCGAGGCGCCCGGCGTCAAGGCTGGCGCCCTCGCAGACGCCGCCACCGGCTTCGACCTGGACGGGGCCTGGCGCCTCGATCCGCAGGTGGCCCTGCGCCCGGAGCCGTTCGGGGCGCTGGCCTACCATTTCGGCACGCGGCGCCTGAGCTTTCTCAAGAGCCGCGTGCTGGTGGACGTCGTCGTCGCGCTCGCCGATCGCTCGAGCGCTCGACAGGCGTGCCGCGAGGCGGGCGTGGGCGAGCGTGAGCTGGAGCGCTACGGACGGGCGCTGGCGACGCTGGCCGAGTCGGGGATGATCGCCCCGCGGGTTCCAGCATGAGCGCAGGCGGCGCTCCTGCCCTGGGCCTGGCGGAGCGCTTCGAGTCGGGGCTGGATGCCCCGATCTGCCTCACATGGGAGCTGACATACGCGTGCAACCTCGCATGCGTGCACTGTCTTTCGAGTTCAGGCCGGCGCGATCCGCGGGAGCTGAGCAGCGAGGAGTGCATGGCGATCGTCGACGAGCTCCAGCGGCTGCAGGTCTTCTACGTGAACATCGGCGGCGGCGAGCCGACCGTTCGCCGCGACTTCTGGGAGATCGTGGACTACGCGAGCGCGCGCAGGGTCGGGGTCAAGTTCTCCACCAACGGCAGCCGCATCACGGCACCGGCCGCCGCACGCCTGGCGGCGGCCGACTACGTTGATGTGCAGGTCTCGATCGACGGCGCCAGCGTCGACGTCAACGACGCGATCCGCGGCACAGGCTCGCACGCGATGGCGCTGCGCGCCATGGACCACCTCGCCGAGGCTGGCTTCGGCCCGTTCAAGGTCTCGGTGGTGCTCACGCGCCGCAACGCGGGAGAACTCGACCGCCTCAAGACACTGGCCGATCGCTACGGCGCCCAGCTGCGCCTCACACGGCTGCGGCCCTCCGGGCGCGGAGCCGACGTGTGGGACGAGCTGCGACCCACGGCAGCTCAGCAGAGAGCGGTCTATGAGTGGCTGCTGGACCAGGGGGAGCAGGTGCTGACGGGCGACTCGTTCTTCCACCTCTCCGCATACGGCCAGAAGCTGCCCGGGCTGAACCTGTGCGGCGCCGGCCGGGTGGTGTGCCTGATCGATCCGGTTGGGGACGTGTATGCGTGCCCCTTCGCGATCCACGAGCAGTTTCTCGCCGGCAACGTTCGTCAGGAGGGTGGCTTCACCTCGGTGTGGCGCGAATCGGACCTGTTCCTCGATCTGCGCCGGCCGCAGTCCGCCGGCGTCTGCGGCAGCTGCGGCTTCTACGACAGCTGCCGCGGCGGCTGCATGGCGGCGAAGTTCTTCACGGGCCTGCCGCTCGCCGGCCCGGACCCGGAGTGCGCGCTCGGTCATGGCGAGAAGGCGCTCGCTGCCCGCGGCCATCGGCCGTTGCCGCGACCCTCCGTGAACATGTCGCGACGCGCCGCAAACGGGAGCCCCGATGCGATCGTCGTGGTTTGAGAGCGTCGCGGAGGCGCAGCGGCGCGCAAAGCGCCGGCTGCCCCGGGACGTGTACATGGCAGTGCTCGCCGGCACTGAGTCGGGGCTGACGCTTGCCGACAACGTGGCTGCGTTCGCGGAGCTGGGCTTCGCGCCGCACGTCGCGGGCGCGGCCGCCGAGCGCAGCACGGCCGTGACGGTAATGGGTCAGGAGCTGGCGCTTCCGGTCCTGATCTCGCCGACGGGCGTTCAGGCGGTGCACCCGGAAGGCGAGCTGGCGGTCGCACGCGCCGCGGCGGCGCGCGGCACGGCCATCGGCCTGAGCTCCTTCGCGAGCAAGCCTGTGGAGCAGGTCGTGGCCGCCAACCCGCAGACGCTCTTCCAGGTCTACTGGGCCGGATCGCGCGAGCGCATCCTGCGGCGGCTGGAGCGAGCCCGCGTGGCCGGCGCGGTCGGCTTGATCGTGACGCTGGACTGGTCGTTCGCCCATGCTCGCGACTGGGGCAGCCCCACGGTTCCCGAGCGGATGAGCCTGGCGACGATGGCACGGCTGGCGCCCGGCGCGCTCGTGCGGCCGAGCTGGCTACTGGAATGGGCGAGGGCAGGCGGCCCGCCGCAGCTGACCGTGCCGAACATGGCGGTGGATGGTGAGCGCGCTCCGAGCTTCTTCGAGGCATACGCCGAGTGGATGCAGACGGCCCCGCCGAGCTGGGAGGACCTGCGCTGGCTGCGCGAGCAGTGGCAGGGTCCGTTCATGCTCAAGGGCGTGATGCGCGTGGACGACGCGCGGCGCGCGGTGCAGATCGGCGCAACCGCTCTGTCGGTTTCCAACCACGGCGGCAACAACCTCGACGGAACCCCGGCGTCGATCCGCGCGCTGGGCGCCGTCGCAGAGGCGGTCGGTGCGCAGGTCGAGGTGCTGCTCGACGGTGGCGTGCGCCGTGGCGGCGACGTGGCCAAGGGGCTGGCGCTGGGAGCGCGCGCGGTGATGATCGGGCGTCCCTACCTGTGGGGCCTCGCGGCCGGCGGGCAGGCGGGCGTGGAGAACGTGCTGGACATCCTGGGGGCGGGCATCGACTCGGCGCTGCTCGCCCTCGGGCGCGCCTCGGTTGCCGAGCTGAACAGCGCCGACGTCCTGGTCCCACCCGGCTTCATGCGGGTACTCGGAACGTGAGGATGGGGACAGCGTGAGCCGTGTAGCGGTCGTGACCGGCGCCGCGCGGGGCATCGGCGCGGCGACCGTGCGCGCGCTGACGGAGGACGGCTGGACGGTCGTCGCCGCCGACCGCGCTGCCGACGACCCGCGCCTGCCGTACGCGCTCGGCTCACATGCGGAGCTGCATGCGCTCGTCGCATCGCTCGACGCCGAGCGCGTAAGCGCCGCGGTGGTCGATGCTGGCGATCCCGGCGCCATGGAGCGGCTGATGGCGGATACGGAGCGGACGCACGGCGGCATCGACGCGGTCATCGCCGCCGCGGGCGTGGTGGCCGGCGGCGTGCCGCTTTGGGAGATGCCGGCTCAGGCGCTGGAGGCTGTGATCGAGACGAACCTCGGCGGCGTCATCGCCGCCGCGCGCGCGGGTATTCCGGCGCTCCTGCGGCGCCCGCAGCCGCGCGCCGGACGCTTCGTCGCGGTCGCCTCCTCGGCGGCCTCGCGCGGCCTGCCGATGCTGGCGGCCTACTGCGCCACGAAGGCGGGCGTCACCGGGCTGGTGCGAGCGCTGGCGTTGGAGCTGCGTGGCACTGGCATCACTGCCAACGCAGTCAGTCCGGGATCGACGCACACCTCGATCCTCGAGGAGAGCGCCCGCCTCTATGAGCTGGACTCGGCCGAGCGCTTCGCCGCCCAGCAGCCAATCGAACGGCTGCTTGCGCCCGAGGAGATCGCCGCGCTGATCGTGTGGCTGGCGGGCGCCGGCGGCGCCGGTGTGACCGGAGCGGACTATCTGATCGACGGCGGCCTGTCGCTGTGAGAGGGCACCCGCCTGGCGTGCAGCGCCCGCTCACATCGCCGCCGCCGCGGATAGAAGGGCTATCGCCACCGCCGCCGCGCTTGGCACTCGACCCGGACGCTCGGCTGGTCGCACCGGGGCTGCTGGCGGGTGGATCGCCACGCCGGCTGCTGCGACTCTCCGCCGCCGGCGTGAGGGCGCTACGGGCAGTGCAAGAAGGGCGCATCGACTCACAGCCGGCGCGCGTGCTTGGCCGGCGCCTGCTCGACGCTGGAGTGGCCCACCCCCGCCCGGTCACGCGTGACGTAGACGATCGCGTGACCGTGGTGATCCCCGTTCGTGACCGCCCAGAGCAGCTCGCGCGCTGTCTCGCGGCCGTCGGTCGCCGCTCGTGCACGATCGTGGTCGACGACGGATCGCTCGATGCGGCGGCGGTGGCGGCGCTGGCCGCGCGCCACGGTGCGAAGCTGATCCGCAGACCGCTGCCCGGCGGTCCGGCGGCCGCGCGGAACGACGCCCTGGCAAAGCTCAGCACCGAGCTGGTGGCGTTCCTGGACAGCGATTGCGTGCCTCCCGAGGACTGGCTCCGCGCACTGGTCGGGCATTTCGACGACGCGACCGTGGCGGCGGTCGCACCGCGCGTGCGCCCGGCGGGCGGCGCCGGTCAGAACGTGGTCGGGTGGAGTGGCCTCGACCAGGAAGGTCCTCTCCCGCGCGAGTCGCGAGGAAGAAGCGGAGCACTCGGACGCTATCTCCGCTCGCGCTCGCCGCTGGACATGGGAGCGCGCGAGGCGCCGGTCAGGCCGGGCGGAAGCCTGACGTACGTGCCGAGCGCCGCTCTGCTCGTGCGCCGCGGAGCGCTGGAGGCGGGCTTCGACGAGGACCTGCGCTACGGCGAGGATGTGGACGTCGTATGGCGACTGCACGATGCGGGCTGGCGGGTGCGCTATGACCCGGCGGTCGAGGTCTCACACGACGAGCCGCCGACGCTGCGCGCGGCGCTTGCGCGGCGCTTTCGCTACGGAACCGCGGCCGCCGCCCTCAGCGCTCGCCATCCGGGGTGTCTGAACGCGGCGACGTTGCCACCAAGCCCGGCGGCCCTCGTGCGCTTCGCCGCTCGCCTCGAGCGTCTGGGTGTGCCGCGGCGGACCGCCGCGCGCTGGTCCGGCGAGGTGGTCCTTCGCGCGTCGCTTTCGCTCGTCCGGTACGCGGGAACGATCGGAGCGCCGGTGACGCTGGCGATCGCGCGGCGCCGAGGCGGATCGGCGCTGCCGGCCGTGCTGGCTCTGCTGGCGCTGCCGATCCTGCGGGAGTGGAGTGCCTGTGGCAGCGAGCTGGACGCGCTTCGCTGGAGCGCCTTGGCGATGGTCGATGACGCGGCCTACGCCGCCGGGGTGTGGTGGGGCTGCGTCGCCTCACGCGAACATCGGCCGCTTCTGCCCCGTGCCGCGCGCGGACTGGCTGGGGCGAGCGAGGCACCTTCATACGCTGAGATGTCCAAATAGGACCAGAGCGCGCGTCGTATTGACACAGGCCGCGCGTCGCGCGGCGAAAGCGAGCTAGGAGACGTGATGTCCCAATACATGTTGTTGCTTTACGCGCCCGAGGTCAACGAGGCCGAGCAGGCACAGCGCGAGACGGAGCTGCCGCTGTGGCAGGAGCTCACCGAGAGCCTGCAGGAGGCTGGGCTGTACGTAGCGAGCGGCCGGCTGCACGCAGTGCCCAGCGCGACGACGGTGCGGGTACGCGGCGGCGATGCCGAGATCACCGACGGGCCGTTTGCGGTGACGAAGGAGATTCTCGGCGGCTACTTCCTGCTGGAGTGTCGCGACCTCGACGAGGCGCTCAGGCAGGCCGCCCGTGTGCCGCTTGCGCGCTACGGATCGGTCGAGGTACGACCCGTCATGGAGATGAGCGAGTTCGAAGCACTCTACGAGGCGGCAGCCGGGCAGGCATGAGCGGAAGCGTCGAGCGGCGGCCGGTGCGCGATGGCCAGGCCGCCGCGGCGGCGGTTGCGCAGGCGTTTCGTGAGGAGCGTGCGGCCGTGCTGGCGACCCTGATCCGCCATGTGGGGGATTTCCAACTCGCAGAGGACGCGGTGCAGGACGCGTTCGCGTCGGCCATCACGGCGTGGCAGCGCGACGGCGTGCCGGCAAAGCCCGGAGCCTGGATCACGGTCGTCGCGCGCCGGCGCGCGATCGACCGCCTCCGTCGTGACCGCTCGCTGTCCGACCGCGCCGAGCGGCTGGCGGACCTGCTGCGGTTGGATGCCCCGGAGCAGTCGGAGATGATCGAGGAGGGTGCGATCGGCGATGACCGGCTGCGCCTGATCTTCACCTGCTGTCATCCGGCACTGGAGCAGTCGGCGCGGGTCGCGCTGACCCTGCGGACGCTCGGAGGCCTGACCACCGGCGAGATCGCCCGCGCGTTCCTGGTCGCCGAGCCGACGATGGGCAAGCGCATCGTGCGGGCCAAGCGCAAGATCGCCGATGCGCACATCCCCTACCGCGTGCCCGCCGACGAGGAGCTGCCGGAGCGCCTGCGCGGGGTGCTGCGGGTCCTCTATCTGATCTTCAACGAGGGTTACAGCGCAACCGAGGGCGAGCAGCTGGTGCGCGGCGAGCTCTGCAGCGAGGCGATCCGACTCGGACTGCTGCTGGCGAAGCTGATGCCCGACGAGCCCGAGGTATGGGGGCTGCTGGGGCTGATGCTGCTGCACGACGCCAGGCGCGGGGCACGTGTAGACGCAAACGGGCACTACGTCCAGCTGGACGAGCAGGACCGAGCGCAGTGGGACGAGGCGCGGATCGGCGAGGGCATGCACGCGCTCGAGCGCTCGATCCGGCTGAGGCGCCCGGGCGAGTACCAGTTGCAGGCAGCGATCACGGCCCTCCACGTACAGGGGTCGAATACGGCCGGCACCGATTGGAAGCAGATCGCAGAGCTGTACGGCGCCCTCGCCAAGCTCGACCCCTCGCCTGTCGTCGAGCTCAACCGCGCGGCGGCGGTCGGGTTTGCGGACGGGCCCCAGGCCGGTCTCGAGCTGCTCGAGCCGCTCCTGCGCGATCCCGCGCTCGCGCGCTATCAGCCAATGCACGCGACGCACGCCGAGCTGCTCAGGCGGGCGGGAGACCGAGAGCGTGCCGTGCAAGCCTACGAAGCAGCAATAGCGCTCAGCGCCAACGCCGTCGAGCGCCGCGAGCTCGAGCGTCGCCTGCGGGGGCTGAGCGCCGGCTGAGCAGCCCGGTCGCCGCGCCCTCATGTCGGGCGCGTTGCTTTCGGTCCAAATCGCGGTGTGTGCCGCGTCGGTTAGGTAAAGCCGCCGTCGGGGCGGCGAAACCGACCGGGAGAAGCCATGAGCAGACGTATCCCCTCATCGCCACCGCACAGCCGCGATGACGGCACGCCGCACAAGACGTGGACCGTCGTCCTTGCCTCGCTCGGGGTGTTCATGACCGCGCTCGACACGCTTGTGGTGACCACGTCGCTGCCCGCGCTGCGCGTTGACCTGCACTCGAGCCTGTCGAACCTCGAGTGGACCGTGAACGCCTACAACCTCGCCTTTGCCTGCTTCATCCTGACCGGCGCCGCACTCGGAGACCGCTTCGGACGGCGGAGGATGTACGTGATCGGCCTCTCCTTGTTCACCACGGCGTCGGCCGCCGCCGCAGCGTCCCCCAACATCGGCATGCTGGTCGGCGCGCGCGCGCTTCAGGGCATCGGTGCGGCGATCGTTTTCCCGCTAACCCTCACGCTGATCAGCGAGGCCTTCCCCGTCGCCAAGCGCGGGACCGCGATCGGGCTGTGGGGCGGCATCACCGGCCTCGGCGTGGCGATCGGCCCCGTCGTGGGCGGTGCGGTCGTCGGCGGGATCAGCTGGCACTGGATCTTCTGGCTGAACGTGCCCGTGGGGATCGCGCTGATCCCGCTGGCAGCCACGCGGCTCACCGAGAGCTTCGGCCCGCGACCCCATCTCGACGTTGTCGGTCTGCTGCTCGCCGGCGCCGGGGCGCTCGGCCTGACGTGGGGACTCGTGCGCGGGACGGCTGCCGGGTGGGGCAGCGGCGAGGTGGTCACCACGCTGGTCGCCGGCGCGGCGTTGATCGCCGCCTTCCTCGAGTGGGAGCGACGCGCGAGCAACCCGATGCTGCCGCTCGCGATGTTTCGCCAGCGCACGTTCGCGAGCGCGAACGCCGTCAGCGTGTTCATGTACGCGGGGCTCTTCGGCGCGCTGTTCTTGATGTCCCAGTTCTTTCAGACCGCGCTCGGATACTCGCCGCTCGGCGCGGGGCTCAGGCTACTGCCATGGTCGATGCCCCCGATGTTCATCGCGCCGCTCGCCGGCGCGCTGGCCGACCGCTACGGCAACCGGCCATTCATGGCGCTCGGGCTGGCGCTACAGGCGGGTGGGCTCGCTTGGGTGGCGCTGATCGCAGCGCCAGGGGTCAGCTACCCGCAGATCGGCGTCGCGCTCACGATCGCCGGCACCGGGACATCGTTCTGCTTCCCAACCGTCGCGAACGCGATCATGGGCTCGGTTCCACTCAAGGAAGCCGGCATCGCCTCGGGAGCAAACAGCGCCCTCCGCGAGTTCGGGGGGGTGCTCGGGGTCGCCGTCCTGGCCAGCGTGTTCGCTCGCCAAGGCGTCTACACGTCCCCCCGCGCCTTCGTCGACGGTTTCACCCCAGCCCTCTGGGTGGCGGTCGGCTTCTCGGCGCTGGGCTTCGTCGCGGCGCTCCTCACGGCGAGCCGTCCGGAACAGCAGCGCACGCACGAGCTCGCATCGACCGTCGCTCTGGAGGGCGGCCCGGCCTGAGCCGCGCTCCCGAGGGCGGAGCGGCCTGAGCCGCGGCGTCGTCAGCGAGTCCCGGCGATGCGCTCGGCGCCGCGGCCTGCGTCTCTAGCTGGCGGTCGCGGCGAGGGGGCGGTGAGTCTGGCCGGCGCATCCGCGCTACCGTCGGCCAGATCGAAACAGAGCTCGCACAAGAGCTAGGACCAGAGGAGTTCGCAAGACTGCGTCGGCTGCTAATCCAGCTCAACGCCACCGACACGATCCGCGAATCGACGGGCGGTTCGCTCTCGCCCAACCATCATCGACTCCGACAGGAGGCATCGCCATGACCGTCAGCTTCGAGACCGACATCCTGCCGCTCTTCACGAGCATGGACAAGGAGCACATGAGTCACGTTGGAGTCGAACTCGGCGACTACTCCTATATGAGCCAGCCTGACAACGCGTCAGAGGTCTACAGCCAAGTCTCGAGCGCCAAGATGCCGCCGAGTGGAAGCGGCGAGCAACCTTGGCCAGAGGACAAGGTCCAGCTGTTCAGGGAATGGATGGACGGGGGCTACGAGCGCTAGCCGCACACGCCCGCCGGCGTGGGCGTCAGGCGCGCCCGCTCAGCGGTCGCGTCATCCGCGAGCAACCTGATCGCCAGCAGGGCAACCTCCTGCGACAGCTCGGTCAGTTTTGACGTGCGCCCCGCGCGGACCTCTTCGGCGACCAGCTCGGTGATGGCGAGAACGAGCACACGCGGGACCAGGTCGCCGAGCGGGCCGAGCTCGGGCTGTTCGGCACGCGCCCGGTGGCCGAGGCCGATGAAGACCGCGCGAAAGGCGGCGTAGTGGCGCTCGCGCTGGCGAAGCGCCCGCTCCCCGACGGTCGGCAGCGACAGGAGGTAGGCGCTCGAGATGGTGGGCCGCTGCTGCCACCAGAGCAGGTAGCGGTGCGCGCCCTTGCGCATCGCCTGGACCCAGTTCTCCTCGGAGGCGAGCTCCAGTAGGTCTGCGAGCAGCTCCTGTGATGTCTGATCGCAGACGGCGATGAAGCAGTCCGCCTTGTCCTCGAAGAACTCATAGAAGGCATTGCGCGACACCCGTGCGGTGGCCACGACCTGGGGTACGGTCGTGGCCTCGTAGCCGTCGCGCCCCACGCACTCGAGCATTGCGCGTACGAGCCGCGCTCGCTGGGACTCACGGACGGCGGATACCGGAAGTTTGTGGCGCCCACGGGGGAGGGGCTCGCCGCGCCATCGGGTCTTTGAGGACACATGTGTATTTTATCCGGGTCCTGGGTAGTGGGCGGAAGAGGAGAGATGGAGTCGGGGCGAAGAACAGCTCGGGGACGAAGCGCGGTCGCGGGGTTCGCGACCGTCACGGCACTCGTTGTCGGCGCTTTTGCCACGCCGACATGGGCCTCGGTCACCGCGGTCGCCGGCTGCGACCGCTCGTTGCCGGTCGTCGCCCATCGCGCCGGGGGAAGCATCGTCAAACTGCCGAAAGGCGACCGGCTGCCTGTGGCCTGCGCGACCGAAACCGGGTATGCCACCTCGGAGTCGAGCCTCGCGATGACCAAGAACGGCGTGCTCGTCTACTCCCCCGCCGAGACCGAGAACTCGATGGCGCGCTCGTCGAACGACGGCGCGAGTTGGAGCCTCACATATCCGGCCGTGGAGCAGCCCACATCGTTCTGGAACACGGTCGATCCGTACGTCATCTCCGACCGGCGCACCGGGCGCGTCTTCTGGGCGCACGCGACCGGACCCGTGCGCAACGAGGGCGGACTGCCGGAAGAAGCCGGTTTCTGGCTCGCCGCTGCCTATGGCTTTCAGGTCTACAGCTCGAGCGACGACGCGAAGACGTTCACAACCGCCGACTACCAAACGGCTCCCACGGGAGACTGGGAGAAGGTCTTCGTCGGTCCGCCGCCGCCGGCAAGCACCGGCGCCGCCCAGCCCGTGGGCTATCCCGATGTCGTCTACCTCTGCGCCAACTCGCCCCTGGAGGTGAGCGGTCCCGGTCGCCTCTGCTACAAGTCGCTCGACGGCGGGATGACATTCACGCTGGCCGGATACACCTCGCCCACCGCGAGCAACCCGCCGGATGTCTGCCCGCCGCTGAACTTCAACACCGGGGTGGTCGACAGCGGGGGAACGATCTACCAGCCGGTGAACTGCGAACACTCGGCATACGTCGTCGTCAGTCGCGACGAGGGCGCGAGCGAGACGTGGATCGCCGAGAAGGATGCCCCGACGGGTACGGTCATCAGCGGCACGAACCTGCAACTGGCGGTCGACGACGCCGACAACCTCTACGCGACCTGGTCCGCCAACGGGCTCCTGTATCTCGCGGTCTCACGTGACCACGCGCAGAGCTGGAGCTCGCCGATGATGATCGCCGCGCCCACTGTGGGACAGGCCGAGAAGCCGGCCATCGCAGCGGGCGCACCGGGACATGTCGCGGTCGCCTACTACGCGAGCGGCGATCCCTCCGCGGAACTGTTGAGCGCCTACATCACCCAGACTGCCGATGCGCTCGACAGCCAGCCGCTCTTCTACAGCGGCGCAATGAACGATCCCGCGTCGCCGATATTCCACGACTACGGCCTGAGCGGAGGCTCTCCGCGGACCGACTTCATCGGCGGCGCGTTCGACTCGTCCGGGACGACGTTCTGGTCCGGCGCGGTCAAGCAGCTGGGCCCGGCCACGAGCGGCAAGACCCCGACGACCGGATACGTCTCCACGCTTCGCTTCGGCTCTCTGACGCCGTCGAGCCTGCCGTGAGTCGCCTCGACGTCGTCGCCGCCGCTGTGCTCGCACTCGCGCTCGCGGCCGCGCCCTCGGCGCTCGCCGCGCCTCCACGGCTGTCGGCCGAACATGCTGCGCCGAATATCTCCTCGACCTACGGCAGCGGCTCGTTCGGGCAGTGGATCGTCGACGCACACAAGCTGCCTTCCTACCGCTACGAAGTCGACGAGCTGACAAGTCCGATCGCCCCGCAGCCCGAGCTGACCGGAAACGTGAATGCCTGGAGCCAGGTCGGCAACGATCACATCGTCGCCGACGCCTCCAACCACGGCTACACGCAGCTCTGGAGCCAGGACCGCCTCTATCAGTGGACGAACTACTACGACGCTTCCCACAGCCATTACGCCGGCGGATTCGGCTACCTGAACGTCGGCGGCAAAGTGATCTCGACGCTGTATGACGATCGTCCTGCCGGCGCGTCGACCGAGCGCGTGTACGGAGTGGGCTACTACGAAAAGCGCACCACGCTCAGCGGCGTTGCCGAGCAGGATCGCGTGTACGCCCCGTTCGGCGACAGCTCCCTGCTGCTGCACGACGTGACGATCAAGAACACGTCCGGGTCCACGCTCAGCGGCAGCTACTTCGAGTACTGGGACCTGAACCCGATGATCCAGGGCGTGACGCAGCTCGCGCGCGGCTACGGGTCGCCCACCTGGGATCCGCAGACGAGCACGCTGTCGGCCGCCCAGCTTCCCTACGACGTCGATACGCAGCCGCTCACGATCTTCGCCAGTGCGCTTCAGGCACCCGTCAGCGCTTACGACACCGACACCAGCTCCTTCTTTGGCGCAGGCACGCGGGCGGCCCCGGCCGCGGTGACGGGTGGCCGGCTCACTGACTCGACAGCGCCGCCGGCGGTGAACGGCGAAGAGGGTCGTGGGATGTTCGCGCTGCAGAGCCCGGTCTCGCTCGCACCCGGCGCCTCGGTGACGCTTCGCTACGCCTACGGGTACGGGCACCCGGAAAAGATCCAGGCGATGCTCGCCCCGTATAGGAGCGCCACGAGCGCGTTCACCCAGAGTGAGGCGCAGTGGTCAAAGTGGCTGCCCAAGGTGGAACTCGGGAGTGCCTACAGCTGGCTATCACGCGAGCTCGAGTGGGACGCATACACGCTGCGGTCGGACTCGACCTATGAGGAGTGCGCCGGCCACCACATCCTCTCCCAGGGCGGCTACTACCAGTACTTCTTCGGTGAGAACGAGGCGTTCCGAGATCCGCTGCAGCACGTCCTGCCGATGATCTGGAGCGACCCGGCGCTTGCCCGTGACGTGATCGCCTACTCGGCGCAGGAGCAGCCCGCGGTCGGCGGCACGATCCCGTACGGCCGGCTCGGCCTCTGCCGCCGGTTCGATCTCGGCACCGCGGATGACCTCGATCAGTGGCTGCTCTGGGGCACGGCGGAGTACGCCCTCTCGACGCGCGACTTCGGGTTCCTCAAGCAGCAGGTTCCCTTCGACGGCGCGGGCTCGGGGACGCTCTGGGAACACCTAAAGCTGGCATTCCACCACCAGGAGGAAGTGGTTGGGCGCGGCCCGCACGGCGAGTACCTCACCGGAGGCACGGGAGATTGGAACGACTTCTCAACCGAGTTCAATCAGATGACCGAGTCCAGCCTGGTGACCGCCCAGGCCGCCTACATCTATCCGCGGCTGGCCCTCGTGGCAGACCTCATGGGAGACAGCGCGTTCGCGGGAGAACTGCGCGCCGCGGGAACGCGCGACAAGGAAATCGTCGCCGGCCAGTTCGTCCCCGGCGAAAGCGTCACGCCGGCCGACGCCGGCCTCGGCTGGTTCGCGCGAGGCTACTCGGGCGCCAAACAGCTCGGCTCCGGTGCGATCTACGAGGAGCCGCAGCCGTGGGCGCTGCTCGCCGGCGCGGCCACACCCCAGCAGGCGGGCAAGGCCGTCGCCGCCTACCGGCGCTTCCTCGTCGGCGTCGGCGCGCCGGGCGGCCCGACGAAGATCGGCGCGGCGATGGCGCCGGGATCCGCCGACCCGGGGGCCAGCGAACAGAACGAGCCCGAATTGAACAGCAGCAGGGAGTTCCCCGGTGGGGCGTGGTTCGCCCTGAACGGACAGATGACCTGGGCGCTCGCCGCGCTCGACGGCGTGGTCCCCGGGGCGGGTGCGGATGCCTGGGATGAGTTCACGCGGAACACGCTCGCCGCACACGCCACAGCCTTCCCGGACCACTGGGACGGCGTCATCTCCGTCGATGACGAGTGCGCCTCCTATTACCAGTCGCCGCCCTCGAGCTGCGGGATCGGGTTGGCCACCGGCGCCGGTGTCGTCAACGGCTACGACACCCAGATCATGCACCAGCCCGCCTATAGCCTGTTCGACCTGTTGAAGCTTGCAGGCGTCGAAGCGACGCAGGGCGGCTATGACGTGGTGCCGCATCTGCCGACGAGCAGATTCGACATCCGCCTGCCTGACGTCGGGGTCGCCGAGCAGCCGGGCCTGATCCGCGGCTACGTGACCACGAGCGGAGGCAACGTGGAGATGCGCGTCGCCCCCCCCGCCGGCCTCGCAGCTGACCAGGTGACCGCGTTTGCAGCGGGCAAACAGGTCTCGCACAGCGCCGTCGAAGGCCTCGTGCGATTCACGCTTCCCACCAAGGCGGGGCTGCCGGCCGACTGGGCGGTGACCGGGCCATGAGTGGGCGCGCCTCGCGAAGGCGCAGTCGGCGGTGGCCGTTGCTGATCGTGCTCGCCGCACCGTTGCTCCTGGCGGGGCCACAGGCCGCCGCCGCCGTCTCACCGAGCGGTCTGCCGGGCGCTGTGAGCTGCCCCGTGGCACCCGACCCCTCGGCGCTGCCCGACGCCGCAACGCTGCGCGAAATGAACACGGTCGTTGCCGGGTTGGGCGTCCGACCGACAGGCAGCGCAGCGCAGAACGCCTACATCAAATGGATCCTCGGTCAGCTCAAAAAAGTGCCGGGGCTGGCAATCAGTCAGCAGCGCTTTACGATCAACCGCTGGGCGCACGGCTCGATGGAACTCCAGCTGACGTCGGGCGGACAGACCACGGGGATCCCCGTCGCCGCGCCGGTTCCATACGCGGAAGGCACTCCGAGCGCGGGTGTATCGGCTCCCCTGGTCCAAGTTCCCGACGAAGAAAAGATCACGGCGGCCAACGCGGCGGGGCGCATCGTCGTGCGTCCGGCGCCCGCCGGCGGCGTGCCCAACTACGACTTCTTCCTGCCAGTCGTCAGCTGGTTCGTCTATGACCCGCAGAACACGATCGATCCGACCCAGACGTTCTTCGGCGACTTCATCAACTACAACGCGCGCGTGGCCGACCTGCGCGATGCCGCAGCCGCAGGTGCCAAGGGGATTCTGTTCGTCAAGGAACTTCCGAAAACGCAGCTGGCGGACCATTACGAGCCCTATGAGGGGACTCCATGGCGTGTGCCTGCCGTGTACCTGGGCGCCGACGAAGGCAAGCAGATCTCCGACGCGATGGCATCCGGGCAACCGGTTTCAGCCCGGCTTGTCCTGCACGCGAGCTACCGGCATGTCGAAACCCCCACGATCCGCGCGACGGTTGCGGGCGAAAGCGCCCAGCGGATCGTCGTGGACAGCCACACCGACGGCACCAATGCCGTCGAGGACAACGGCCCGGTGGCGATGGTGGCGATGGCGCGGTACCTCGCGCGGCTGCCCAGTTCCTGCCGGCCACGCACCGTCGAATTCGTCTTCCCGACCGCCCACTTCTACCAGCGACTCGTCGATCCCTACCGCCGCCACGGCGGCGCCGGCGTGATCGCCACGCAGCTCGACGGCGAATACGACCAGGGCAAGGTCTCCTCGGTGGTAGTGCTCGAGCATCTCGGTGCGATCGACTATGAGCAGATGCCGCGGGCCGACGGCGGTCCCGGCGCAGAACTGATGCCCAACGGGCTGCGAGCGATCCAGTTCATCGGCATCACGCCCAGCCCCGCCCTCGTCGCCGCCGTCACCGACGTCGTGCGCAACTACAACATGGAACGCACGATGCTGCTTCAGGGCGCCGACGCGCCGGGCTCGACGGTGCCGTCCCACTGCAACTTCGGTGGCGAGGGCACGCCCTACAACCAACACCTGCTCCCCACGATCGGCGTGATCTCCGCGCCTCAGTCGCTGTATGACCCTCCCTTCCGTCTGGAAGGCATCGACTTCAACGTCATGCATGACGAGCTTCTCGGCTACACCGAGTTGATCAACAGGCTCGGCACGATGGGCCAGGCCGAAGTCGCCGGAGAGATACCGCTCGAGCGTCAGCAGCGCGCAGCCGGCGGCGCGCCGTGTCCGCTCGAGAACTAAAAGACAGCGGCGAACCGGCGGATGGGCGACGTCATGAGCGCACGTTCGGGGGCTGCGCGGGAGCTTCGTCGTCGAGGATCGCGAAGGTGGCGCCCCGCGCGAGGCGGAGTCGAAGCAGCCGGTAGCCGAGCAGGCCTCCGATGCTTGGAACCCAGAAGGCGATCGCGTGGTAGATGAGCACGCCGGCCGTCGCCTGCGTGACGGGGGCGCCGTAGAGGACGAGCGTTCCCGCCAGCCCTCCCTCCAGTACGCCGACCGCTCCCGGGACGGGGATCGCATTTGCGAGGTAGCCGATGATGTACCCCAGGATCAGCACGGCGAGCGGTGGGCTGTAGCCGACAGCAGTCAGCGCGGCTGCGAGGACGGCAATGTCGAACCCGAGGTAGCCGATGGCGCCGGTCAGTCGCCAGCTGGGATGACGCAGGGCGCGCTCGGCTTCGCGGATGCCACCCACGAGCTGCGCGGCCCACGAGGAGTCGGCGAACACGAGCGGGCGGCGCTCGGTCAGGCGAGCGACGGCGAGGGCCAGGCCCACCGCACCGGATCCGACGAGGATCGGCAGCCCGGCTCGCAGAACGTCGTGCTGACCGGCGGAAAGGCCGCTTGCGAGCAGGGACCCTCCCAGGATCAGGGCGGCGACGTTCACCGCGCTCGTGAGGAAGAAGAGGCCGCTGGAACTGCGCACGATCTTGCGGGTCGGCATCCCGGCGAGGTGCAGCAGCCACCCGCCAACGGCAAGCGAACCCAGGCCGCCGCCTGGCAGGAGCGCGCCCGACCCCATCTCGGTCCAAGCGAGCGCCTTCGCTGGTCGTGCCGGGACTCCCTTGAAGAAGTGCCGAAAGACCACGACGAAGCTCGCGCACGACGCCAGCTCCAATGCGGCCGCCAGGGCGAGCCAGCCTCCGCTGAGATGGCTGATCTCGCTCGCCACCGTGCGCAGGCCGGGCACCGCCAGGAGCAGCGAGACGACGGCGGCGACCAGCAGAGCGATCGTGAGCAGACGCGCGACCACCGAGCTGGCGTAAAACCGCGGCAGCGGGCCGCGGCTGACTTCGTCCTGCTCGGGGCTCGGCCCGGGCAGGCCGCGAAGCGCCTGCGCCAGATCGGCCGCGCCCGGCGCGGCGCCTGTGCCCTGGGAGAGTGCCTGTGCGGCGCCCGCCATGAGCTCAGTCGATCGCGGGGCGATCGTCGGATACAGCCACGATTAGGAGCCTGATCTTGACGCGAGCGCCCGCCGCGAGGCCGAACAACTCGACTCTCTCTGGCGCCTTGACGCCGAAGCCGTGGCGATTGATCGTTGCCTCGGCCGCGATTCGGATCGTGTGGATGTCATCGCCCGGTGCGGGTGGAAGGAGCCTTCCGATCAACGACACGTCTTGGGAGACGCCCTTGATCGTGAGCGTGCCCGGAATGTCGTATCTGTCTCGGTCGGCGATGATCCGGCGCGAGGCGAACGTGATCTCTGGGTAGTTCGCAGCGTCGAAGAAATCTGCGGAGCGGAGATGGTCATCGCGCTTCCCGATCCCGGTGTCGATACTCGCGACCTCGACTGACCCCGACGCAGTCACAGCATCGGCCGTCCCGTGGACGACACGGCCGCTGAAGGATCCGAACCGCCCCTTCACCGTGCGACCGAGTCCTTTGACCGCGAAGCCGATCTCAGACTCCTCGCTGACCTGCCAAGAGCCGGGGGGAACGAGGGCGTCGCGAGCTGCTGGAGGGGAGATTGTCGCGGAGGTCGACATGGCAAGCACCTTTCCTCGATGGTCATGGCTCGGTGGACGACCTCATACTAACAATAATTAGCCATTGCCAAGCATTGTAAATTGCTATGCTTTCGTCTATGACTGGGGCGATTGCCGAGACGACCGAGACCTGTAGCGAGCCCGAGCTCCTCCAGCACGCCGGGTTTCTGCTGGCCCAGCTCGGGCGAGCGGTGACCCGTCAGTACCGTTGCGCGCTGTCACCGATCGGGCTCAAGCCCCGCGAGACCCAGGCGCTTCTGCGGCTGCGCGCCGATGGCGCGATGAGCCAACAGGCCCTTGGCGCGGCTCTCGACATCGACGCGAGCAACCTCGTCGCGCTGCTCAACGACCTCGAAGCCGACAGCTTGATCAGCCGCCGTAGGGATCCCGAGGACAGGCGCCGTCACGTCGTCGAGATCTCCAAGCGAGGCACGAAGCTCCTCGACGAAGTGGAGCGCGCGGCCGCAGAGGTTGAGGATCGCTTCTTCGCTGCTCTCGACCAGGATGAGAGGGCCGCGCTCCAGGGGTTGCTCGCGCGAGTGGCCCGGAGCGCCGACGTTCCCTCGCCGGCAGAAATGTCCGGCGACGGCGCGAACTGCTAGCGGCGGGCGGTCAGGGCGCGGCGGGCACGACCGCGATCGGGCCGTCGGTCTGGGGCAGGGCCGTTGTGTCGAAGCTGGACCCCTCTACAGCGTGGGCGGCAGCGGCCTGGCCGAGGAAGACGTCGAGCGGCTCGAGGAAGTCGATGCGCGCGGAGCGGTAGTGATGCGGCACGACCCAGCGTGTGCCGATCTGGCGGGCGATGCCGTAGGCCTGCCCGCCCTCGATCGTCGGGCCACCGCCGACGGGCAGGAAGGCGAGGTCGACGGGGCCGATCGCCATCGCCTGCTCCTCGCGCAGGATGCTCTGGCCGAAGTCGCCGAAGTGAGCGACGCGCAGGCCGCCGAGGTCAAAGACGTAGATCGTGTTCGGCCCGCGCTCGGTGCCTGCTACGGGGTCGTGCTCGGACGCCACGCCGATCACCTCGCCGATGGGCGAGGCGTGCGTCCCTGGCGTCGAGCGGATCACGACAGGGTCGCCCGCGATCGCCTCGACGCCGTTGTGGTCGGGATGCTCGTGCGTAACCAGGAGCAGGTGGGCCTCGACATCCTCGATCGCCGGATAGTCCCAGCGCATTCCGCGTTCACGGGCCATCGACATGTCGCCGA
Source organism: Solirubrobacterales bacterium (assembly GCA_025964355.1). Lineage (GTDB taxonomy): Bacteria > Actinomycetota > Thermoleophilia > Solirubrobacterales > Solirubrobacteraceae > Palsa-744. The sequence goes on along the minus strand of JAOPZB010000074.1, from coordinate 13,309 downwards.
AGGGGTCGATGAACACTGTCGTCCCGTTCGACCGCAGGCGAAAGGCGGATTGGCCATACCACTCAATCTGCATGTTGCTCCTCGGATGTTTGGGGGAGGGGTTTGGGTCGGCGCGTCTCACGACTGTCTCGCCGCTGACGGTGCGCCTGTCGCTGTATGGCCGGACGGCAGACCCCACCCGGCGCCCGGACCACCGAGCCTAGAGGTCCCCCGCGAAGGTCGCCAACGAGGCCGCGCCCACGCCGGTCAGTAGCCGTACGCCGGCGGCGTCATCGGGGGAGTGTTCGTCGTCGGACTGGTCGTGCCCGTCGGGGCCGTAGAGGAATGCGCTTCGGCCTTGACGGCGTGCCATGTGCCGCCGAATGTTCTGATGCCTTCACCGCTGGCCTGTCCTTTCGCGGTGTCGCCGGCGAACCGGTATAGAGGCATGCCCCGCAGGGTGACCTGCAGCTTGCCGTCGCTGCGGTGCAGCAGGCCGAGGCGGCCTTCGACGCCGTGGCCGGCCTCCAGCTTGACGCTCGCCGAGCGCACCGTCAGAGGCGGCCACGCTTCAAAGCAGGAACGGCTTCTGCAGAGGACGTGGTGGATGCTCTCGGGGTGCAGGGCGTAGAGCGTCCGGCCGTGACCGTCGACGACGACGTTCTCCTTCAGGGTCGAGTTGCTCGCCTCTGAAACCACGCGGGAAGCGACGGCCGCTCCCGCGACGCTCGAGACCACCGCCAGAGCCGCGACGGCGCCGGCGGACGCCGTCAGGCACCGGCGCCTCGCGGCCCCTAGACCGTGGGACCGTGACGTTGCTGTTGGGCGGGACATGCGGCTCCTTCCTTCGATGTCAATTAACGTCCCGGACGTCGCAGTGAGGGCGAACCTTCCCCCGCTTGACAGATGAGGCTCAGCGCGCTGGGTCGGCCGAGGTGCCGAAGCCATTGGCGTGCGCTAGGCTCTCACGAAGATCCACCGGCAAGCGAGGCCCACAGCGACATGGCCAGCCGCGCAGCACTGAGAGCATCCGACGCAGATCGCGAGCGCGTGGGCGAGCGCCTGCGGCAGGCGGCCGCCGAAGGAAGGCTCGTGACCGAGGAGCTCGAGCAGCGCCTCGAAGCGTCGTTCTCGGCGCGCACCTACGGCCAACTGAACGCGCTCGTAGTCGATCTGCCGGGACGGCGTCTGACAGGCCCGGCGGAAGCACGCAAGCTGGCTTGGGTCCGTCCGGCGCTGGGCATGGCGATCGCAGCGCCAGTCGCGCTGGCGCTCGTCGCGGCCGTCGTGTTCGCCCTCACGGGCGCGCTCGCGATGTGGGTGCTGTGGCTGGCCGCAGGGTGGTGGTTTTTCGGACCCCGCCGGCGGCGCCTGCACGGCGCGCGCAACGGGCGTCGATTTCAGGCATGTGGCGCCTGGCAGCGAACGCGCAGCCGTCCGCGCGGCTTCCGAGCCTAGCCGGAGCGCAGCGTCGCGGGGGTTCCGCAGGACAGCGATGCCGCGCTGCCGGATCTAGGAAGACCGGCTGGGCCGCGGCGGTCGCCGCCGCGACGGTGCCCGCCCGGGAGGCTGGGTCGGGGCGTCGCGCGCCGGGGCCGGCGGGATCGACCGCACGCGTGGCCTGCCGGCGACCGTCAGGCGTTTGCCATGGTGGCTGATCTCCAGCGGCTCGCCTTCGCGCAGCGAGTAGGTCGCGCGATGCGGCTCGACCTCGACCACCAACCGCCGGCCTTGGAAGGTGAGGCGGAACACCAGGCGGGATATCACCTCGGGGAGGCGTGGCGCGAAGCTCAGCTTGCCGCCGTGGTCGCGCATGCCGCCGAAGCCAGCGACGGCGGCGATCCATGCTCCCGCCAGCGAGGCGATGTGGACACCGTCGCGGGTGTTGTGCTCGATGTCATCGAGGTCGATCAGTGCGGCCTCGCCGAAGTAGTCGTACGCGAGCTCCATATGGCCGACCTCCGCGGCGATGACCGACTGCGTGCAGGCCGACAAAGAGGAGTCGCGGACCGTCAGCCGCTCGTAGTAGTCGAAGTCGCGCGCCTTCTCCTCCGCGCTGAAGGCGTCCCCGCGCAGATGCAACGCGAGGACCAGATCGGCCTGCTTGACGACCTGCTTGCGATAGAGGTCGAAGTAGGGGAAGTGCAGCAGCAGCGGATACTGCTCGGGGCCTGTGGAAGCGAAGTCCCAGACCTGGTGCTGGGTGAACGACTCGGCCTGCGGGTGAACCTTGCGCGCGCCGTCGTAGGGGACCAGCATCGCTTCGGCGGCGTCGCGCCAGTCGGCGGACTCTTCGCTGTCCACGCCCAGTTCGGCTGCACGGTCGCCGTTGCGCTGGACGGCCTCGACGGCGGCGAGCAGGTTCCGCTGGGCCATCAGATTGGTGTAGACGTTGTTGTCAGCGATCGCGCTGTACTCGTCGGGCCCCGTGACCCCATCGATCCGGAAGCTCCCTTCGGCGTCGTGGTGTCCGAGCGACCGCCACAACCGCGCGGTCTCGACGAGCACCTCCAGACCGGCGGCGCGCTCGAACGTGTCGTCCTCGGTGGCCGCCCGGTAGCGAGCCACCGCGTCGGCGATATCGGCGTTGACGTGGAATGCCGCGAGGCCCGCCGGCCAGTAGCCCGAGCACTCCTGTCCGCGGATCGTGCGCCACGGGAACGCGGCTCCCTTGAGCCCCAGCAACGTCGCCCGCTGCCGTGCCGCCTCGAGCGTCAGATGGCGCCAGTACAGGGCGTCGCGGGCCGCCTGGGGGACCGTGTACGTGAGGACCGGCAACGCGAATGTCTCGGTGTCCCAGAACGCGTGTCCTTCGTACCCGGGTCCAGTCAGGCCCTTGGCGGCGATCGCTCGCTTCTCGGCCCTGGCGCCGGCCTGGAGCGTGTGGAAGAGGCCGAAGCGAACCGCCTGTTGCAGCTCGGCGTCACCGTCGATCTCGACGTCCGCCCGATCCCAGAAGTCGTCCAGGTACGCGCGTTGCTGGGAGAGGAGACCGTCCCAGCCGGCGTGTTGCGCCTCGGCCAGCGCCGCGGTGACCTGGGCTGAGATCGCTGGCAGCGAGCGCTGGCTGGACCATCCGTAGGCGATGAACTTCACCAGGCGAAGCGGCTTGCCGGGCACGAGGTCTGCGGCCACGAGCAGGCGACAGAGGTCCTCGTAGGTCTCCGCGGTCGCCGTGGTGCCCGGCGGACCGTCGATTGCGTGATCGGTCGCGGCGGCCATCGTCAGTCCGCTGGCGCCGGTCGAATGCGCCAGCATCAGACGCGTGTCGCGGGACCCGGAGAGTTGGGAGTGCAGGGGAGACGCAAGCGCCGCCGCGGCACGGGGGTCGCTCTCGTCGACCGGCGTCTCCTCGTTGGCGACGAGCTCCGACTGCACGACGACGGCGGTCGGGCCGTCGACGGCCTCGACTTCGTAGAGGATCGCCGCGATCGCGCGCTGGGCGAACGAGACCAAGCGCGTCGAGGAGACTCGCACTGAACCGCCGGCGGGAGATTCCCACTCGAGCGTCCGGATCAGCACTCCGGCACGAAGGTCGAGCACCCGTTCGTGGCGATGCAATACGCCGTAGCGGACGTCAAACGGCTCGTCCTCGACGAGCAGTCGGATGATCTTGCCGTTCGTCACGTTGATGACCGTCTCGCCGGCCTCCGGATTGCCATAGGCGGTCTCTGCGTAGGGGAGCGGTCGGACCTCATAGAAGCCGGCGAGATAGGTTCCCGGCAGGCCGCTCGGCTCCCCCTCGTCGAGGTTTCCGCGCAGGCCGACGTGGCCGTTCGCGAGTGCGAATACCGACTCCGTCTGTGCGAGTCTGTCGAGATCCAGCTCCGTCTCGCGCACGACCCAGGGCTCGACCGCGAAGGCCGGATGCTGGATCACGGCGCGTCCAGCAGCTCGGCCAGATCGTCTACCACGACGTCGGCGCCGTGTGCGCGCAACTCGGTGGCCTGGCCCACACGATCCACACCGACGACGAAGCCGAAGCGGCCCGCTCGGCCCGCCTCCACTCCAGCCAGCGCGTCCTCGAACACGGCGGCCTGGGCCGGCTCGACCTGCAAGGCCCGCGCCCCGGCGAGGAAGGTGTCTGGCGCAGGCTTTCCGTGCAGGTGCTCGCGCTCGGCGACGACGCCGTCGACTATCTCCTCGAACAGATCTTTGATCCCGGCGGCGGTGAGCACGTCGCGGCAGTTGGTGCTCGACGAGACGACGGCGCGGCGCAGGCCGGCGGCGCGGGCCGCCTGCACGTAGCGAACAGACCCCTCGTAGGGCTCCACGCCGTGCTCGCGGATCAGCTTGAGCACGATCTCGTTCTTGCGGTTGCCAAGTCCGTGAACCGTTTCGGCATCCGGCGGGTCATCGGGACCGCCGTCGGGTAGCTCGATCCCGCGCGAGGCCAGAAACGATCGCACGCCGTCATAGCGAGGCCTGCCGTCGACGTATTCGTCGTAGTCGCGGACGGGATCGAACGCGACGAACGCTTCGCCGTTGGCCGCGGCGCGCCGTCGCAGGTAGTCGTCGAACACCTGCTTCCAGGCGGCGGCGTGCACCTTGGCCGTCTGCGTGAGCACTCCGTCGAGGTCGAACAGGCACGCAGTCACACCGGCGGGTAAACCGAGCACAGCTTGAGAGCTAACCAGCTTGAGGCTCTGCGCGTCGAGCAGCGATCAGGTCGCCGGCGCGTTCACCCGGCCGCCTGCTGGCCGCTGGTGCTTGTGCCGTCGGTCGTCTGCTGGGATCCCTCGGCGTGCACGATGAGGACGGGGATCGGACTGTGGTGCAGGACGTAGTGGCTTACGCTCCCGAGCAGCACCGAGCGGACGGCGCCTCGCCCGCGCGAGCCCATCACCACCAGGTCATGGTGTCCGTCTCTGATCTGGTCGAGCAGCGCGAGCCGCACGGGCGCCGTGCTGAGCATGGTGCTGACCGATACCTGGTCTGGGACTCGCTCGACCGCCGCGTTGAGGATCTTCTCGGCTTCGGCTTCGGCGTCGCGTGCGAGGTTGGCGACCACTTCTCCGCTCACCCCGGCGTAGGCAACCGCTGGAGGCGAGACCACAGCGCTGAACAGCGTGAGCCTGGCGTGCTCGGCCTCGGCAAGGTCGATCGCCTGCATCAGAGCCTGCTCGGCGTCCGCCGACCCATCGACGGCTACGAGAACCTCATGGAACATGGTGCGCTCCTTTCATGACATGGAGCAGACATGGCTGTTGTTTGACGACTATATCAACGGCTATATAGTTTCCAATATGAGTCTTTCGACCCTGGATCCAGAGACCGAGCGCGCCGCGCAGATCGACTATCTCGCAAGCCACCTGCTCTCGCGCACCGTGCTGCTCGTGCAGCTGCTGGTCAAGCAGGTGCGCAGCGACGAGATCTCCCGGAGCGAAGCGTCGGTCCTGAATATCCTGAGCGACGGACCGCGGCGGATCACCGAGCTCGCCGAGCTCGCCGGGCTCGCACAGCCGACGATGACCCTGCTGATCAAGCGTCTGGAGGAGAGGGGCTACGTGACTCGCAAACGCCTGCCCGAGGACGGGCGTGTCGTGATGATCACCATCGCGCGGCGGGGGCGGTCGGTGCTGAAGGCCTTCCGGGCCAGAGTCCTCGCGGCGCTGCGGACCGACCTCGCCGGGCTATCGGACCACGAACTCGCGGCGCTGTGCGCCGCGACGGACACGCTTGGCTCGTTCCTCGACGAGCTGCAAGCGGGAGCGGGCAAGTGAGTGCCGCGTCGAACCAACCCTGCCTGTCGCACGGGCCGGATGCCGGACGTCGTGTCCACGAAGCTAGGGCCGCGGCTCGCCCCCGGCCAGGTGCCGGGGCGCGATCCCGTCCTCCTCGGTGATCAGGCGCGCGCCGCGGCCGTGGGTGGCGAAGCTGAATGACCAGCGGATGAACACGACTATGCGGTTCTGGAACCCCACGAGGTAAAACAGGTGCACCAGTAGCCACGTCACCCAGGCGATGAAGCCGCTGAGTCGCAGTCCCCGGATGTCCGCAACGGCAGCCGCCCGGCCGATCGTCGCGAGGTTTCCCTTGTCGCGGTAACGAAACGGCGGCGGACCCTCGCCGCGCAGCCGCGCGCGCACCGCCTTGGCCGCGTAGCGTCCCTCCTGCATCGCGGCCGGTGCGACGCCGGGCAGTACCCGCACCACACCGTCGGAGCCACGGACCCGGATCATGTCGCCCAGCGCAAAGACCTCAGGGTGGCCGACGAGCGTGAGGTCGGGCTCGACCGTCACGCGGCCCGCGCGGTCGAGCTCCGCCCCGCTGCGCTCGGCGAGCTTGGCGGCCAGCGGCGACGCCGTGACGCCGGCAGCCCAGATGACGGTGCGCGTGGGGATCCGCTCGGGGCGACCGCCGCCGTCGTCCACGGTCACGCCGTCGGCGTCGACGCCGATCACCGTGCGACCGAGCAGCGGCGTCACGCCGAGGCGCTCGAGTGACCGCTGCGCCTTCCCCGAGAGCGACGGCGGAAAGCTCGTGAGCACCCTGTCGGTCGCCTCGATCAGCAGGATGCGACCCGTGCGCGGGTCAATCGATCTGAAGTCCTGCCTGAGCGTGTCGCGTGCCAGCTCGGCGATCTGACCGGCCATCTCGACACCGGTGGGGCCGCCGCCGACGACCGCGAATGTGAGCCAGGCCTCGCGTCGCTGAGGGTCGGGCTCCATCTCAGCCGCCTCGAACGCGCTGAGGATGCGACTGCGAGCCAGGAGCGCGCTCTCGAGCGACTTGACCTCCTCGGCGAACTCAGCCCACTCGTCGTGTCCGAAGAACGAGTAGCGCGAGCCGCCGGACACGATCAGCGTGTCGTATGAGATGGACGCCGGCGCCGGAACGCCGTCGACCGACCGCAGGTGCAGCTCGCGTGCCTCCAGGTCGAAGTCGGTGACTTCCGCCATCAGCACGCGGATGTTGCGGGCGCGCTCGAAGATCGCACGCAGGGGATAGGCGATCTCGCCCGGCGACAGCGCACCGGTGGCGACCTGGTAGGTGAGCGGCTGGAACAGATGGAAGTTGCGCCTGTCCAGCAGGGTGATGTCCACGTTTGCCCGTCGCAGCGCCTGCGCGGCCTGTAACCCGCCGAAGCCGCCTCCCACGATCACTACGCGGTGCACGCTCGCCTGATGCATCGGACGCGTCATAGGCTAGTCGCGCACGCAACCCTGGCGTCGTCTGGGCGCCGTAGGCAGCCGCGTCAGGCCGGGGCCGGCAGCCGCGCCCGCCGCCGCGCGGCCTCAACCGTTTCGGTGAGCGTCGATATGTCATAGGCGCCGTAGTGGCGCCGGCCGTTGACGAAGAACGTGGGCGTGCCCGAGACGCCGCTCTCGTCTGCACTCGCCACGTCCTCGCTCACCCGCGGGGCGTACTCCCGACGGCGGACCTCCTCCATCATGCGCTCGGAGTCCAGTCCCAGCTGCTGCGCATAGTCTTCGAGGTCGTTCGGCAGCAGGTCACCCTGGTGGCCCAGCAGCGTGTCGTGCATCTCCCAGAACCTGCCCTGCGCGGCGGCGGCCTCCGAGGCCTCGGCGGCCGCCTGCGCATTCGGATGGACGTCATTGAGGGGGAGGTGTCTCCAGACGTAGCGCACTTCATCGCCGAACGACGCGAGCAGCTCGCGAATCACGCCCTCGGCCTGTCCGCAATACGGGCACTCGAAGTCGCCGTACTCGACGAGGGTCACGAGTGCGTCATCGGGACCGCGGACGTGGTCGCGCTCGGGGTCGACGTCCCGCGCGAGGTCGAGGATGTCCTCTGCGGTCTGCGCCATCTGCCGTGCACGCACCCTGCCCGGCAGTCGCCTGACCAGGCGCAGGACAGCCCATCCGATGAGCGGCGCGAGGATCACCGAGCCGAGCGCGCCGAGCTTGGCCTCGTCGAGTCTCTCTCCCGTAAACGCGCGGTCAGCGATCAAGAGCGACACCGTGAAGCCGATGCCCGCAAACGCCCCGCCGGCGGCGAGCAGCGGTGTGCTCAGCGGCGAGCGCGGCCCATGGAGGGTCGGGCGCGTCGCGATCCACGAGCCGCAAAAGATGCCCAGCGGCTTGCCCACGACGTAGCCGACGAGGATTCCGAGGGTGATCGGCGAGCGCATCGCGTCTTCCATCAACCTGCCAGTGACGTGGACGCCCGCGTTCGCGAGTGCGAACAGCGGCACGATCACGTAGCTCGACCAGGGGTGCAGCCCGTACTGCAGGCGCTCGTTCGGCGAGATGGCGGACTGCACGCCGCGCTGTGCTGAGCGAGCCAGCTCGGGCGTGGGCTGCTCGCGGAACGACCGGGCGAGCGTCGTCGCGCGCTCGAGATCGTCGCGCGACGGTGGATAGGCGCTCGTCGCCAGCCCCGCGGCGAGGCCGGAGACGACTGGGTCGATCCCCGACTTGAACATCGCGACCCAGAGAGCCACCCCGACGACCACCGAGAGCTGCCGGCGCCACTCCGGCGCGTAGCGGAGGGCGAGCAAGAGGCCGAAGAGCGCCACCGCTACCGCGAGCGCGACCACCGAGACACGAGTCGTGTACGCGATCGCGATCACCAGCAGGGCGCAGAGATCGTCGACGACCGCCAGTGTCAGGAGGAACACGCGCAACCGCGTGGCGGCGCGCGGCGTGAACAGCGCGAGCGCGCCAAGCGCGAAGGCGGTGTCCGTCGACATCGCCGCCCCCCAACCCTTCGCGCCGGGCCCCCCCGCGTTGAAAGCCAGATAGATCGCGATCGGCACCGTCATACCGCCGATCGCTGCGAACAGAGGAACCGCGAGTCGTCGCCGCTCGCGCAGCTCTCCGAGGTCGAGCTCCCGCTTCGCCTCGAGCCCGACGACGAGGAAGAAGAAGGTCATCAGGCCCTCGTTTACCCAGTGGCGCAGGTCCGCCGAGATACCGCCGCCGCCGATCGTGATCGTGAGTTTCGTCGTCCAGAGCGTTTCGTAGGAGCTCGACCACGGCGCGTTTGCCCAAATCAGCGCGACGACCGCCGCTGCGAGCAGCACGATCGCACTTCCGGTTTCCGTTCCAAGGAAATCGCGGACGGGGGCCGCGAGGTTGCGCGCCCAGGCCGTGCGCCCGGCGTAGCCGGCGGCCTCTCCGTCGGTCGACATCACCAACCGATTATCACGAGGCGGGCCTCCCGCCGCCGCCGCCTCGCCCATGTCGGGCAGGGGCGAAGCCGCCCTCGCCTGCGGTCTTTTCCTAAACGGCTCTTACGAACCGCTTAGTCCGAGGTTATCCGGCGCGACGATGCTCCGTCACCTTGCACGGGGTTGGGATCCGGCCATCGCATTGCCGAATCGCGAACACGTCGCTGCCGTCCGATGACAAAACGCTTGCAACGACCATCGCTGAACTACCTCCTGGGTGCGCTGTGCGTCGCAGCCATCGTCGCGGCGTACACGTCAGTCGGAGCGGCATCCTCTTCGACCGGCCCGACGAGGCGGTTCGTCGGCGCCGAGCAGGGCGTCGTCCAGTCCACGGTCTCGGGCAGCGGGAACCTCCAGGTTCCCAACCAGCTCAACCTCGGCTTCAAGACCAGCGGCGTCGTCACTCATATCTACGTTGCTCAGGGGCAGCACGTCAACGCAGGGCAGCTGCTCGCGGCCCTCGATCCCCAGAGCGCGCAGGTGGCCCTTGAACAGGCCAAGGCCACCCTCCAGTCCGCCGAGGCGACGCTGTCGCAGGAGGAAGAAAGCGAAGGTGAAACCACCAGCGGCTCTGCCAAAAGCACTGCGGCTGCGACCACCGCGTCCGTGAGCTACGTCGCGCCGGTTGCGACGGCGGCCGACACATCGGGCAACGCGACGGTGAGCACGCCGAGTACGCCGGCGGCGCCTCAGACGAAAACGGCCGCGACCACGCCGAGCACGTCGGCGGCCCCCACCACGAAAACGACGCCGACCGCGACCACGCCGGCCACCAAACCCACGTCGACGCCGACCGCGACCACGCCGTCCCAGGCGACCGGCTCGGGCAACGCCAGCGAACCGGAAAAAGCGAAACAGAGCGCAGCCACGCGTGAAGCCAACCTCGCGTCGGCCAGAGCCGCGGTCAAGAGCGACAGGCTCGCGGTCCAGGGCGACGAAAAGGCCGTTCAGAACACCAGGCTCTATGCCCCCGAGAGCGGCACGATCGCCGCGCTGTCCGGTGAAGTCGGCGAAACGGTGTCCGCAACCGGGACGACCAAGGCGTCGAGCAGCAGCAGCGCCAGCTCTTCGGGCGGCGGATCGTCGGCGAGCTCACCTGCCGGCTCGACGGCCGCCGGACCCGCAGCTTCGAGCTCCTCCGGCTCGTCGTCGAGTTCCTCGAGCTCTTCGTTCGCGGTGCTCAGCGACCTCGGTTCGATGGAGCTCGTCGTGCCGCTCAGCGAGTCAGAAGTGGGGAACGTGAAGGTTGGCCAGACGGCGACGGTGACAGTTGAAGCTCTCAGCGGCCGCAAGCTCGTCGGCCACGTCACGAAGGTAGCGACCCTCCCAACGAGCAACAGCGGCGTGGTCAGCTACGACGTCACCTTCGAGCTCGACCAGACGACCGCGGGACTGAAACCGGGCATGAGCGCGGCGACGTCGGTGGTCGTCTCCGAAGCCTCAGGCATCAGCGTCCCGACCAGCGCGATATCGGGTGCCACGGTGACCGTCCACCGCGGCGGCTCAGATGTGCGCCAGAGCGTCGTCACCGGGCTAGCCGGTGACAGCTCGACGATCATCCTCAGTGGCATCAAGGTGGGCGAAGAAGTCGCGCTGCCCGTGACGAGTGCCACGGGGGCCGCAAGCGGGCAGGGTGCAAAAGGCAGGACCGGATCGGGCTTCGCTGGCCGCGGCGGCTTCCCCGGCGGCGGCCTCACCGGCGGCGGCCCTCCCGGAGGCGGATGACCCGCATGGGGCCGCGCGACATCAGACGGGCGCGGTCGTCCGTGCGAGCCCGGATCGCGCGCGAGCGGCCGGTGGTCGAACGCGTGCCGGCCACGATGCCGATCCCAGCCGGTCAGGCCGGGCACCGGCGTCATCCCGCGATCGAGGTGCTGCAGGTCAGCAAGACCTACGAGCTGGGGCAGATCAGCGTTTGTGCGCTGCGTGACGTCTCACTGCTCATCGAGCGCGGCGACTTCGTCGCGATCATGGGCAGCTCGGGCAGCGGCAAGAGCACGCTCATGAACATCCTCGGCTGTCTGGACGTCCCCACGAGCGGTCGCTATCTGATCGACGGCATGGACGCCCGGCAGCTCGACGAGGATGAGCTCTCAGACCTTCGCAACCGCAAGATCGGCTTCGTCTTTCAGAGCTTTAACCTCGTCCCCCGGACGAGCGCCATCGCCAACGTCGAGCTGCCGCTCGCATACGCCGGCCTCGGACGCGGCGACCGCCGCCGCCGTGCTGAAGCGGCCCTGGATTCGATGGGAATGGCAGACCGGCTCCACCACGAGCCGTCCGAGCTCTCCGGCGGCCAACAGCAGCGGGTCGCCGTCGCCCGCGCGATCGTCACCAATCCGACCCTGATCCTCGCCGATGAGCCGACCGGCAATCTCGACTCCCGCTCGACCGAGGACGTGCTTCGCATCTTCGCCCGCCTCAACCAGCAGGGCCGCACGGTGGTGCTGATCACCCACGAGCCGGACGTCGCAGAGCAGGCCAAGCGCGTGGTCCGCCTGAGCGATGGCAAGGTGACCGAGGACCGCCGCCTGCGCGGCCTGAACGAGCCGCCGCCGTTGGTGCTCAGCCAGAAGTCAGCACATCGCCAGGCCGGCGAGGGCGTCGCCGAGGCCCGAACATGATCGGCCGGGAGACGTTGCGCATCGCATGGAGCGGGATCGCCACCAACAAGCTGCGCTCGGGCCTGACGATCCTCGGCATGACCATCGGCGTGGCTTCCGTGATCGTCCTGATCGCCGTCGGGAATGGCTCGTCGCGCGCAGTGCAGTCGCGCATACAGAGCCTCGGAACCAACGTGCTACTGGTGCAGTCGGGGGCCGGCCGTGGGGGTGCACGCGCGAGCTCCGCGAGCACGGTCTCGCTGACGAGGCAGGACGCCGAAGCGCTGCAGAGCCCGAGCCTGGCGCCGGATGTAAAAAGCGCCTCGCCGGTGGTCAACGCCTCGGGCGTGAAACTCGTGTACAGCGCGTCCAGCTACGAACCTTCGCAGTTCCTCGGCACCACACCCACATATGTCGAGGCCCACAACTACAGCCTCGCCGAAGGCAGCTCCTTCACCGCCGCCGACGTCAGCGGCCACAAACGCGTCGCCGTCGTCGGACAGACGGTCGTGCAGGAACTGTTCGGGGGGCAGTCCGCGCTTGGGCAGCACATAAAGGTGAACGGGAGTAACTACGAAGTCGTCGGTGTCCTCGCCTCGAAGGGAACGAACGGAGCTACGAATCAAGACGATGTCGTGATGGCGCCGATCTCGACGGTCGAGGACTCGCTGACCGGCTACGGGTCGCTCAGCTCGATCACGGTGGAGGCCAAGTCCCAGTCGTCGCTCAACGCGGCCGAAGGCGAGGTCACGCAGATCCTCGACGAACGACACAAGATCAAGAACACGGCAGAACCTGGTTTCCAGGTGCTCAACCAAGGTGCGCTGCTGGAAACCTCGAGCTCCACCAGCGGCGTGTTCACGACGCTGCTCGGCGAGGTCGCGGCCATCTCGCTTCTGGTCGGCGGAATCGGGGTCATGAACATCATGCTCGTGAGCGTGACCGAGCGGACGCGGGAGATCGGGATCCGCAAGGCCATTGGGGCCAGACGTGGCGACATCCTCACCCAGTTCCTCACCGAGGCCGTCCTCGTGTCGCTCTTCGGCGGGCTGAGCGGGGTGCTGCTCGGCGTCGTCGGAAGCCAGTTCAAGATCGCCGGCGTGCAGCCGCAGATCGCCGTCTACTCCATCTTCCTGGCCTTCGGCGCGGCGGCGCTATCCGGCCTGTTCTTCGGCACCTACCCCGCGGCACGCGCCGCGTCTCTGAGTCCGATCCAAGCACTGCGCTTCGAGTGAGCGTCGTTTCCAGCAAGGAGTCGCCATGACCCATGACCAGCCAACCGTCGACGAGACGACCGTTCACGACGATGCCCTTCGGCGCCCGCCCGACGAGCCTTACGAGCCGATCGAGGCCAGCGGCGGGGGCGAGCCCGAGCAGCTTCCTCCCCGACCACGCCGTCGCGTCCTCGCACCCGTCCCCGTGGCCCTGCTGGTCGTGCTGATGACCGCCTGCGGGTTCGTCGTGGGAGCGAGGGTGGAGAAAGGGCAGGCATCGTCCTCCAGCGGAGCCGGTGGCGGTCCCGCCGCCGCCCTCGCCGCGCTGCGCGGCGCAGGTCAGGCCGGCGGCGCCAACCCTGGCTCCCGCGCGGCCC
>JAOPZB010000056.1 GCA_025964355.1 Solirubrobacterales bacterium | reverse complement strand
CGGCCTGAAGCGCGGCGGTGAGCTCATCAAGGTCTCCCTCGAGGATCTGGTCGAGGTTGTGCACCGTGAGCTTGATGCGGTGGTCGGTGACGCGCCTCTCGCCGTAGTTGTAGGTGCGGATCTTCTCCGAGCGGTCGCCGGTGCCGACCTGCGAGCGCCGGTCGGCCGCGAGCTCGGCCTGCTGCTCGGCCAGTGCGCGCTCGTACAGGCGTGCCCGCAGGACGCGCAGCGCCTTCTCACGGTTCTGCAGCTGGGACTTCTCGTCCTGCATCGAGACGACGATGCCCGACGGCTTGTGCGTGACGCGCACGGCCGAGTCGGTGGTGTTGACCGACTGGCCGCCGGGTCCGGAGGAGCGGTAGACATCGATCTGCAGATCGTTTGGGTCGATGTGCACGTCGACGTCCTCGGCCTCGGGCAGCACGGCAACCGTCGCGGTGGACGTGTGGATACGCCCCTGCGACTCGGTCTGCGGCACCCGCTGGACGCGGTGGGTGCCGCCCTCGAACTTGAACACGGAGTAGGCGCCGTCGGGCGGGCGGGCTCCTTTTATCGCGAACGTGTACTTGCCGTCGCCGACGTCCAGCGACTCGGTCTGGAAGCCGAGGCGCTCGGCGTAGCGGGTCAGCATGCGATAGAGGTCGCCCGCCCACAGCCCTGCCTCCTCGCCGCCGGCCCCGCCCTGGATTTCGACGATGACGCTCTTCTCGTCGTTGGGGTCGCGCTCGACCATCGCCAGGCGGATCTGCTCCTCGACCTCCTCGATGCGCCCCCGCGCGCGGCCGAGCTCCTCGCGCATGTCGGCGTCCTCGCCCATCTCCGAGAGAAGCTCCTCGGCGCCGGCGGCATCGTCCTGCGCATGGCGCCACTGCGCCGCCAGCGCCGCCGCCGGCTCCAGCTGGCTGTAGGCGCGCCCGACCTCGGCATAGCGCTCCCTGTCGGAGATCACCTCCGCGTCGGTCATCTGCTCGCCGAGCTCGGTGAAGCGCGTCTCGATCTGCTTGACGAGATCTTCGATCATCCCGGCCAGTCTAGGTGTCCGAGCGGCTTGGCAGTGAAGCGTCTACGCCGCGACGCGCTCGGGCTCGGCGAGCTCGATCAGCTCGGTCAGCGTCGCGTCGAGCAGCTCGCGCGCGTCATCGTCGAGGGGGAGCCCGTCTGCGCCGAGGGCCTCGTCGGCCTGCGGTATCGGTATTTCGCGATCCACCACCCGCGCGCCGATCGTGCTGAGCACCTTGCGCGTCTCCGCCTGAGCCCAGACGGCGCCGAAGAGACCCGTGCTGGCCCCGATCACCGCCGCGGGCTTGCCCATCAGCGGTGTGTCCTGGACGGGGCGCGACACCCAGTCGAGCGCGTTCTTGAGCACTCCGGGGATCGAGGCGTTGTACTCGGGCGTGGCCACGAGCACCGCATCCGCCCCGGCGATCGAGGCCTTCAGCGCCGCGACCGCCGGGGGCGTCTGGTACTCCTCGTCCTCGTTGTAGGCGGGGATCGCGGCGAGCTGGTCGAACAGGACCAGCTCGGCTCCCTCCGGCAGGAGGTTGCCGACGCCGCGCAGCAGGCGCGTGTTGTGTGAGTCGCGCCGCAGGCTGCCCGAGATTCCGAGGATGCGCATGAGGCCTACGCCTGCCTCACGAGCTCGAGTGAGACCTCGAGCTTGACGTCGTTGTCGACCGCGAAGCCGCCCTTCGGCAGCGGCGCGTTCCACTCGAGACCGTACTCGCGCCTGTCGACCACCGTCTCCAGCTCGACGCCCACTTTCTCGTTGCCCGCGATGTCCTCGTGCGGGCCCGTGATCGAGCCGCGCGCGCTGACGTTGTGCGTGCGGTCCTTGATCGTGAGCTCCCCGTCGACCTCGAGCTCGCCACCATCCTTGACACGCACCGCTGTGGAGCGGAAGCGAATCTCGGGGTAGTTCGCGGTGTCGAAGAAGTCCGGGGCTTTGAGGTGACCGGCGAGGTTCTCGTCTTTGACGACTATCGAGTCGACCGCGACCGTGCCCTCGAGGCGCGGCTCGCCGTTCTCACCGACGGTGAGGGCGCCGTCGTAGTCCTCGAACCGGCCGCGGAAGTTCGAGACGACCATGTGCTTGACGGCAAAGCCGACATGAGAGTGGACCTTGTCGATGCTCCAGGTCCCGATGGAGATGTCCTGCTGGGTTGCAACGCTCATTGGAAGCTCCTTGTTCTGATGGGGTTGCGGACTTCAGTCCGTTTACTGCCAAAAAGCATAGCACCCAATCGGACTGAGGTCCGCTTAGTAGGATGTAAGTCATGGATGCCGCTTTTGACCTCCCACTGCTCGAGCCGGACGGGCTCGAGCGCGTCGATGCCGCTCGCAACCGCGAGCGGATCCTCTCCGCGGCGACACGCCTGTTCGACGAGCGCGGCGCCGGCTGCGTGTCGATGGACGAGGTCGCCGAGGCGGCGGGCGTCGGCAAGGGCACCCTCTTCCGCCGCTTCGGCTCGCGCGCCGCGCTCGCCGCGGCGGTCCTCTCAGAGCGCGAGCGAGGCTTTCAGGAAGCGTTCATCCGCGGCGAGCCGCCGCTCGGCCCGGGCGCGCCGGCGCGCGCGCGGCTGATCGCCTTCGGCGAAGCGCTGCTGGACACCCTCGAGGCGCACACCGAGCTGCTCCTCGCGGCCGAAAGCGGTCCTGAGCGCTACTCGCACCCCGCCCACGTCGTGCACCGGCTGCACGTCACGCTGCTGCTGCGCGAGGCAGATCCACGATGTGACGCCGAACTGCTCGCCGACACGCTGCTGGCGGCGCTCGGAGCCGACCTGTTCATCCACCTCCGGGGCCTGCAGGGCATGTCGCTGCAGCGACTGAAGGAAGGATGGGGCGAGTTGGTCGGGCGGACCGTCCCCGCCATCGAGCCTCGGTCGGTCGACCACGCGCCCACCGAGCCGTCCGCCGGCGCCGCGCGCACGGCCGCTGAGCTCGCCGCCGCCGAGCCCGCCGAGATCTAGGCGACGACCTCCACGCCGACGAGATCGTCGGCCGAATGCTCGCCCGGCGTCTCCAGGGCGAGCACCGCCTCCAGCGCGGCGATCGCCACGGCGAGCTGGTCGAGATCCGGCTCGCGGGTGGTCAGCAGCTGCAGCTTCAGCCCCGGCCACATGATCGCCCGCACCCAGCGCCTGCGCCGGTTGCGCCCGGCGAACTTGATCAGCTCAAAGGAGATCCCCGCGATCAGCGGCACGCCGAGTATCCGTGTGGCAACCAGCCAGTACCAGGCGGGAAGGCCGATCGGGGCGAACACGAAGATCGCGACGATCATCACCACGAGCAGGAAGCTCGTGCCGCAGCGCGGATGCAGCCGCGAGAAGCGCTGCGCATTTGACGGGGTCAGCGGTAGCTCGGCCTCGTAGCAGGAGATCGTCTTGTGCTCGGCGCCGTGATACTCGAACACGCGACGCAGGTCGCGAAGGCGCGAGAGCGCCAGCAGGTAGCCGAGGAAGATGGTGGTGCGCAGGAGGCCCTCGACGACCCAGAACAACAGCGAGGAGCCGAGCTGATCCTTGATGAGGCTCGTGAGCCCGACCGGGATCAGGAAGAACAGGACGATCGCGACCGCCAGCGCGACGACGACCGTCCCGGCCCATACGCCACGCGGTATCTCCTGCTCTTCCTCGGGCGGCAGCTGCGCGTTCGCCGAGACCTCGAGAGCGCGAAAGCCGATTGCCAGCGAGCCGCCGAGCGCGACGACACCACGCACGATCGGCAGCCGCAACAGGCGGTGGCGGCGCATCGCCGAGGCGAGCGGAAAGGTCTGGACGGCGATCTCGCCCAGCGCGGGCTCCTCCGGCGAGCGCTCGGGCTCTGTGAGCTGCTCGGCGGTCGGCTTTCGCACGGCCACCGCCCAGTTGGAGACGCCGCGCATCATCACTCCCTCGAGAACCGCCTGGCCCCCGACGGGCGCGTCGCGCTGCGCCTCGAGCTCGCCCGTTACCTCGCTCTGTCGAGCGTCGCCGACGGCCCCAGCAGCCGTGCCGTCAGGCGCGACCGGCGTCGTCGGCGAACCGGCGGCGACGCGCGCAGGCATCGAGCTACTGCGGGGAGCGAGCGTGCGCCGAGTGCAGGCGACCCTTGGCGACCCGACGTTGGAAGCGCTCGACGCGTCCGCCGGTGTCCATCAGCTTCTGCCTTCCGGTGTAGAACGGATGGCAGTTCGAGCACACCTCGACGTGCAGGTCCTCGCGGGTGGCACGCGTCATGAACTCGTTACCGCAGGTGCAGCGCACGTGCGCCTGAACGTAGTGTGGATGGATCTTCGCCTTCATCGTCCACTCATTCTAGCGATCCGGCTCAGCCGCTCGCGGGCGCCGCTGTCGCGCTCGCTGGCGGAGCCGTCCCGACCCCGGCGGTCGCTGGCGGTTGGGTCGCCGGAGGCGCCGGCTGCTGGCATCTCGGGGTGCGCAGTTCTTCTGAGCGCATCAGCCTGCCCTTGGCATTGAGCCAGCGGAAGCGGACCGCTCCCCGATAGAAGGCCGGCGCCGACAGGTTCGTCACCTGCTTGAGGTACTTGTAGACCTTCACACCCGGCGCGGACCCGCGCCAGATGCCCAGTCCGGGCGCGGCGACCGTGTGGAAGGATGCCTCCTGCGGGAGCCGCTCGAGGACGTCGATCCTCATCTGCATGTGAGTCGAGCCGGTGATCGCCGTCATTTCACCCGAGAAGGTCGCCGAGCGTTCGGCCTGGTTGACGGCGGTCACGCAGCCCACGAGCGTCGCGGCGAGCCCGGGCTTTGCAGTCGTGCCGGGCGGTCGGGTCTGGCTGGCCGTCGCCGCCGGGCCGCTTGAGGTCAGCGCAAGGCAGGCGAGCACGACGGCACAGCCCACGCGGGCGTGCAGCCGCGACGGCGCACACCCGAGCGCCCGCAGGGAAGCGATCAGCCTCATCACGCCCTGTAACACTCCCGAGCCCCGCATGTTTCGCGCTGTTTGCGACCGCCGGGCAGCGGCGCTCACGGCGCCCTGGAGCGACCTTGCCGCTCAGGTGATCTGGTACAACGGGCCGTCGCCACCCTCGGGCGTGGTGAGCCGGCCGCCCTTGGCGGTGATCGCACCGCACTGGACGCAGTTGGTGTAGTTGACGATCACGTCGACCTCGCCATGCTCCGGCGCGTCCTCGGGAATCTCATAGACGCCCGCGGGGCACATCCAGCGCCACGTCTCGGCGATCTCGCGCGGCACGCGTTTGCGCACGCGGATGTGGTTCGGCGCGTCGTCGCGCGTCGCGTTGCCGGTGATGAACACCGAGGAGAGCTTGTCGAAGGTGTATTTCCCATCGGGCTTGACGTAGACGTCCTTGGTGTCACCCACGAACATCGGCTGGACGTCGTTGCGATGCCAGGCGGCGCGACCGGGCAGCTTTCCCTTTGTGATCTGCTGGAGACCGCTGAGCGCGCCACCGAACAGCAGTCCCTTCTGCAGCGGCTGGCGCGCGTTGCGCACCTCCCAGAGCTCTTTGCCCACCGAGGACTCCTCGATCACCTGCTCGTAGGACTCGAAGCTCTTCTCGCCGCGCTTGAGTGCAGCGTAGATCGACTCGGCCGCGAGCATGCCCGACCTGATGCAGTGGTGCACCCCCTTGAGTGCCATCGTGTCGACCATGCCGCCCGAGTCGCCCACCAGCACCGCGCCGGGCATGGAGAGCTTCGGCATCGACCAGTAGCCGCCGCCGGGGAGTGCCTTCGCCCCCCAGGCGACGCGCTCGCCGCCCTCGAGGATCTTGCGCACGAGCGGATGCGTCTTGAACGTCTGCAGCAGGTCATGGGCCGAGGTGGTGGCGTCGGCGTACTCGAGCTCGACGACGAAGCCGATCGAAACCAGGTCCTCGCCGGTCTTCTCGTTCTTCATCGGGTAGATCCAGGTGCCGCCGATCTGTCCGTACTTGTGAGAGATCTTCAGCGGCCAGGGGCCCATCGTGTGGATCAGCTTCGTCAGTGGCTTGGGGACCTTCCAGACCTCCTTGACCCCGAGCTCCCACACCTGCGGCTCGCGCCCCTCGGCCAGCTCGAACTCCTTGATGGCGGCACCGGTGAGATGCCCCCAACAGCCCTCGGCGAGGACGGTCGCGTGGGCCTTGATGTCGGTACCGGGCTCGAAGTTCGACAGCGGCTCGCCATCCTTTCCGCGCCCCTTGTCGCCCGAGCGCACACCGACGACGGTGCCGTCCTCGACGATCAGCTGAGTCGCAGCGGTCTCGGTCAGGATGTATGCGCCGGCGTCCTCGGCCTGCTGCTGCTGGTAGCGCGCCAGCGCCGCGACCGAGATCACCTCGTTGCCGTGGTTCTTGAACGGCGGCGGCGTCGGGATGCGCACGGCGAGCTTCGCCGTGGGTGTGAGGTACACCGCCTCCTTCTTGACCTCGCCGTAGGCGAAGCCCTCCTTGCGCCAGTCCTCACGGCTGAGGTCGGGGAACAGCTCCTCCAGCGGGCCGGGGCGCATCACCGCCCCGGACAGGCTGTGCCCCCCGCATGTCTTGGCCTTCTCGATCACCGCGACGGGGACTTCCCCGAGTCGCTCCAGCAAATCGCCCCCGGCCTCCCCGTCCTCGGCGAGCAGCGCCAGCAGCCGGTTCGCGCAAGCCAGCCCCGCCGTGCCGCCGCCGACGATCGCCACGCCGACCTCGATCAGCTCGTCCTCGGGGTCCAGTCCCCGCTTGATGAACTCCTTCTGCGAGTCGACCGGTGGCGGGAAGGCCGCGGGGGCCACCTTGCCGTTACTGGAGCCTCCAGACACGTCAGCTGCCCTTCTTGGCCTTCACAGCCTCTGTCAGCTTCGGCAGGATCTTGTTGAGGTCCCCCACGATGCCGAGGTCGGAGAATTCGAAGATCGGGGCGTTCGCGTCCTTGTTGATCGCGACGATGTTCTCCGACGCCTGCATCCCGACCTTGTGCTGGATCGCGCCCGAGATCCCCGCCGCGAGGTAGAGCTTCGGCGCGACGGTCTTGCCCGTCTG
>JAOPZB010000041.1 GCA_025964355.1 Solirubrobacterales bacterium | reverse complement strand
CACAAGCTGTTCGAGGACGTCGCCCCCCGCTATGCGGAGCGGCCCGGCGGCTACACGCGCATCCTCAAGCTCGGGCCGCGCCGCAGCGACTCGACCGAGATGGTCTTCATCGAGCTCGTCTGAGCCGGCCGGCGGCGCCGATGCGGTCGCCTCAGTCGTCGACCCCCTCCTCGGCCTCCTCCGCGGACTCGCCGGCGGCGACGATGTCGCCCTCGGTGAAGAGCACCCCTTTCAGCGCGACCCGCAGCTTCGGAGCGCGACGGGTCAGGTACTCGAGGTCCATCGCGAAGTGCTTGAACTCCTCGTGCTGCGCGTTCTGCATGATCGCTCGCGCCTGTGCATCCGGCTCGACCGAGATGCGCTGCTCGTACCAGCCGATCGCTTCGGCCTCCTCGGTGAGTGAGGCGACCATCCGCGCGAAGGTGCGAGTCTCGGCGCTGAGCTCGTGCGCCGGCTCGTGGTACTGGTCGAAGCCCATGGCTGTACCTCCTGGGGTTGCAGTGTCTGGTGTCCGGCGAGATCGGCAGCCGGGTGCATTCGATACTACGTGCGCGCCTCGCCCCGCCGGATACGTCCTCATCGCGCCTGGCATGCGCACCGAGCATGGTTGAGGCGATGATCACCAAGCTCACGATCGAGTACGACGGCACGGAGTTCGCCGGCTGGGCGCGCCAGCCGAACAAGCGCACCGTGCAGGAGGAGCTCGAGCGGGCGCTGCGCACGGTCCTCGGCGAGGACGGGGTCGACGGACGCCCACTCGCGCTGACGGTTGCGGGCCGCACCGACAGCGGCGTCCACGCCTGGGGACAGGTCGCAAGCTACGCGCACGAGGCGGTCGATCCGCTGCGCCTGAATGGGCTGCTCGACGACGACGTGGCGGTGCTGGCCGCCGAGCCGGCGCCACAGGGCTTCGACGCCCGCCGCGACGCCCGTAGCAGGACCTACTGCTACCGCGTGCTCGCCCGCCGCGCGCGCAGCGTCTTCGAGCGCAGCCGCGCCTTCTGGTGGACGGCGGCGATCGACGCCGATGCGCTGGCGACGTGCGCCGCGGCGCTTGCAGGGTCCCACGACTTCACCGCCTTCACGCCGACGGAGTCCGAGCACTCCCGCTTCCGCTGCAACGTGATCTCGGCCGAGTGGCGGCGCGATGGCGACCTGCTCGAGTTCTGGATAGACGCAGACATGTTCCTGCGCCACATGAACCGCGTCCTCGTCGGCACGATGCTCGAGGTCGCCGCCGGCCGGCGCACGATCGACGAATTCACCGCCCTGCTCGACGGCAGCCCCCGCTCGCATGCCGGCATGACGGCGCCGGCGCACGGCCTGGCGCTTGCGAGCGTCGACTACCACGACTCCCCCAGATGAGTGAGGTCGGCTGGTAGTCTGAAACGCATAACAAACGGCGCAGGGGGGAACCTTGCCGTTGAATCAGACAGCAGCACGGGACCTCTCCGAGGGCGACATCGGGTTGGTCCCCGGCGACGGCTCGCCGCTGAACGGCGCCAGCTACGTCAGTTCGCTGCTCGGCGCGCGGCTGTCCGCGGTGCATTCGACCGGCGCGCAGACGTTTCGCGCCCACGCGGCGCTGATGCTGACCGACATCGAGGGCTGGACCTCGCGCGTCGAGCAGCTGTCGGGGGGCCGACCGGATGGCCTCGACGAGCTCGGTCGGGCGCTGAACCTCTATTTCACCTTCCTCGCCGAGATCGTCTACGAACACGGCGGAGACGTGCTGGGCGGCACCGGCGACGCCTTTCTCTGCTGCTGGCTCGCGGATGATGCAGATGGGCTGCGCGAGGCCAGCGCGCGGGCGGCACAGGCTGCAATCGCGTTTCAGCTCGCCGGCGACCGTCGCCTCGACCCCGGAGGGCGGCAGCTGAGCACCCGCATCGGACTCGCGGCGGGAGAGCTTCACCTCGCGATCGCAGGCGGCGTCAACGGGCGCTGGGAGCTGCTGCCGCTCGGCGCGCCCTTCGCGGAGGTGGCGGCCGCCGAGCGGGCCGCGCCGCCCGGGGGCGTCGCCGTCGCCGGATCGGCCTGGCGGCACCTTGCAGGCCTCGCAGAGGGCGTCCAGTTGGGCGACTCCGGCCTCGTCGCGCTCACGGCGTCTCCTCCCCGGACACGCCGGATCACGGCCCCAGGGCGCGAGCTGCACATCCCGCCGGAGCTGCTTGCGCCCTTCGTCCCCGCACCGATTCGAGGGTGGCGGCCCGGGACCGGGACGCAATGGCTCGCCGAGCTGCGCCGCGTGACCGTGGTGATGGTCAGCCTGAAGGACACCGGCGGTGGCTGGGCGAGGCAGCTCGAGCGCAGCCGGCTGGCGATGCAGACCTTTCAGGAGGCGATCGCACGCTTCGAGGGCGCGAGCAAGCCCGGCCTGGACAACAAGGGGCTCACGCTCTCCGGCGTGTTCGGCCTGCCGCCGCGCGCGCATCAGGATGACCCCGAGCGCGCGCTGCGGGTCGCCGTGTCACTCAAGGAACAGCTCGACGGCACCGGCCTGCCGTGCTCTATCGGCGTTGCCAGCGGTCGCGTCTTCTGTGGACTGTTCGGCAACGACCTGCGGCGCGAGTACACGCTCTCGGGCAACGTGATGAACCTAGCCGCGCGCCTGGCCCATGCCGGAGGGCACGAGATCCTCTGCGACGAGCCGACGGCGGCCACGGTCAGCGACCGCTATCGCTTCCAGGCGCTCCCGCCGATCGCGCTGAAGGGCCGCGCCGAGCCGGTCGCCATCCGACGCCTTGTCGGAATCGGGGCCGGAGTCCCGCAGGGCCACGCGCGGCTGGTCGACCGCGACGCCGAGCGGGCGATGCTCACCGAGCAGCTCAGGCTGCTGAGCGGGCGGGGCCAGCGAGCCGCGTTCGTCATCGAGGGCGAAGCGGGCATCGGCAAGTCGGCGCTCGCCGCGGAGGTCGCGCGCCTCGCACAGGCGTCTGGGATACGGGTGCTGGTGGCAGGGGCGGACGCCGTCGAGCGCTCGACCGGCTACTACGCCTGGCGTCCGGTGTTCGCGAGCGTGCTCGGGCTGGACCTGGGCGGCCCCGGG
The DNA here is from genome assembly GCA_025964355.1 of Solirubrobacterales bacterium. GTDB lineage: Bacteria > Actinomycetota > Thermoleophilia > Solirubrobacterales > Solirubrobacteraceae > Palsa-744. Next base: position 6,252 of record JAOPZB010000041.1, on the reverse strand, counting down.
CCTCAGGGAGTCGAGCGGCGGGTGACGGAGCTCGTTGGCGGCGCCCCCGACGCGCTGCGGCTGCTGCCGCTGCTGTCGAACGTGCTTCCGGTGGCGATCCCCGACAACGACTTCACGGCCGAGATGAGCGGCGAGCTTCGCGCCGACAGCACGACGCATCTGCTCGCCCGGATCCTCGCGCGCGTCACCAAGGCCGATCCCGTGCTGCTGCTCGTCGAGGACGCGCAGTGGCTCGACAGCAACTCCTGGGGGCTGCTGCGCGAGGTACTCGAGGGGGTACCGCGCCTGTTCACCCTCGTCACGACCCGTCCGATCGCCGACTCCGCGGAGTATGAGGAGCTGCTGGCCATGGCGTCCCGGGACCCCGTGCACCTCGGCAGCCTCTCGTCGTTCCATACCGCCGAGCTCGTGCGCCGCCTGCTCGGCGTGGCCGAGCTTCCCGTCCCGCTGATGCGCTTCATCGACGATCGCGTCGCGGGGCACCCCTACTTCTGCGAGGCCCTCGTCAAGACGATGCGGGAGAGCGGCATCGTGCAGGTTCAGCGAGGCCGGGCCGTGATGGGCGAGTTCGAGTCGCTCGATGTGCCGGCGACGGTGCAGGGGGCCGTGCTCAGCCTCGTCGATCGCCTGACTCCGCGCGAGCAGCTCTCGCTCAAGGTCGCAGCGGTCGTCGGCCGCACGTTCTCCGTGCGGGCGGTGACCGAGACATATCCTGTCAGCCACGAACGCGACACGGTGGCCGACGACCTGCAGACGCTATGCGCGCTCGAGCTGATCGAGATCGAGAGCGCCGACACCGAACCGGCCTATGCCTTCCGCCACGAGATCACGCGCGACGTCGCCCACGGGCTGCTCACGCAGTCCCAGCGCAGGCCGCTTCACCGTGCGGTGGCGGGGTGGTATGAACGCAACCAGCGCGCCGGCGAGCTGGAGAGCCATTCGGCTCTGCTGGCCCATCACTGGCGCCTGGCGGACGAGCCCGAGCGCGCCATGCCATACCTGGAGCAGGCGGCGCAACGGGCGCTGCGCGGCGGCGCGTTCAACGAGGCCGCGCAGTTCTTCGCGCTGCTGAGGTCGGGATCCGGCGCGGACGCCGGCGAGCCGTCGCGCGTGGCGCTGTGGGAGAAGGGCGAGGCGACCGCGCACTATTTCCTCGGCGACCTCGAGCGCGGTCGGATCCTGCTCGAACAGGCGGTCGCGCGCCTGGACCGGCCGGTTCCGAAAGGGCGGCTGCCGGTACTTGTCGGCCTGCTCCGCGCCGTCGCCGCGCAGCTCGCCCATCTCGCGTTCCCCCGACGCTACCGCGAGCGCCGCAGGGCCGAGCACGAGCTCCTCGACGAGGCCGTCGACTGCTACAAGATCCTCGGCCAGATCAACTACCTGACCGGCAAGTCGAGCGGCGAACTCTGCTATCTCGAGCTCGCCGGCCTGAACCTCGGCGAGGAAGCCGGCCCCTCGCCCGAGCTGTCGCGGGCACTTGCCAGCGTCGCCGGCGTCATCAGCCTGCTCAACCTGCGATCGCTGGCCGATCGCTACGGCGCCCGCGCCGTCGGAGTGGCGGAGCTGGAAGACCATTCCGAAGCGCTCTCCTACGTGTGGAACCTGCAGTCGCTGATCGAGGCCCAGCGCGGCGACTGGCCGGCGGCGATCGCCGCCAGCGACCGCGCGCTTGAGCTGTTCGGCGAGATCGGCGACTACAACCTCGAGGGCGAGCTCTGGCAGACGCGCTCGGCGCTGCATATCTGCCGCGGCGATTTCCGCGGCGCCGAGATCTGCTGGACTCGCACGCGGGAGCTCGCGGCACGCAATACCAACCCGCAGGTCGAGTCGTGGTCGCTGCTCGACGAGGTTCAGACCGAGCTGGGTCGCGGAGCGATCGCTGCGGCCGGCGCCGCGCTGCAGGCCGCGCTGGCGATCGAGACCTCCGCGACCGACGGCCACGCGCAGATCGAGAAGCATTACTGCGTCGCCGGCACGCGCCTGGCCGAAGGACACGCCGAGGAGGCGCTGGCGGCGGCCGACCGGGTGATCGAGATGGTGGCCCGCGAAACGCCGACCGGGTTTCACTGGGCCGAGTTCGCCGTCGGCGCGGCGGAGGTCTATGTCGAGCTGCTCGAGCAGGCGAGCACGCCTTCGGAGCGGGCAGCATTCGAGCAGCGCGCTCGACACGCCTGCCGCGTGCTGCGGCGCAGCGCGTCTCGGTTTCACGGCATCCGTGCCCGCCGACTGCTGCTTATCGGGCGGCTTCAATGGCAGCGCGGTAGGCCAAATCGGGCTCTACGCGCGTGGCGCAGGGCCGAGGCGCTGGCGCAGCAGCCGGGGATGGAGTACGACCTGGCGCGAGCGCGCCTGCATATCGTCCGCCACGACCTCGCCGGCCCGCGACGCGACGCCCTGCTCGCCGCCGCGATCGAGACCTTCGACGAGCTCGGGGCGATTCGCCAGCTGCGGATCGCGCAAGGCCTCTGAGGTCCGCCACGCCGGGGCGTGCGGCGCCGGCATAACGGGGCCATCACCGCCGAGCACCGAGACGAACCCTATGCTGGAGCAAGCATGCTGAGCGTCCTGCTGACAAACGACGACGGGATCGAGGCCGAGGGCCTGCAGACGATGCGGCGCGCCCTGACGGAGCTCGAGGACGTGCGCCTCGCCGTCATCGCCCCGGACGGCAACCGCTCTGCGATGGCGCGGTCGATCACGACGCGGCGGCCGCTGTGGGTCGCGGAGGTGCCCTTCTCAGACGACACCGTCGGTTATGCCACCGATGGCACCCCCGTGGACTGCGTCCGTCTCGCTAGCCTCGGGCTGATCGAGGGCTTCGAGGCCGACCTCGTGGTCTCGGGCATAAACCACGGCGCCAACCTCGGCGACGACATCACCTATTCGGGAACCGTCGCGGCGGCGCTGGAGGGCGTCGTACTCGGGCTCCCGGCGATCGCCGTCTCGCAGCAGTCGGGCGCCCGCTCGCTCGACTACCGCTTCGACGGGGGCTTCCGCTTCGACGTCGCCGCCGCGTTCGTCGCCCGCCTGGTCGAGCGAATCGACGACGTGCCGCTGCCGTCCAGAACGCTGCTCAACGTCAACGTGCCTGCCGGCGAACCGGCCGGAGTGGAGGTGACGAGCCTCGGCAAGCGCATCTACCGCGACCAGCTGAAGCTCGAGCAGGAGGAACCCCACCGGCGGCGCTACTGGATCTACGGCTCGGACCCGGGCTTTCACGACGAGGCGGGGACCGATCTCGCGGCGGTCGCCGCCGGGCGAATCGCGGTCACGCCGATCCACTTCGATCTGACCGACCGTCCGAGCCTCGAGGCGCTCAGGCGCTTTGACCTGGAGGGGCTGCTCGCCCCGCCGATCGGAGATCGGCCAGCACGCGACGCGAGGCCGTGACTCCGAGAGGCAAGTCGGACACGGCCCGCAGGAGCGCCACAGCGCCGGGGCGCGCGAGCAACGGCGGAGCAGCGGACGGCGCCCCGCCCGCGGCCGAGCGAGCGCGCGAGCTTCGCGAGCTGCTCGAGCACCACGCCCATCGCTACTACGTCCTCGACGACCCCGAGATCGGCGACGAGCAGTACGACCAGCTGCTCGACGAGCTGCGCGAGCTGGAGCGCCGCCACCCAGAGCTGGCGAGCGCCGACTCCCCGACACAGCGCGTCGGCGGCGAGCCGGTAGGGCGGCTCGAGAAGGTCACCCATCCGGAGCCGATGCTCTCGCTCGGAAACGTCCGCTCAGAGCAGGAGCTGCGGGCGTGGGTCGAGCGGATGAGAAACCATCTCGCCCGAGAAGGGGTCTCAGAACCGGACTTCTCCTTCGTCGTCGAGCCGAAGATCGACGGCCTGGCGATCAGCCTCATCTACCGCGACGGGACGCTCGAGCGCGGCGCCACTCGCGGCAACGGCGAGATCGGCGAGGACGTCACGCACAACCTGCGCACGATCGGTGCGATCCCGCTGCACGTCAGCGGCGCGCCGCCGCTGCTGGAGGTTCGCGGCGAGGTCTACATGTCGCTGCGCGACTTCACCGCGCTGAACGAGCGCCGCGCCGAAGCCGGCCAGTCGACGTTCATGAACCCGCGCAACTCGGCCGCCGGGACGATCCGCCAGCTCGACCCGGCCGATGCGGCGAAGCGCCCGCTGTCGATCTGGTGCTACCAGGTGGGAGTCACCGACGGGCTGTCCTTCACGACCCACTCGCAGGCGCTCGACTGGCTGCGCGAGCACGGGTTCCGGGTCAACAGCGGCATCAAGCTGCTCGGCAGCGAGGACGAGGTGATCGCACAGTGCCAGGAGTGGGAGGCGCGCAGGGGCGAGCTCGACTTCGAGATCGACGGCGCTGTCGTCAAGGTCGACGACCTCGAGCTGCAGCGCAGGCTCGGCTCGGTCGGGCGCGACCCGCGCTGGGCGGTCGCGTGGAAGTTCCCGCCGACCACCGCCGTGACGCGCCTCGAGAAGGTGATGTGGAACGTCGGCAAGTTCGGCGACCTGCGTCCCTTCGCCGTGCTCGCGCCGGTCGCGGTCGCCGGCGTCACGATCAAGCTGGCGACGCTTCACAACGAGGAGGACATCGTCCGCAAGGACATCCGTGCGGGTGAGGACGTGATCGTCGTGCGCGCCGGCGACGTGATTCCGCAGGTCGTCTCGCCGGCGCCGCATGTCGTCGAGCGCAAGGACCGCCCGCCACTGCCAGGGCCGCCCCAGCGCTGTCCGTTCTGTGACACGCCGACGATCAAGCCGGAGGGCAGCGTGTTCACGAAGTGCCCGAACCCCGTCTGCCCCGGGCGCGCGTGGCAGCTGCTCAAGCACTTCGTCTCGCGCGGCGCGATGGACATCGACGGCCTCGGTGAGAAGCAGGTGGCGCTTCTGCAGGATCATCAGCTGGTGAGGACGGCCGGCGACTTCTACCGCCTGGCAGAGGAGCAGCTCGTTGCGCTCGACGGGTTCGGCGAGCTGTCGGCGAGGAGCCTGCTCGCGGCGATCGAGGCCTCCAAGGAGCGTCCCTTCGCGCGCGTGCTGTTCGCGCTGGGCATCGAGGAGGTGGGGGAGGTGACCGGGCGCAACCTCGCGCAGCGCTTCCGCGACGTCGACATCCTGCTGGCGGCACCGCCCGAGGAGATCGCCGAGACGCCCGGCGTCGGCGAGAAGATGGCGCGTTCGATTCGCGCCCAGCTCGATCAGGAGAGCATGCGTGAGCTGATCGAGGACCTGCGCCGCCAGGGGCTTCGCTTCCACGAAGAGGGCGCGCCGCCCTCGGAGGGACCGCTCGCCGGCAGGACGCTCGTGCTGACGGGAAGTCTCCCGCAGTGGTCGCGCGAGACCGCGACCGAACGCATCATGGCCGCCGGCGGGCGCGTCACGGGGTCAGTTTCCAAGAAGACCGACTACGTCGTGGCGGGGGAGACGCCCGGCGCAAAGCTCGAGAAGGCCGAGCGCCTGGGCGTGCCGGTGCTCGACGAAGCCGGGCTGCGGCGCCTGCTCGACCAGCGGTAGAGGGGCGCGCGGCCTGCTCGAGCGCCGTCAGCCGAGTGTTGTCACAGGGCGCCAAGGCTCAAGCGGGAGGCCGTTTGCGCCGAAGTCGCTCCCATGTCGAGCGCCCGCAACGTCTTCTGCGCCATGGTCGTCGTGGTTGCGGTCGCCGTGCCGCTCTCCGGCTGGGTCGCGAGCGAAGGCGGTCCGCTGTCCCCGCAGGCCGGCCACGGCATCGTCGGCGGCCTGGTGGCGCATCTCAAACAGCAAGACGACGAAAACGAAGTCAGGGAAATCGCCGAACATCACCCCAGCCGCGAAGACAAGGAACAGGCGCGCGAACAGGCCGAAGGCGTGGCGCTCGAAGAAGCGCAGGCCGAAGAACAGGAACAGCGCCAGCGGGAAGCGAGCTAGCGCGGGCTCAAAGCCCCGAGGAGCGTCAGCGACCTTTGCGTCTGCGGGCGGGCGGTCGACTGGTGGTAGTGAACCGCAGGTTCTCGGATAGGCCCATCAGCTCGAAAAGGCGTTGAACTTCCGGCGGACCCGGGACCAACGCGAACTCGTTGCCAAGCTCCTCGCACATGCGCCCGGCGGCGATGATCACGCGCAGGCCGCTGGAATCCATGTATGTGACGTCGCCCAGGTCGAGCACCAGGCCCGGCGTGCCGGCGCTGCAGGCCTCGCGGATCACCGCCTCCAGCTGACCGGCCGAGGAGATGTCCAGGTCGCCGCGCAGGACGAGCGTCTGTCGGTCCTCGTGGGACACCACCTGGACCTCGAAGGGCATGGC
>JAOPZB010000262.1 GCA_025964355.1 Solirubrobacterales bacterium | reverse complement strand
GCAACCGATACGAGGGCACGATCGCGAGCCCGTTCGTAGCCGCGCCGGCGAAACCGTCGTTCGCGCTTGCTCCCATGACGTTCGTAGGTGTTCAGCAAGTCGCGCCAGCGTGAGACCGCCAGTGCTGCGGACGGCTCCTGCGCAGCCGCCTGACGGCACAGCGCCAGCGCACAGGGCTCGCCCCCACCGGGGGCGTTGCAGCCACGACCTCTGGGACAGCAGAGACGCATACTCCACCCCTACCCCGGTCACGCACCGCTACGCGCCCTCTCCGCGTATGTCCGTGCTAGCGATGCCTCCCCCGAGCCCGCCGGGCAAGGTTGATCTTCGGCTCCGAAGGGAATACCCAGCCAATGCCGCATCGCGTGCTCCTCGGCGCCGCCAGCGAGGTGTATGACGTCGCTCGCGCCGCGACGGTCACCCACCGACGCCTGCGCGACAATCTCACGGCGATCGCGATCGTAACCGTGGGGCTCGACCTGGTCTGCGCCCTGCTGGCGTTTGTGCTCGAGCGACACGCCCAGCAGACGGAAGTCAAGTCCTACGGAAGCGCGCTGTTCTGGACGACCACGCAGATGCTCACCGTGTCGTCGCAGCTCAAGAACCCGATCACCACGGGCGCCCGCATTCTCGACGTCTTCATGGAGATCTGGGCCATCACGGTGATCGCGACGCTCGCCGCCTCGGTCGGCACGTTCCTGCAGCGGCGTGGCAGAGAGCTCGACGAAGCTCTCGGCCACTCCAAATGACCTCGACCAACCCGCTTCGGATATGCTCGCGGCCTGAGAAGGCGGGTTAGCTGTTGATCTCGTTCTGGGGGCTCACATGAAGAGACGATCTTTCGTTGTCGCGTGCCTGTTCGCGGGCTTTGCGCTGGCCGGCTGCGGGGGGAGCGGCGGCACGACCGGCACGACCTCGTCCGCGTCGCTGCGCCCGCGTCTGCTGGCGAGCTCGGCCGTTCCCGGATTCGGACTGCAGCGGACCCTCGACTGGAGCGACCCCGTCGACCTCGTCGGCGAGGGCCTGGCGCTACCCCAGGTCACGCATCCGAGCGCCGCCGTGAAGGAGTTCAAGGACGCCAGCTTCAAGGGCGCCGCCGGTGAGGTGCTCACGAATGGCACCGGTCCCAACGGGACCGAGATCCGCCTCGGCGTCGCGCAATTCGCCAACGCGGCCGACGCGACCCGTGTACGGGACTGGATGCACCGCGAGGACCTGCACCAGCCGTGCTTTGGCCCGTGCGTCTTCGCTCCCACTCCCGTGTCCCTTGCAGGCCTCTCCAACGTGCGGCTGGTCGTCCAGAGCTCGCCGCCTCCGCCCCTGCCGCCTGGGGCTCCCCGCGGCGTTCGGATCGTGCGCACCGCGCCGACCAACTACCTCGCCGAGTTCACCGTCGGCCCCTATCTGTACTGGGCCGCCTTCACGGCCGACTCGAGCGCGAAGGCGAAGTTCGAGCAGGGCGTCAAGCTCTACTACGCGCACGCCAGGCAGACGGCCTGACCCCGCCCGTCGACGCGGTGCTCGCTTCGCCCTGACCACATAGATTTCCGAGCCGGCCCGCCGACGCCGGGAACGCCGCCCCTCAATGACGGCGGGGTCTACCCTTGACCTTCGTGAGACGCCGACTGCTGCCGATCCTCGCCTCGCTGGCGGGCGCATGCCTGATCGGGCTTCTCATCTACGGCGTCTCGGCGCAGTCCGCCAGTCGCACGCTCGATGAGCTCGCCGCAAGCGGCAAGCACCCTGTCGCGCCCGACGCCGCCCGCTCGCTGCCGAGACTCGGCGCCGGCGGCGCGAGCTCGCTGGCCTCGCTGAAGGGCAAGGTGGTCCTGCTCAACTTCTGGGCGTCCTGGTGTGAACCCTGCCAGGTCGAGGCGCCGCTGCTCGAGCGCGCCCAGAGCCGGCTGCAACGCCACGGCGCGACGGTGCTCGGCGTGACCTACGAGGACGCCTCACCCGACTCGCAGGGCTTCGTGCGCCGGTATCACCTGACCTATCCGAACCTGCGCGACAACAACGGGGCCTTCGCGCACGCCTACGGGACCGACCAGCTGCCCGAGAGCTTCATCGTCGACCGTCGCGGTGACGTAGTGGCCGTCTCCCGCGGCGAGATCGGCCAGCCCTTCATCGACCGCGCGTTCGCGCTCGCCGAGAGCTGATGCGCGCCATGGCTTGGCTGCCGCTGCGTTCCCGGGTCGGGCGCAGGCCGCGGCGAGCGGGCACCGCCGGTCTGGCTGGGCTGCTGATCGCCGTGGCCGGGGCTTCGCTGCTGGCGACGGGCGCGGCGGCTGGACCGGTGCAGCGCACCTCGCTGCCGGTGATCGAGCGCCAGGTGATGTGCGTGACCTGCAAGATCCCGTTGAACGTGGCCCAGTCTCCGCAGGCCGACCACGAGCGGGCGTTCATCCAGAGCCTGATCGGCCGCGGCTACAGCGAAGCGCAGGTCAAGCGCGCGCTCGTCGACCAGTACGGGCCGACCGTGCTCGGCCTGCCGGGCACCCGCGGCTTCGACCTTTCCGCCTACCTCGTCCCGATCGCGGTTGTGCTCGCCCTGCTCGCGACGCTCATCCTGCTGCTTCCGCGTTGGCGGCGACGCGCCCGTGCGCCCGTCGGGGCGCCGGACGGCGCCGGCGGCCTTGACGCCGTCGACGCGGCGCGTCTGGAGTCCGACCTCGCGCGTTTCGACTGATCGGCGAGCGGCCAACTGGCGCCGCGTCGCCCGGTAGCTCAGTCTCCCGCGGCTCAGGCCCCTGCGGCGCTACATCTCCTCCGGCGCGCTCACCCCGAGCAGGTCGAGCGAGCGCGCGATCGTGCGCCTGCTTGCCACGCACAGGGCGATCCGGAAGGACTCGACGGCCTGCGGCTCGGCCCCGACTACACGGCAGTCGCGGTAGAAGGCCGTGAACGCCTGCGCGAGCTCGAGGACATAGGCGGTGATCCGGTGCGGCGCGCGACGCTCGGCCGCCTCGGCGAGCTCGTCGGGAAATGCGAGCAGACGCTCGATGAGCGCGCGCTCTGTCGGATGCAGCGGCTCGCGCCGCTCGCCGGCCGGGGCATCCTGCGCCGCCCGTACGCGCGCCGCCCCCGCCTTCGCGAGGATCGACGCGATGCGCGCGTGCGCGTACTGGACGTAGTAGACGGGGTTCTCGGCCGATTCCGTGCGTGCCAGCTCGACGTTCAGCTCCATCGTCTTGTCGTGCGAGCGCTGCAGCAGGAAGAACCGGGCGGCGTCGACGCCGATCGCGTCGAGCAGGTCGTCGAGCGTGACGAAGTCGCCGCGGCGCTTGGACATCCTGACCACGCCCTCGCCGGAGACGAGGTGTACGAACTGCAGGATCGGCAGCTCGATCGAGTCTGGATCACCCCCGAGCGCCGCCATCGCCGCCTTCATCTCGGCGACGTACGCGTGGTGGTCGGCGCCGACCGCGATCAGCTGGCGGTCATAGCCGCGCTCGCGCTTTTCCTGGATGTAGGCGATGTCGGCCGCGAGGTAGGTCGGCGCGCCGGTTGAGCGGACCACGACCTGATCGTGCTCGTCGCCGAAGGTCGTCG
>JAOPZB010000261.1 GCA_025964355.1 Solirubrobacterales bacterium | reverse complement strand
GGGTGGAGTAGTCGTGCCCGCCGCGCACGAACCCACCCTTGGTCGCGATGACCAGATCGGACGGATAGGGATAGAGGGCTTCGCGAATCAGTTCCTCGTTGGAATGCGGGCCGTAGACATCGGCGGTATCGACGAACGTCACGCCGGAGTCGACGACGTGGCGCAGCAACGCGATCCCGCCGTCATGGTCGGGGTACTCGCCCCATACCTGGTCGCCGGTCAGTTGCATGGCGCCGAAGCCGATCCGCCCGACGGTCAGGTCCCCGCCGATCGTCACGGTGTCCGCAATGTGTGTGACTGTGGTCATTCCGACATTCCTTTCGCTCACGGATGAGTTGTTGATTGCACGCCTTGTTGAGGTGTCAGAATCGTCCGGGAGCGGCGGCTCTAGGTCAGACGGGTCGAGAGCGCACCGCCGTCGATGAGGAGCGTCGACGCGTGCATGTAGGCGGCCTCATCACTCGCCAGGAAGACGGCGGCTTTTGCGATGTCGTCTGGGAGCGCGAGCTGCCCGGAAGGTATCCTCGCGACTATGCCCTCGAGCTGCTCCTTTGCCGGCAGCGTTCCGTCGGTGAGCGTCACGCCCGGGGCGAGCGTGTTAACGCGGACGCCGGCGCGCCCGAACTCAGCGGCCCAGCCACGGGCCGCCTGCTCGAGCATCGCCTTGCTGGCACCGTACAGCGCTCCCGACGGTAGTCCCACGGTCGAGATCCACGATCCGATGTTGATCACAACGCCTCCGCCCCGCTCGATCATTCCCGGAACGAGCTCTTGCACCAGGAAGAACGGCGCGCGGACATTCACGGCGATGACGGAGTCGAACGCGGCCTCGTCGAGCGTCGTGGTCGAGATGGACGGGAAGATGCCGGCGTTGTTCACGAGCACATCGACGCGGCCGCCAAGGACCTCGAGGGCCTCTCGTGCGAGCCGCCGGACTGCCACGGTCGACCCCGCGAGGTCGGCGGCTAGGAAGTCGGCGAGCCCGCCTGACTCGCGGATCTCTGCGGCGACGGCGTCTCCGCGCGACGCGTCACGTCCTGTGATCGCGACGTACGCTCCTTCCGCGGCGAACGACGAGGCGATCGCGCGACCTATACCGCTTGTCGCGCCGGTGACGAGGGCAGTTCTGTCTTTGAGTCGCTGCATGGGTCGCTCCTTTTCTGCCCAGCCAGATTGCCGGGCTGCGGTCTCACTCGATCCGGCTGAACCCTCCGATGTGGTGGCGCTTGACGATCATCGGAACTCCCGCGCCGGCTTGGCGGCTCAGCATCTCCAGTACGGCATCGCTCGGTTCCCCGTAGACCTGGATGCTCGTTGTTGCGTCGAGCGTTTCTGCGTAGGCGCGTGCCGCGCGCTCCGCCACGACCTCCATGTGCAGCTCCATTGACGGGGCGTCTGGGTGCATTTGCACGACGCCGACCTCGGTGCCCTCCTCGTTGGCGTACTCGTTGAACGCCAATAGCTGCGGCTCGTTTGCCTCGATAAACGAGCTGAGGTCACGGGCGCGTGCGCTCTCTGCAAGGAGCTTGCCCTCCCGAAGTCTGTTCGTGGCAATGAAGAAGAATGGTCCCGACATCTCGACACTCACTCCGCGAAGCCCGACACGGCCCGCTCGAGCACCGCTGAGCGTTCCTGCCAGAGTCGGGCCGGGGCCGCGGCTACCACGACGTTGCTGGAGCCGGGGCCGGAGACCAGGCACGCGATCTCCTGGTAGGTGGTGAGCGAGGTGGTGTAGGCGTCGAGCACGCATGAGCCGTGTGCGGAGCGGAAGTGCGCAGCTCTGGTGGCGGCGAGGAGGCGCACGTTCCGGGCGCCCTCGGCACGGATTTTCCGGGGACGGAACCGGCTCCAGTTCGCGAGCGTCTCGGCTCCCTGCTTGGGAGTCACGTTGAGGTAGCCATCGATCCGGCCGCGATCGCCGCGAAGCGCCACCGATGCCGTGCCTGGATCGGTCGTGATGGCGCTCCACCCCGGCGGATACGCAAGCGCCGCGCCGTCCGGGGTGCGAGCGATGTGCCAACCCACCGGCGGCGAGGCCGGCCGCAGCCACACGAAGGGGTCAGACGCGCGCCGCGGGCTGGTACCGCCTGCGGCGGCGAGCGCGATGATCAGCGCCACCGCGTCGGCGCCGACGGCGGAGAGTCCTACTACGGCGCGCGTCCGTCGCATCGTCCTAGACGTTCCCGTCGCCGTCGCTCGGACCGCCGTTGTTGTCGGCGTCTCCGTCACCGCCACCGTTCTGGGGAATCCCGCCTTCGGCCGGAGGTTCCGCCTTCGGGGCGGGCGCCGGCTTGGGCGCGGGTTCGGGTGCGGCCTTGGGCGCTTCTGGTTCCGGTGCGGCTTTGGGTGCCGCCGGTTGCGGCGCGGGCTTTGGCGCTTGCGGCTTCGGCGCCCCCGCGGCATGTCGCGAGCTCGAGCCGGAGTTCGAGCTCGACGCGTGCCCTGCCTGGTTGCCGGCTACGGTCACCGCGAACCACGAGCCGCCGAAAGCCACTACACCCTGCCCGTTGGTTTGGCCCGGATTCGCGTCCTTTATGAACCGATACAGCGGGTGGCTGTTGTAGGTGACCTGGGTCGTTCCGTCGGCCCGCTTGCTGGTCCCCAGAAGCGCGGCGTTCACACCCGAGGTAGCCGTCGGCGTGCCGGTGGCCACGAGCGGTGGCCACGCCGTGGCGCAGGGACCACTACAGCTGCTCGTCGTACCCGAGTCGTGGGTGAACAGGTAGAGGGTGCGACCCTGCGAGTCGACGAGGATCGTTCCCAGCGCCGATTTCGTCGTCCCGATGCTGGTCGGGGAGGTTGATGTCGTCTTCGCCGGCGTCGTGGACGCGGTCGCGCCGCCGCCACCACACGCGGCGATGGTGAGCGGCGCGAGCGCGAGCCCTGCCGCGCTGGCGAGGATCGCTATCGGTCTGGACGGGTTAAGCATGTTCACTCCTTTGCGTCGGGGGAAGTCGAGGGGCTTGTGTGTGGGCGCGTAGCCGAACGCTGCATGGGAGTGTCAGTAACCAAGGCCGCCACCCCCGCCGGTCCTCGAGCTAGACGGCTGTGCGGAGACCTGGTTTCCGGCCGAGTTCAACGCGAACCATGCGGCGCCGAAGGCGGACACGCCCTGTCCATTGGTTTCGCCCGCTTTCTGATCCTGCGCGAAGAGGTACAGCGGATGGCCGCTGTAGGTGACTTGCGTCTTGCCTTCGGGGCGCGTGGCCGTGCCCAGGAGCGAGGCGTTGACACCGCTACCGGCGGTCGGCTTGCCTGTCACCAGCAGCGGCGGCCAGGCAACGGCGCATGCGCCCGTGCACGCGCTCTTGGTGCCCTGGTCCGCCTTGAACAGGTACAGGGTGCCCCCTTGCGAGTCGACGAGGATCTGGCCGATACCGGTGTTCGAGATGCCCACGGTGGCCGACTGACCGCTCGCAGTCTTCGGCGGCGCTGAGGACGCGGCGGTTGCACCTCCGCCGCCGCACCCCGCGGACACGGCCGCCAGCAAGGCGAGTCCGCCCGCGCCCAGCATGACGATTGATCTTGATCTGTTGCGAGTCATGCTCGCTCCTTTCGTTCGGTGGCCGCGGGGCGCTTCGACAGGCGGCCACCGCTGGGGGTGTCAGGTGCCGGGTGGTCTCGGATGAACTCGATGGCTTCGGCCGTCGCGCTTTCCGCGCCGCGCGTGTTGCGGGTGGCGTCGAGCATCATGAAGTCGTGGATCGTCCCGCCGTGGCGGGTCGGGCTGGCAGCGAGGCCGCCTGGGGCGCGATTGCCGAAGCATTGGAGCCAGTCCGGACCCTGAGCCTGCTCCTCTGGTAAATCGGAATGGCCATGAGCGCGGCCCAGGTCGCGACCCACGCGAGGATCTTGAGCACGTCGGTGCCGACGCCGGCTCCCCCGAAGTAGAGGATGTTGCGATTCGCGTCGAGGCCCGCGGCGCCGATCCAGAAGTGGTTCAGGAAGCGCCAAAAGCCCGGCAGCAGTTGGGGCGCGACCGTCCCGCCCGTGCTCGAAAAATTCAAGAAGATGAAGAGCGACGGCGCGATCAGCCTGCCCAAGCCACCGATGCCCAGTTGCAGCAGGCGCGTGATGATCGCGACCGCGAATGTGTAGAGGGCGCCCATTCCGAGCATCGCGACGATCGTTCCGAAGGACCCGCTGAAGGTGCCATAGCCTGGCCCTCCGATTAGGTACGCGATGAGCGGGGCGAGCAGGGACGCGGCGGCGATGATCGCGACTCGGCGCCATTCAGGCAGTGTCGGTGCGACGAACCCGAGCGCGGTGACGACCAGGAACCCGGCCAGCGAGCAGATGACGACAAAGAAGAAGTTCGGCGTCTCCGAGGGGTTGTCCGGAGGTAAGGGCCGGACGTCATCGACTGCCAGCGGGCGGTTCTCTCCGGCCGCTGTCTGGCGGAACGCTCCTTCGACGAAGTTGGCAAGCGAGGGCGATGCGGCCGAAGCGACGATAGCTGTCGGCCGGTTGCGGCTAGGCACGTACGCGCCGGCGAGCCGGCGGGCGCCGACCAGCCGGCGCGCTTGCGTGACGCTCGCCAGTTGCGAAACCGCAAAGCCGTTATTGGGCCTAGCTCCGAGCGCACGCGCGAGCGGCGCCGTGGTCGCCGGGGCGCCGACGATCGCGACCTTCACGTGGTGCGGCTTCGGTGCGTGAAGCGCGCCGATGTTGTTGGCGGCGAATCCGACCGCGACGTAGAGCGGCAATAGCAAGGTCAACGCCGCCAGCCGCATTTCACGCGTGTTCCTTGCTGAACCGCTCGCGCGGCCCGGCTTGGGAGTCTCGGTGGGGGTCATCGATCACTCCTTTGGCGTCGTGAAGTTGTCTCGAGAAAGGCATGGGCCTCGTCGGCGAACACCTCCGGGTACTGGTTCAGAAAGCCGTGGCCGGCATCCGGATAGATCCGCAGCTCGGCGTTTGGGAGGCGCTCGGCAAGCAGGTGGCTGTTTTGCGTGTGCATCATCGTGTCGTTGTCGCCATTGGCGACCAACGTCGGCTGCGTTATGCCGGCAAGACGGTTGAGCTTCGACGCGTCTGGAATACCCCAGGCGGTGATCGCGGCGAGTTGCGCGTCGCGAGTGGCCAGGTCGGTCGGTTCGTCGCGGTCGACCTCGCGTTGGTATAGGCGTCCAAGCGATTCCCTGCCCTTGGCGCGACTCTGCTCGGAGGTGGAGAAGAACAGCTCGAGCAGGTCTTCGGCGGTGGGCTCGTCTGGTGTCGCCAGTGCATACACGTCGTCGCTCCAGCGGTGTAGGTCCGGGCCGCCCTGCGGTGCGGTGCCGGCGAGTACGAGGCGACGGACCAGCCTCGGGCGCAGGAGCACGACCTCTTGGGCCACGTAGCCGCCGAGTGAGAAGCCGAGCAGATCGATCTGCTTCAAGGCGAGGGCGTCGATGAACGCGAGCGCGTCGCGAGCCATGGTGGTGACGTTCTCAGGGACGGCGCCCGTTGAACCGCCAACACCGCGGTTGTTGACGAGAATGACCTCTCGATCCCGGGCGAGGCGGTCGACGAGCGCCGAGTCCCAGTTGTCGAGGTTCCCCCGGAAGTGCTGGAGCATCACCAGCGCCGGGGCGGCCGTTTGCTCGTTGCCGAAGCGACGGTAGACGAACGATACGTCTCCGATCTCGAGCGAGAGGTTCTCGGCCGTCAGCTGACTATCCGGGACCATCGAAACATGGCGGCCTTCCGACGAGACTTTGGGTGTATTCATGACTTCCTCCTCTAACGGAACGTGGGTCTGAACTTCCTACTGACCATCGCCGCAGCCACACAGCAGGTGGCGAGCGTCGCCGGTTTCGAGAATGGGGACGTCGTCGACTCGTCGGTGATTTCGCGTCCCGCGACGGCTCCGCTCGAAGTCTTCGGCGGCGATACAGCCGCCGTGGTCGCCGCACCACCACCACCGCCGCAGGCGGCGACGGCCAGCGCGACGAGCTGTATCACCGCTGCGGCGGCGAAGGTGATGGGTCTGCTACGAGTCATGCCGGCTCCTCTTCGGTTGGGGAGCATCGACAGTCGCAGCCACCAGCGACGCTCGAATCACGCAACGCGTAGTCCGCGACCGAAAACCTCGTAGTCGCGCGGGAGTGTCCACGAGACCCGGGGGCGCGGTATGGTCGGTGTTGCATGGTCACCGAGGGGCCGGTGAAGGTGTTGCACGGCCGGCGCGTCGAGCGCGAGGCATTCGGGGCGCTGCTTGCGGTGGTGCGGGGTGGGCAGAGCCGGGTGTTGGTGGTGTGCGGCGACCCGGGCGTTGGTAAGACGGCGCTGGTGGAGTCTGTGATCGGCTCGACGTCGGGCTTTCGGGTCTTGCGGGCGCTCGGTGTGGAGTCAGAGATGGAGCTTGCGTTCGCAGCGCTGCAGCAGTTGTGCGCGCCGATGCTGGATCGCCTGGACCAGCTTCCTGGACCTCAGCAGGACGCGCTCGGGGTGGCGTTCGGGTTGCGTGCGGGGAAGACGCCGGATCGGTTTCTGGTCGGGTTGGCGGTGCTGAGCCTGTTGGCGGAGGTGGCCCAGGAGCAACCGCTTCTGTGTGTGGTTGATGACGCGCAGTGGCTTGATCGAGCCTCTGCGCAAGCGCTCGTTTTCGTGGCGCGGCGACTGCTGGCGGACTCGGTCGGGCTGGTGTTGGTGACGCGAGAGCCCGGCGATGAGCTGACGGGATTTCAGCAACTGTTGGTCGAGGGGCTGCGTGATGGTGACGCGCGCGCTTTGTTGAGGTCGGTGTTGCGAGTGCCGTTGGACGAGCGGGTGCGCGAGCGGATCGTCGCCGAGACGCGTGGCAATCCGCTGGCGTTGCTGGAGCTGCCGCGCGGATTGACGCCGGCGCAGCTGGCGGGCGGGTTCGGCTTGCTCGACGCGCCGGGGCTGTCGGGACGAATCGAGGACAGCTTCCGAAGGCGATTGGCAGGGCTCCCGGCGGAGACGCAGCGGCTGTTGCTGGTGGCGGCGGCGGAGCCGGTCGGAGACCCGGTGCTGCTGTGGCGAGCGGCGGAGCGGCTCGGGATTGGTGTCCAGGCGGCAGGACACACCGACGGGTTGCTGGAGATCGGTGCGCGGGTGACCTTTCGCCACCCGCTCGTTCGCTCGGCCGTGTATCGGGCCGCGTCACCCGAAGATCGGCAGGAGGCGCATCGCGCGCTCGCGGACGCGACGGACCCTGAAGTCGATGCCGATCGCCACGCCTGGCATCTCGCGCACGCGACGCCAGGGTTCGACGAGGAGGTCGCGTCGGAGCTTGAGCGCTCGGCGGGCCGCGCTCAGGCCCGCGGTGGGTTGGCGGCCGCCGCAGCGTTCCTGGAGCGCGCCGCTGCGCTGACGCCCGAGCCCTCGCGGCGGGCTGGGCGGGCGCTGGCCGCGGCCCAGGCCAAGCAGCAGGCTGGCGCGTTCGAAGCAGCCCTCGGACTGCTGGCCATCGCAGAATCCGGGCCGCTCGACGAGCTCCAGCGCGCCCAGGTCGACCTCCTGCGCGGTCAGATCGCGTTCGCGTTGAACCGCGGTAGCGACGCGCCGCCGTTGTTGCTCAACGCCGCCAAACGGCTCGAAGCGCTCGATCTGAGGCTGGCGCGTGACACCTATCTGGAAGCGCTCACTGCCGTGTTCTTCCCGGGCCGTTTGGCGAGCACCGAGATCGTGTTGGAGACCGCGCGGGCCGCCAGGGCAGCGCCTGCGTGGTCGCAGTCTCCGCGCGCGCCAGATCTGCTTCTGGATGGCCTGGCGCTGCTCATCACAGATGGGTACGCCGCGGGAACGCCGATCCTGAGACGTGCGATAGACGGCTTCCGAGACGAGAAGATTTCCCGAGGAGACGGGCGTCGGTGGCTCTGGCTTGCGTCCCGTGTCGCGGCATTCTTGTGGGACGACGAGAACTGGGACATGCTCTCTGCGCGCTTCGTGGAGCAAGCGCGTGATGCCGGTGCCCTGAGCGTGCTCCCCCTGGCGCTGACGATACGCACGGGGATGCATCTGTTCGCCGGACGGTTAGCTATGGCCGCCTCGCTGGTCGACGAGCTGGCGGCTGTTAACGAGGCAACGGGTGCCGGTCTCGTCGCGTACGCCCCGGTGACGCTGGCCGCCGCCAAGGGCCGTGAAGCCGAGGCCGTCCGGCTGATCGACGCGGCCACACGGGAGATCGTGCGTCGGAGCGGGCGACAGGGGCTGACATCCATTCACTTGGCGGCCGCTGTGCTCTACAACGGCCTGGGCCGCTACGAGGAGGCGCTCGCCGCGGCGAAACAGGCCGTCGAGGACCCGCTTGCGGTCCGGCTTTCAACCTGGGGCCTGGTCGAGCTGATCGAGGCGGCCGTCCGAAGCGGGAAGGCCGAGGTCGCGGTCGATGAACTCGGCCGGCTTTCGGAGATGACCGCGGCCAGTGGCACCGACTGGGCGCTCGGCGTCGAAGCCCGCTCGCGGGCGCTGCTGACCGACGGCGAAGCCGCCGAGCCGCTCTATCTCGAGGCGATCCAGCGGCTCGAGCGGACCCGCGTCCGCGTGGAGCTCGCCCGCGCCCGCCTCGTCTACGGCGAGTGGCTGCGACGCGAGCGCCGCCGGCTCGACGCGCGCGAGCAGCTACGCACCGCCCACGAGCTGTTCACGGAGTTCGGCATGGAGGCGTTCGCCGAGCGCGCTCGGGTCGAGCTCGAGGCGACCGGTGAGCACGCGCGGAAACGGATCGTCGAGACGCGCGACGACCTGACCCCCCGGGAGGCCCAAGTCTCGCGCCTCGCTGCAGACGGTGCCACGAACCAAGAGATCGGCGCGCAGCTGTTCATCAGCCCCAGCACCGTCGACTACCACCTACGCAAGGCGTTCCGCAAGCTCGGAGTGAAGTCCCGTCACCAACTCACTCAGCACCTGCTCCAGTTAGATGCACACGCCGACACCGCGGCTCGGGGGAACTGACCGTCGAACACCGCGTCGTCGCCGGCGCGCTGCATGGCGACGCCTTTGCGATGGCGTCGAAGTTCCGCTAGTACCGGCATACATGCTGCGTACCATCAGCCGCCGGGATGCTCCTGATTCCCGTCGGGCATGGGGCTGGTCAACAACCCGGCCTTCGACATCCGCTCCGATAAAGCCGGCGTGCGCTCGCCGGTTCTGAGCCGTCGCCATGCGGTAGCTGCCCGGCGTGGGGAGCCACAGCGTTCAAGATCCCACATCCAGCGCGACCGACTCCGTCACGTTGAGGCGCGTGCGTTGGATCGCAACCAGTGCGACCGCGCCGAGCAGCGCCAGGCCGATCAGGATCGCAAGTGTCGGTCGCATCGCATCGAGAACCCCCTGGCCTTGGCGGCCGCCGTCAGACCTTATGTGGCTGCTTATGACTGCACTGACGA
>JAOPZB010000247.1 GCA_025964355.1 Solirubrobacterales bacterium | reverse complement strand
CCGCGGCCACCAGCGCCGCGGCGCCCGGCGCCACAACGCCCGCATCCGCGGCTGCGGCCAGCCCGGTGACCTCCGCGACGCCACCCGGCAGCATTCCGGTCTTCACACTCGCCGGTTGCGCGACAAGTCAGCCCGCGGTCGCGCAGATGCTAAACCGGCTGCGGCTGATCGACGGCGTCGCCAATGTGACGCTGCAAAGCTCGGCCAAGTCCGCCGGCTCGGGCGCCGGCGGCGCAGGGGCCGCCGGCTGTGAAAGCGGTCAGGCCGCCTACGCCGCGCAGGTCACCTTCGTTGCGCTGCCTACCCCCGCGACGCATTCGTCGACGGCCGTCGCGTCCACCGCGGCGACCGGCTCCCCGACGACACCGACGGGAGGTGCGCGATGAAGGGCCGCGACCGCATGGTCCTGATCGGCGTGATCGTCCTCGTCGTCCTCGGCGGGGTGTGGATGCTGGTTGTCTCGCCCAAGCGCAAGGAAGCGGGCACGCTCGACAAGCAGGTCTCAGAAGCGCAGACCCAGCTGTCGGGCGCAGAGGGACAGCTCGCGAGCGCCCGTGCCGCGCAGGCTCAGTACGCGAAGGCGTACGCGTCGATCGTCAGCCTCGGCAAAGCCGTCCCGGCGAGCCAGGAAGTCCCGTCGCTGATCTACCAGCTCTCGCAGGCGACCAACGAGAAGAAGGTCGAATTCAGCTCGATCGCCTCGGCCGCTACCGCCGGCGGTGGCGGAGCGAGCGGATCGGCCGCGGCCGCCGGGGCGTCGGCGGCCTCTGCCGGCTTCTCCCAGATGCCCTTCACGTTCATCTTTGGCGGCAGCTTCTTCGATCTCGAACACCTCTTCGCGCAGCTCAACGGCTTCACCGTCCGCCAGACCTCCGGTGGGCTGCAGGTCAGCGGGCGCCTGCTGACGATCCAAAGCGTCAAGCTGACTCCCGAAACCGCCAACTCACCGACGGGCGGGCCCCGCGGGCCGCAGCGGCTCTCCGGGACCGTCTCGGCCACCGCCTACGTGCTGCCCGCCGGGCAGGGCCTGACGGGCGGCGCCACTCCAAGCTCTCCGGCAGGCGCGGCGACACCGGTTGCCGCGACCACGCCCTCCTCCAGCTCGCCGACCGCTCCCGCGATTGCCAGGGTGACCCCATGAACGACTTCCTGAGCTCCATCAAGGCTGACCTGCTGGACAGGCGCCTGCTGCCGTTCGTCTCACTCGTCGTGCTCGCGCTCGTCGGCGCGGGCGCCTACGTCGTGCTCGGCGGCGGCTCGTCGGCCGCTCCTCCCAGCCCCGCGGTCAGGGGCGCGCCCGTCGCCAGGGGCATCGCGGTGAGCGCGGCCGCAGAAAATCCCAACCAGGCTCCCGCGGAGACCACGAGCGGAGCGCACGTTCAGCGCCACGGCAGCGCGCGCAACCCCTTCACGCCGCTGCCGGGGGCCGCGAAACCGGCGACGTCCACCGCCGGCTCCGCCGCCGTCAGCCCTTCCAGCTCGACGACGAAGTCGGGCGGCTCCTCGACGACCAACTCCGGCTCGGGCTCTGCCTCCAAAGGCGAAACGCTCCCCACCGTTCCCGCAAAACCCTCGAAGCCGCGGATCGTCATCCGCTACCACGTCGCCGCGCAGTTCGGCGTGCTGCCGCCACCGCTTGCCGACGGTACGGCTGCGCCAGCCGCGCAGCTGAAGACGTATGACAACCTGACCGTCGATCAGCCGATCCCGGCTAAGGACAACCCGCAGCTGGTGTTCCTCGGCGTGGTGCTGCGCACCGGAAAGGACGCGGTGTTCGGGCTCACCGGCGAAGCGATCCTGCACGGGAACGCCAAATGCCTGCCCAGTCCAACGCACTGCCAGGCCATTGAGCTCCAGCTTGGACAGAGCGAGACGCTCGAATCCTTCGAAGCCAATGGCAACCCGGTCACATACGAACTCAAGCTCGTCAAGATCGTCAAGAGCGTGGGCACCGCGTCCGCCTCAAGCGCTCGCCCAACCTCGACCGGTGCAGCGAGCGCCGGTCGTCAGCTCCTGCGCAGCGCGGGCCTCACGGACCTGCCGGGGCTGCGCTACTCGTCGGAGGGCATGCTCGTGCCCGTGCGCCAGCCGGCCTCGGCGGCGCGCGCCCACGCGTAGTCCTCGCGCCGCCACAGGGCCTGAGCCGTCAGCAAATAAGCTTGGGGCCGTGGCGCTCCATCTGATAACGGCCGGCGAGTCGCACGGTCCCGGCCTGACCTGCATCGTCGAGGGGCTGCCGGCCGGCCTCGAGCTCTCGCCGCGCGACATCAACGTCGACATGGCGCGCCGCCAGCTGGGACACGGCCGCGGCGGGCGCATGAAGATCGAGCGCGACGCCGCCGAGATAACCGGAGGGGTGCGCCACGGGCGCACCCTCGGCAGTCCAATTGCTCTTCTGGTGGCCAATCGCGACTACGCCAACTGGGAGCAGCGGATGAATCCCTGGCCGGTCGAGGAGGACGTCGAAGAGGTCCATCTACCGCGGCCCGGCCACGCTGATCTGGTCGGTGCCCAGAAGTACAAGCAGAGCGACATCCGCAACATCCTCGAGCGGGCGTCCGCGCGCGAGACGGCTGCGCGCGTCGCCGGCGGCGGGCTGTTCAAGACGTTCCTCCGAGCGCTCGGCGTGACCGTCCACTCGCACGTGATCCAGATCGCCTCCGTGCACGCCCCCGACGCAGGGCGCCCGCTCACGGCACAGGACTTCGCCGAGGTGGACATCTCGCCCGTACGCTGCCTGGACGCCGATGCGGGGCAGGCGATGGTGGACGAGATCGACCGGCTGCGCAGGGCCAACGAGTCGCTGGGCGGAGTCTTCGAGGTGCAGGCGTTCGGGCTCGTGCCAGGTCTCGGGTCACACGTCTCGTGGAACGAGCGCCTCGACGGCCGACTGGCGATGGCGATCTGCTCGATCCAGGCGGTCAAGGGCGTTTCGATGGGCGATGCCTTCACCGTGGCGGGTCTGCCCGGATCGGAGGCGCACGATGAGATCTTCTACTCCGATGGCCGTGGCTACTACCGCGAGACGAACCACGCCGGCGGTCTCGAGGGCGGCATGACAAACGGTGCGCCGCTCGTCGTTCGGGGCGCGATGAAGCCGCTGCCGACGCTGACCAAGCCGCTGCAGTCCGTGGACACCGAGACCCACGAGCCGGCACAGGCGCTGCGCGAGCGCACGGACTCCTGCACCGTGCCGGCCGCGGGCGTCGTCG
>JAOPZB010000234.1 GCA_025964355.1 Solirubrobacterales bacterium | reverse complement strand
AGGACGCTCGTCATCGAGCAGCAGATCTCGCGATCTGTCTCATGTGAAGGTTTGGCCTTGGGCCCCCCGCCTTGGCCGGCTTTCGCCTGCATGGGATCAAGTCGGGCTAAGGCTCCGCGTGCTTGAGCATTGCCCGGCCAGACTCCACACCTGCCCGATCCCCGGGTGGCGCTCCTACTCGCCCCACCAGCCCGCCCCGGGCGCAGCCAGCCTCCGGCTTGGAGTCGGCGTGGCCTAGGATCGCGCGGCGGCGCCCCGGACGCGCCTGCCGACGGCGGCCACACGCGCGAGGTGCCCACAGTAGGGCGCGCCGGGACAGCGGGCGAAGGACATCGCGAGCGCCGCGATGTTCCTGTCCCCGGCCTCGCGCGGGCGCCGCGGCAGCAGCGCCAGCGCGACGCCGACGCCGACGGCGCAGAGCACCGCCGCGGCGATGAAGGCGCCCTTGAACCCGTGCGTGAGCGCCAGCGACTGCGACAGGCCGCCGTGGAGCGCGCTCGTCACGCGTGTCGTCGAGATCGAGGACAGGATCGCCAGCCCGAGCGAGCCACCGACTTGCTGGGTGCTGTTGAGCAGCCCCGACGCCAGCCCGGAGTCGGCCGCCCCGACGCCGTTGGTGGCCGCGATCGTGATCGGCACGAACGACAGGCCCAGTCCCACACCGAGGGCGACAAGCGCCGGCAGGACGTGGCTGGCATAGTCACCGTGGCCGACGATGCGCGTGAGCAGCAGGAAGCCCGCCGTCGAGATCAGCAGGCCGACGACGAGCACCGGCTTGGGCGTGAATCGATCGACGAATCGCGACGCCAGGGCCGAGGCGCCGACCAGGGTCAGCGTCAGCGGCAGGTAGGCGACTCCCGTCTTGAGTGCGCTGAACCCCAGCACCTGCTGCAGATAGAGCGTGCAGAAGAAGAACACGCCGAACAGCGCCGCGGCGACCACGAGCATCGTCGCATCCGAGGCCGCGAGGCTGCGGTTGGAGAAGATCCGCAGCGGCATCAGCGGATCTCGCTGGCGGCGCTCGATGACGACGAATGCGGCGATCAGCACTACGGCGATCGCGAAGCCGGCGAGTGTTCGCCCGGAGGTCCAACCCCAGCTGTCGGCCTCGATGAGCGTGAAGACGAGGGCGATCGTGCCGAGCGTGACCGTGACCGCTCCCTCGGCGTCATAGCCCGTCGCAGCCGCCGACTCCGAGCGGCTCTCGGGGACGATCCGCGGAGCGAGCGCCAGCACGACGGCGCCGATCGGCACGTTGATGAAGAAGACCCAGCGCCAGCTCAGGACCTGCACGATGACGCCGCCGAGCAACAGCCCGACCGCGCCGCCGGCTCCGGCGATCGCGCCCCAGACGGCGAGCGCACGGTTGCGCTCGGTCCCTTCGGCAAAGGTTGTGAGGATGATCGACAGCGCCGCCGGCGAGACCAAAGCGCCGCCGAGGCCCTGGGCACCGCGCGCGACGAGCAGCATGCCCTCGGACTGCGACAGACCACAGATCAGCGACGCGCCGGCGAACAGCGCGATCCCGCTCATGAACATCCGCCGCCGCCCCAGCCGGTCGGCGAGGCGCCCGCCGAGCAGCAGAAACCCCCCGAAGATCAGCGTGTAGGCGTTCAGGACCCAGGAGAGGCTCTGCTCGGAGAAGCCGACATCGGTCTTGATGGTCGGCAGCGCCACGTTGACCACGGTCGCATCGAGGACGACCATGAACTGGGCGACTGCGACCACGACGAGCACGGCGTTCGCGTCGACGCGCAACGCCGGGCGGGAGGGGGAAGGAGCATCGGGCGAAGCCATCCGAGTGGGACCCCGGATCGACACTACCCGATCCGGCGCGAGGCCTGCAGATGAGTTCGGCCTATGCGAACGCGAGCTGCACAGCCAGCAGCCCGGCGATCGCCACGGCGCAGGCGACGTGCTCACGGAAGATCGCCCTCGCAAGGGCGCTCTGGCGCGGCCGCGGATCAGTGCGCGCGCCGAGTCGCACCGCGCTCGGCACGGTGCGCGCGCCCGCGAGGACGACCGGCGGGAGAGCGAGGCCGAGCGACACAAGTGGGATCCATGGAGCCAGTTCGCTGGAGGCGATCTCGACGACAATCGCGGCCAGCGTCGCGACCATGACCGTCGCGATCAACCGGTTCATCGGCCTCGCCGCCGTCGTCACGCGGCGGTAGTAGGAGGCGATCGACTCGAGGACCGGCTCGGGGAGCTCGCCATCGCCGCGTCCGAGGACCTGGACGTCGAACATCAGGTCGAACCAGAGCACGGCCAGCAGGAAGCCGGCGCCGGCGCTGACGAACGCGCTCACGACCGCGAGGAGCTCACGCCTCGCACATGAGCGTCAGGATCCCAGGCGCACGCCGGCATGGGGATGCAGCCGGTCGCTCGCTTCCGAGTAGGCCGCAGCCAGTGCGTCCACTTCGGCCTGGGTGAGCGTCGCGCCGAACACGCGCGCACCGCCGAGCTTGCGATAGCCCGACAGCAGTCCCTTGCCGATCTGGGCGAGGCTGAAGTGGGCGTCGTAGACGCTCTCGATGTAGAGCGCCACATTCGCCCGCGCGAACCGCGAGGCCGTCGCGGAGCCGCGGTCGATCTGGTCGATCGCCGCACCGATCAACTGCCATCCGCGCAGCGACAGCCCGCTGTAGCTGCGAAACAGCCCGGCAAGCGCCGACGCCGGTCCAGTCAGCGTGGCAGACCGCGTTTCGGCGAACACCGCGGGTAGCTTCAGGTGCGCGGCCGCTTCGGTTGCCGTTTGGATCGGCGTCCGCGACACCGTCGCCGGGTTGGCCGGCAGGCCGTTGGCGACGTGCGGCCACGCGGCCTTTGTGGCTGCCACCTCGGCCGCGACCGGGCCCTGCGCGCGCTCCAGCGCGTGGCTTACGACGAGCAGGTCTTCTCGCTGGAGCCGTAGGCCCGCGGAGCTTGCGAGGTCCCCGCCGCCGCCACAGCCGCCCACCGCGATCGCGCCGGCGCCCAAGAGCACCAGGACGGTATCGCGGGCACCGATGCGCAGGACGGTCTCGCGTTGGGCCGGCGTGGGTGCCCTAGGTTGCGAGCAGGTCGATCACGAACACGAGCGGCGCATTCGGCGGGATCGTCGGCGGCGAGCCTTTCGCGCCGTAGGCGAGGGAGGCCGGGATGATCAGTTCGCGCCGTCCGCCGACGCGCATACCCGGGATGCCTTTGGTCCAGCCGGGTATGACCCCGTTGAGGCTGAACGTGGCCGGTTCGGCGCGCTTCCACGACGAGTCGAATTCCTTGCCGCCTTTGAAGAGCACGCCCGTGTAGTTGACGGTGACCGATTGCGAGGGCGAGGTCACTTCCTTGCCCGTCCCCTTGATGATGTCCTTGATCACGAGCTTCGTCGGCGCGGATCCGGACGGAGTCACCGTCGGCGCCTTGGAGAGAGGGCCGCTCGTCGGCGTCGTCGCGGTGCTCGACGTCCCCGATTTGGCGAGCGAGCTGTCGGCGCTGTTCTCGTTTCCGACGCCGATCGTGCTGGTGCTCGAGCTGCTCGAGCCGCAGCCGGCGATGACGATCGCGGCAGCGAGCGACGCGAGGGCGAAGGCGGCGCGGGCGGTCACGTTGCGATGTGCTCCGGCGTTGGTCACGGCCGCGCAGCCTACCGCAAGGGGGCAACGGTGGTGTGCGTTACGATCTCTGCGGACCGTGCTAGGCGGGGAGGTAGCGGTGCCCTGAACCCGCAATCCGCTCTAGCGGGGCTGAATTCCCCGCCGAGGGGTTTCCGGCTCCGGTCGCTCCGTCGCCCGGGGCGTCGATGGTCCGGGTCCCGCGCGGTGTCGGCTTGCGAACCAGGTCAGGTCCGGAAGGAAGCAGCCTTAAGCGATCACCGGCAGGCGCAGCGGGAGTTCCCGGGCCGGAGCCGTGGGCAGCGATAGGCGCCGGAGCTCGGAGTTCCGAAGCGGGGTGCACGGTCCGCTACGCGCAGCGCTGGAAGATCAGCCAGGAGCGGTTCGTGGCGACCTCCCTGAAGCCGGGGGGAACGCTCACGGCGCGGTGGGGGTCGTGGGCGTCCAGGACGTAGTCTTTTTCCACCTGCATGCTCGCCGGGTCGACGTAGACGCCGGAGGCGATCGTGCCGACCTGGGCGCTGCGGATGTTCGCCGGGCTCGTCTTCAGGTAGAGCGCGAGCAGCGGGATCGGCGCGTGGTTCGGTACGCCGACCGGTCCGCAGCGCAGCGTGATCGAGTGGTTTGAGACGAGCGCCAGCAGGTCGCCTTCGATGCTCTGCTGGCGCGCCAGTTTGTCGAGCTCCCGGTGGGCCGAGCGATACTGCGCCGGCGCGTAGGCCAGCAGGGCAACCACAACGACTGCTCCGCCCGCCATCCACCAGCGCCGGCGACGATCGCCGGGCGCCAGGCGCGTCCAGCCGAACGCGCCGGCGCCGCAGAAGACGCAGAGGATCGCGGCTGCGAGGAAGGCGTAGCGCGTGTTGATCGGCAGGCCGAGGGCCGCGAACGCGGCGAACAGGAGCACCGCCAAAAGGCCGGCGGCCGCGCCGAGGAGCGCGCGCCGGCGCAGCCACAGCAGCGCCAGGGCGCCTCCGAGCGCTGCGCCCACGAGCACCGGCGGTCGCAGGATCTCGCCGATGCGCCGGGGGATCCATTGCGGCACGTTTGCGACCCCCCTGACCCGGTGAAGCGTCGAGGCGGTGTGACGCGTGTTCGTCAGCGACCACAGCGGGTCGCCGGTGACGAGCAGGTCGCTGAGCAGCCACACCAGCGGCCCCGCCGCGGCGAGCAGCGTCAGCCCGGCGACCTCTCGAGGCGTGCGCTGCGGCCGCGCTGGGACCTGGGGTTCAGGGCCGCGGCGATGTCGCAGGCGAGGCGTCCAGCCCATCAGGTAGAGCCAGTAAAGGCCCGAGAAGGCCCACGCCTCCGGGCGAAGCAGGCCGGCGAGCGCGAGCAGCGCGAGGACGGGCGCACCCGCGCGGCGGCGGCGGGACTCGACCAGCAGGGCGCCAAGCACGAGCAGCAGGTAGGGGATATCCACATACGCGCGCACGCCGTATGAGAGGACGGGCACGCGCGTGATGAAGATCAGGGCCGCCAGGACGCCGGCTGCACGCCCGAACCAGTCGCAGCCGAGCCGGTAGATCACATAGGCGCACCCTGCCAGGGCGAGGAAGCCGATGGCGACAGATACGTCCTCGACTGCCCGCGGCCCGAGCGGCTCGAGCACGGCGCCGAGGATCTCCACCAGCGGATGTGGTGTCGGGGCGATCGGCAGGTCGTAGGCGGGGACCTGCCCGCGTGCCAGCTGGCCGCCCCAGGCGAGCGCGTAGAGGGTGTCGTAGTTGGCGAACGCGACCCCCGTGATCACGCGCAGCAAGACGGCCAGGGCGGCGATCGCGAGCAGCGCTCCAGCAAGCGGCGCCAGGCGCCTGGAGGTGGCCGTCATGGCCGCGGACGCTATCCGCTCGGGCAGGCGCTCGGACGGGGCACGGGCGTGGATAGACTCAGGCCAACGGTGTCGGCAGAGGAGCAGCCACAGGAAGAGCAGCGGTCGCTGTACCGCAGGCACCGCCCCCGCACGTTCGACGAGGTGGTCGGGCAGGAGCCGGTGGTCCGCACCCTGCGCAATGCGGTGGCGCAGGGCAAGGTCCACCACGCCTACCTGTTCGTAGGCTCCCGCGGAACCGGGAAGACGTCGATGGCGAAGATCCTCGCCGCCTGCCTGAACTGCGAGCGGGGCCCGACGATCGAGCCATGCGGGCAGTGCGAATCATGCGTCTCGATCGCCCGGGCGAGCTCGCTCGACGTGATCGAGATGGACGCGGCGTCGAACAACTCGGTCGACGACATCCGAGACCTGCGCGAGAGCGTCGCCTACGCGCCGGTCAGCGGCCGGCGCAAGGTCTACATCCTCGACGAGGCGCACATGCTCTCGACGGCTGCCTGGAACGCGTTTCTGAAGACGCTCGAGGAGCCGCCGCCGAACACCGTGTTCGTGCTCGCGACGACCGAGGCGAACAAGGTCCCGGCGACCGTCGTCGACCGCTGCCACCGCTTCGACTTCCAGCGCCCGACCGTCGAGCAGATCGCGAGCGTCGTGCGGCGCGCAGCGCAGGCGGAGTCGATCGAGATCCCGCCGGCCGCCGTCGCGGCCCTGGCCCGCTCTGCCACGGGCAGCTTCCGCGACGCGCTCGGCACGCTGGAGCAGCTCGTCACCTACAGCGGACGCGAGATCGCTCTGGCGGATGTGCTGGCGGTGCTCGGCGTAGCCGACTCGCGGCTGCTCGAAGAGACTGTCGATGCGGTAGCCGCAGGCGAGGCCCGCCGGGCGTTGCAGGCGATGGAGGAGTGCGCGCGGCAGGGTCGCGACGCCGGCTCGTTTGCCACCGACCTCGAGGTACGCGCGCGCGACCTGCTGGTCGTGCAGACCCTCGGCGAGCTGCCCGAAGAGCTGTCGCTGACGCCGGAGGCCGACGCCGCGCTGAGCGCCCAGGCCGCCCGGATCGACCACGGTGTCGTCGTCCGGCTGTTGGAGCTCCTTGGCGAGGCGATGGAGGCCGTCCGCGCCGGCGCGGACGCGCGCACGCGGCTCGAGCTCGCGCTGGTCAAGGCCGCAAGACCGGAGGTCGACGGCTCGCTGCGTGCGCTGCTCATGCGGATCGAGCGACTGGAGCGCGGCTGGAGCGCCGCGCCGGCCGCGGCGACGGCCACCGCGGAGGACCCGGTCGAGGAGGGCGGCGCGAGCGCCGCGCCGGTCGCGACGATGCCGGCGGCGCAGAGCCCGGCCGAGAGCACCGAAGCGCCCCCTCCGCACGGCGATCCGGTGGCAGACGCCATGCCCGCCGTCGTGCCCGAGCCCCCCGGCTCCGCTGCCGAGCCGCAGGCCGCGGCGCGCGACCTCGAGTCGATGCTGTCGGTGTGGCCTGCGGTCATCGACCTCGTCCGCCGCGACCACGCGATGCTCGGGGCAGTGATCGAAGCAGCCCGGCCGGTGGCCGTAGATGGCGAGGATCTCACGCTCGCGTTCGCCTCGACCGCCCAGTTCCTCAAGAAGAAGGCCGAGGTTCGGGCCAACCGCGAGGCCGTCGGCGAGGCGCTGCAGGCCGTCACCGGCGGGGGCTGGCGGTTGTCATACGAGCTGCGCGACGAGCCGGCGGGGCAGGAAGAGTCGCAGGCGGGCGAGGACTCCGAGGAGGAGTGGGTCAGGCGCTTCATGGAGCAGTTCGACGCCGAGGAGATCCCCGGCGAGTGGGACGAGGGTCCCGATTCGCCCCGGCGCGGCGCCGGCGCGGAGCAGCCAGTCACCAGCAACGAGGAAGGCGCTTGATGCCCAAGCAGCCGCGTATGCCCAACATGCAGCAGATGATGCAGCAGGTGCAGAAGATGCAGAAGGACATCGAGGTCGCACAGGAGGAGCTCAAGAACGAGGTCGTGGAGGCCTCGGCGGGAGGCGGCATGGTCACCGTCAAGGTCAGCGGCGACCAGGTGCTCCGAGAGGTGCGGATCGATCCCGCCGCCGTCGACCCTCAGGACGTCGAGATCCTGGCCGACATGGTGCTCGCCGCGGTCAACGAGGGGCTGCGCAAGGCCCAGGAGCTGGCGGCCTCGAAGATGGGCGGCGCCACCGGAGGCCTGGACGTCGGCGGTCTCGGCGACCTCGGCCTCCCGGGGCTGTGAGCACCTCTTACGCGCCGCCCGTCCAGCGGCTGGTGAGCGAGCTCTCAAAGCTTCCGGGCGTCGGCAACCGCACCGCGCAGCGGCTCGCCTTCTACATCCTGCGCGCCTCCGGCGAGGACGCTGTCGCGCTCGCCGACGCGATCCGCGAGGTCAAGGAGAAGATTGGGCTGTGCGAGGTCTGCTTCAACCTCACCGATGAGGCGCGCTGCCGGATCTGTCAGGACACGCGCCGCGACCAGGGCCTGATCTGCGTTGTCGAGGAGCCGAGCGACGTCATCCCGATGGAGCGCACCCACGAGTATCACGGCGTCTACCACGTGCTCGGCGGCGCGCTCTCGCCGATCGACGGTATCGATCCGGAGGACCTGAAGATCGCCGAGCTGTTCGCGCGCGTGACGTCCCCCGACGGTGCCGTGCGCGAGATCGTGCTGGCGACCAACCCGACGACGACGGGCGAGGCCACTGCGCTGCACATCGCCGAGGAGCTGCGCCGACGGTCGCCTGAGCTGAGCGTCACGCGCCTGGCGAGCGGGCTGCCGGTCGGCTCCGATCTGGAGTACGCGGACGAGGTGACGCTCGGCAAGGCCCTCGCCGGGCGCCGAGCTGTGTAATCCTCGGCCGATGCCAGGACTCATCGTGATGAAGTTCGGCGGCACGTCAGTCGCCGACGCAGAGCGCATCAAGCGTGCCGCCAGGCGGATCGTCGACAAGCGCGAAGCCGGCGAGCGCGTGGTGGCGGTGCTGTCCGCGCGCGGCAGCACGACGGACGAGCTGATCGAGATGGCCGGCGAGGTCTCGGCCACGCCGGACCCGCGCGAGATGGACATGCTGCTCTCCACCGGCGAGCGGATCTCCTGCGCGCTGTGCGCGATGGCGATCAACGACCTCGGCCACCGCGCGATCTCGCTGACCGGGTCCCAGGCGGGGATCCTCACCGACGAGTCTCACACGAAGGCGCTCATCGTCGACGTCCGCGCGGACAGGATCCGCGCGGCTCTCGCGGAGGACAGCATCGTGCTCGTCGCCGGGTTCCAGGGCGTCTCGAGGAACGCCAGGAACGTCACGACCCTCGGCCGGGGCGGCTCGGACACGAGCGCCGTCGCCGTCGCCGCCGCGCTCGGTGCCGACGTGTGCGAGATCTACACCGACGTATCCGGGGTCTATTCCGCCGATCCACGGATCGTGCCGCAGGCGCGCAAGCTCGACATGGTGTCCTTCGAGGAGATGCTCGAGATGGCCGCGTCTGGGGCCGGCGTGCTGCAGCTGCGGTCGGTCGAGTACGCGCGCAACCATGGCGTGCGCATCCACTGCCGGTCCTCGTTCGACGACGAGCCCGGTACCTTTGTGGTCGCCGAGGAGGAGATGATGGAGCAGCCGCTGATCACAGCCGTCACGCATTCGACATCCGAGGCCCGGATGACGCTCATCGGCGTGCCCGACGAGCCGGGTGCGGCCGCGCGCATCTTCGAGGCCCTCGCCGGGGCGAACGTCAACGTCGACATGATCGTTCAGAACGAGCCCGCGTCCGCTGGAGGGCTCGCTGAGATCTCCTTCACGCTGCCGCGCGAGGACCTGCGCGTCGCGAACGCCGCACTCGAGCCGCTCGCCGGCGAGGCGTTCGCCGAGCTGCTGGCCCACCAGGACATGGGCAAGGTCTCGATCGTCGGCGCCGGCATGCGCTCGCACCCGGGCGTAGCGGCGAAGGTGTTCGGCGTCCTCGCAAACGAGGGAGTGAACATCGACATGATCTCCACCTCGCCGATCAAGATTTCGTGCGTGATCGATCTCGAGCGGGTCGAGCAGGCAGTGCAGCTGCTGCACAGCGCCTTCGAGCTCTCCGGCGAGGGCACCGTCGCCGAGGAGGAGCCGTTCAGGGCGCGATAGCCGCCCTGGTCAGTGCCGATCGCTCCCCGACGGTCGATGTGCAAAACTGCACATAGCTACACATCTCCTACGCCTGTCACGGATGAACATGCGCACGGTAAGACGACCTCGCCGATACGTTGACGATCACTGGCTCACTCTGCTGAGGCCAGCGTTGCGATACAGCCGCTCGCGTCACGCGTTCGTTCTGCGGGGCATCGGGAACTCCGTCGGACCCGTTCTGCGCGGCGACCGTCGCAGCGCGCAGCAGCCATTCGAGGGCGCCGACCGTCGCGGCGCCCGCGTTGGGCGCCGGCACGCCAGAGTCGCGTAGCCGGCACGCCGTCCTGTTGCGGTAACTACTGGGACCGGCCGCAGCCACTAGGACAAGGGGCCGCTGCCGCGCCCCGTCGCCTTGATCCCCCGGGGGGGTCCATATGTCCAGTTGCCTTGAATCGACCGGACCGCGCGGATAACACCCCGCATCTGCGTCTGTTGAGCGTCGCCGGGCGAAGTCGGCCCACACATGGATGAACCCCAACGCAAGGACGTCGATCATGAACCGGAGGATTGTGAGCGGCCCCGCGCCGATCAGTGCGGGCGTGGTCGGACTCGGGTACTGGGGTCCGAACCTGTTGCGCGGCCTGCTGGAGTTGCCGGAGGTCGAGGTCCGGCACATCTGCGACCTCGATGAGGAGCGTCTCGCGGCCTTCTCCCGGCGCTACCCGCGCGCGACGCCGACCACCTGCTACGACACCCTGCTCGCCGACCCGGAGCTCGATGCGATCATCATCGCGACCCCCGTCTACACCCATTTCGAGCTGGCGAGCGCGGCCCTGCGCGCCGGCAAGCACACCTTCGTCGAGAAGCCGCTCGCCTGCTCGACTGCCCAGGCCCAGGAGCTGATCGAGCTCGCCCGCGCACATGACGTGCGACTGATGTGC
This sequence comes from Solirubrobacterales bacterium, assembly GCA_025964355.1. GTDB lineage: Bacteria > Actinomycetota > Thermoleophilia > Solirubrobacterales > Solirubrobacteraceae > Palsa-744. The sequence continues at coordinate 3,774 of JAOPZB010000234.1, read as the reverse complement.
GGACAGACGTTCCTCTACAGCCCGCCGGTGCGCGAGGTCAAGCGCCTTGTCGACACCCACGAGCTGGGAGACATCTTCTTCATCTCCTCGAGCCGCGTGAACCTCGGCCTGCATCAGCGCGACGTGAGCGTGGTGTGGGATCTGGCGCCGCACGACTTCTCGATCCTCCTCTACTGGCTCGAGGAGATGCCGGAGTCGGTCGCGGCCGCGGGACGTGCGTCGATCATGCGCGGGATCCACGACGTGGCGTTCATCAGCCTCCAGTTCCCATCGGGCGTGCTGGCCAACGTCGAGTTGAGCTGGCTGGCGCCGAGCAAGCTGCGCAGGACGGCGATCGTCGGCAGCAACAAGATGGTCCTCTATGAGGATGGGACCGCCGAGCCGGTGCGGGTGTTCGACCGGGGGGTCGTCTATCAGGACCCCGAGACCTTCGGCGAGTACCAGCTCTCCTACCGAAGCGGCGACATCCTCTCCCCGAGGATCGCGGCTACGGAGCCGCTGGTGGCCGAGCTGGCCGAGTTCGCCCAGCTGATCCGCACGCGCAAGGAATCGCCGAATCTCGAGATCGCGCGCCAGATCGTCACGCTGGTCGAGGCGGCTCATGAGTCGCTGGATCGCGGCGGTGTCCCGGTGGCGGTCGCCGATCATTCCCGCGTTGCCGACCTGACAGCCGCTTGATGAGGGAGGCGGTGCCCCACACAACCGCCGAGCGAGCGGTGAGCCTTGGCTTTGGCGAGCCAGCCATAGACCGTGCGGAGGTCGTGCCGTTCGTGGCGCTCGACCGCCAGCATGCGGCGCTCGAGGATGAGCTGCAGGAGGCCTTCGATCGCGTTTGGCGCACAGGGGCGTTCATCCTCGGTGGCGAGGTCGACGCCTTCGAGCGCGAATTCGCCGACTACTGCGAGGTGGCCGCGTGTGTCGGCGTCTCCTCCGGCACCAGTGCGCTTGCACTCGCGCTGATCGCAGCCGGCATCGGCCGGGGCGACGAGGTGGTCGTACCCGCTCACACCTTCATCGCCTCCGCGCTCGGCGTGCTGCACGCCGGAGCCACCCCGGTGTTCTGCGACGTGCAGGCCGATACCGGCCTGATCGATCCCGACAGCCTCGATGCCGTCGTGGGACCGCGCACCGCTGCGGTGATCCCCGTGCACCTCTACGGACAGGCGTGCGATATGGACCGGATCAATGCCCTGGCCGCGACCCGCGGTCTGTTCGTGCTCGAGGACGCCGCGCAGGCGCACGGTGCGCGCTGGCACGGGCGTCCCGTCGGCTCGCTCGGCGATGCCGCGGCCTTCTCGTTCTACCCGAGCAAGAACCTGGGAGCACTCGGAGATGGCGGAGCCGTGTGCACGGACGACACGGCGCTGGCGCAGCGCGTCGCCCAGCTGCGTCACCTCGGCCAGCGCGGCAAGGGCGAGCACCTGCTGATCGGATACAACGCTCGGCTTCACGGGCTTCAGGCGGCGCTGCTGCGGGTGAAGCTGGCGCATCTGAATCGGTGGAACGACGAGCGCCGAAGGCACGCCAAACGGCTGCGCGGGGGGCTGCCCAATGGACTGTCGCCGCTCGCCGAGCGTCCGCAGAGCACCTGCGTCTATCACCTGTTTCCCGTGCGTCACACATCGCGCGATGAGCTCGCCGAGCTGCTGAGCGCCGACGGAATCGGGGTCGGTATGCACTACACGCCGGCTGCGCACAGACACCCGGCGTTCGAGCTCCTGCCTGCCCGTTCGTGCCCGGTCGAGCTTCCCGAGTCCGAGGCATGGGCCGGGCAGGAGCTCTCACTGCCGATGTTCGCCGAGCTGCGGGAGGCCGAGGTCGACCGAGTTGTCGCGGCGTGCATATCTGCTTGCGAGCAGCTGGGGCCGGCGCATGTCTAGCCGCGGTTCAGCTGTGACCGAGCGCCCGGCGGCGGTTATCGACGCTGAATCGATACCCCGTGGGCGCGGATCCGACGTGCCGCGAGCAGGAACCCTGGTGGCGCGACATTACGGCCGGCGCGATTGGTTTCTGCGGCGCCTGCTGGCAGTGAGCGACGTCATGTGCTTGGCGCTCGCGCTGGCCCTGGCGCTCGTGCTCGCCGAGACAAAGCCCGCTCACCCGTGGTGGGAATACCTCCTCTACGGTGTTGCGACGCTTCCGGCGTGGGTCGTGCTGCTCAAGATGTATGGACTGTACGAGCGCGACGCCAAGCGCCTCAGTCACAGCACCCTCGACGATTTGCCGTCCCTGTTTCACGCACTCCTGCTTGGGTGCCTGCTGACCTGGTGCTACTTCGTCGCGCTCGGTCCCGCGAGGCCTGCGTCCGCGGCGATCCTCGCATTCGGAGGACTTGCCTTCCTCACGGTGCTCGGCGGACGCGCCGTGGCGCGTGCCTGTTTCCTGCGCATGATCTCCGCTGAGCGAGTGCTGCTGATCGGGACCGGCGACACCAGCTGCGCGCTGATCGAGAAGATGCGGGCCAAGGCGAGCCTTCGCCTGAGGCCGATCGGCATGCTCGGACGCGACGACGGCGCAGTCCAACGCCTCGCGCTGCCCCAGCTTGGTTCCTTGGACGACCTCGAGGATCTACCCGGCCTGCTGATGAAGCATCGCGTCGGGCGCGTCGTCGTGGCAGAAGGCGAGCTCGATGGTCGGCTGCTTCAGGTGGTACGGGATTGCAAGGAGCTGGCGGTCAAGGTGAGCCTCCTGCCGGCGACGTTTAGCGCTCTTGGCTCATCCGTGGAGATCGACGACGTGCAGGGGGTGACGGTGTTGGGGATCAACCCCACGGTGCTCTCTCGCTCTTCGCGCCTCGCCAAGCGTGCTCTCGATCTCGTCGGCGCTGCACTGCTGATGGTGCTCGCGCTTCCCGTCGTGCTGGTCCTCGCGGTCGCCGTCAAGCTCGACTCGAAGGGACCCGTGCTCTTTCGCCAGGAGCGCGTCGGTCAGGGAGGGCGGCGCTTCCGGCTGGTGAAGCTCCGCACGATGGTGGTCGACGCGGAGGCGCGGCGTGGGCAGCTTCTCTCGCAGAGCAAGGATCCCGGCTGGCTTCACCTCGAGCACGATCCCCGAATCACGCGCACCGGTCGCCTGATGCGGCTGGCCAGCCTCGACGAGCTTCCGCAGCTCTGGAACGTGCTGACAGGTGATATGAGCCTTGTGGGACCCCGTCCCCTGCTCGCCGAGGAGAGCGTGATGGTGGCGGACTGGGCCAGGGGGCGGCTCGACCTCACGCCCGGCATCACCGGGCTGTGGCAGGTTCTCGGTCGGACGAGCATCCCATTTGAGGAGATGGTCCGGCTGGATTATCTGTACGTCACCAACTGGTCGCTGTGGGGCGATGTGCGGTTGATTTTGCGGACGCTGCCAGTGGTGCTGAGGCGCCACGGAGCTAACTGATGGTCGACCGGTTCGGTGACTGGCTCGGCCGCCGGGGGCTGGTGACGTGGGAGCGACGGGCTGGGAACGCAACGATGCTGACAGTCACCAACGTGTGGCCGCATAGCGCAAACCCCGCCTACGGCCCCTTCATAAAGAGATCAGTCGACGGCTTGATCGCGGCCGGGATGGAGAGCGACGTGTTGTTCATCCGTGGCTACCGCGGACTTCGCGCTTACGTGTGCGCCGCGCTGCTGCTCGGCATGCTCGGCCTCAGGAGGAGATATGCGCTCGTGCACGCTCACGGCGGGGAGACGGCGCTCGTGGGCCGGCTTTACCTGGGGGGGCACGTCGTTGCGTCCTATCTCGGGTCCGATCTGCTCGCGCCGCCGGACGGCGGCTGGCGTACGAGCT
>JAOPZB010000233.1 GCA_025964355.1 Solirubrobacterales bacterium | reverse complement strand
CAACTTCCCGGAGTCCGAGCGCGGCGGGGCGATCGGCAGCTGGACCGCCTGGGGGACGATCGCCGGGGTGCTCGGTCCGCTGCTCGGCGGCGAGCTGCTCGCGATCGGCTCATGGCGGCTGATCTTCCTGATCAACATCCCCTTCGTGATCGTCTGCGCGACACTGATCATGGTCGTGATCCCGCGCGCCGAGCCGCGCGCAGCGGGCGCGCGGCGGGTCGACGTCCCGGGCGCCCTGCTCGGCGCCGCCGGCCTCGGCGGCTTCGTCTTCGCGCTGATCGAGCAGCCCCGCCTCGGCTGGTCCGGCGTGATCGTCCCGCTCGTCGCCGGCGTGCTGCTGCTGGTCGCCTTCCTGGCCTATGAGTCGCGCGCGCGCGATCCGATGCTCCCGCTCGGCCTGTTCAGCCACCGCAACTTCGCGGCCGGGAACATCGAGACGTTCTCGATGTACGCCGGCCTGTCCATCCTCTTCTTCTTCCTCGTGCTCTTCCTGCAGCAGGTCGGCGGCTACACGCCGCTGGAAAGCGGGCTCGTGCTGCTGCCGATCACCATCGTGATGTTCTTCACCTCAAGGCGCTTCGGGGCGCTCGCCGACCGCTATGGGCCGCGCTTCTTCATGGGCGCCGGCCCGCTCGTCGGGGCGGCCGGGCTGCTGCTGTTCCAGCGCGTCGGCGCGCACGTGGACTTCGTGACAGACGTGCTGCCGGCGCTGCTCGTCTTCTCGGTCGGCCTGTCGATGACCGTCGCGCCGCTGACGGCGGCCGTGCTCGCCGGGGTCGACGGTTCACAGGCCGGCATCGCCTCCGGCGTCAACAACGCGATCGCCCGCGTCGCCGGGCTGATCGGCACGGCCGCCGTCGGCGCCGTCGTGGCCGCCTCGTTCGCCTCGACGCTCGATCAGAGGCTGGCCAACGTCCCGCTCGGCAGCGCCGGCAGAAGCGCCGTCGAAGCGGCCAAGCGGCTCCCGCTCGGGCTGCCCGAAGCGCACGGCCTGCCGGCGGCGCAGGCGCGAGCGCTCAGGGCCGCCGCGGAACAGGCCTCGGTGCACAGCTTCCACCTCGGTCTCATGATCGCGGCGGTCCTGCTCGCCGTCGGTGGCCTCATCGGCGCGCTCGGGATCCGCAACCCCCGTGGACGGGTTCGCGCCGAGGAATGCCCGCAGGGTCAGTTCGTGGGTGTCGGCGCGCACGCCCCCGAGGCGAGGCAGGTCCAGCCGCATCCGGCGTAGGCGAAGCTAGCCGACCGGCTCGCTCGCGTAGTCCTGCATCGCCTTGATGATCGGGCCGAGCCTGCGTCCGCGTTCGGTGAGCCGATACTCGACCGTCGGGGGGCTCGAGGGAATCACGTTGCGCTGCACGAGCCCGGCGGCCTCGAGGTCGCGCAGGCGCTCGGAGAGCATGCGCGGCGAGATGCCCGCGACGGCCTCGGCGAACTCGCTGAAGCGCAGCGCCCCGCTCAGCGCCGCATAGATGATCGACAGCTGCCATCGCCGCTCGAGGAGGTCCGCCATCTGGCGGACCTCCACGGGGACGGGCTCGCACCTACGAGACATGCGCGACATCGCGAGCCGGCTCCAGTGCGCGGTCGAGGACCTCCTGGACGGTCATCACCGGGTGGAAGGTCATCTGGTCGCGGACCTCCTCCGGGATCTCGTCGAGATCTCCTCGGTTGCGCTCGGGCAGGATCACGTCGGTCAATCCGGCTGCATTTGCCGCCAGCGCCTTCTGCTTGAAGCCGCCGATCGGCAGCACCCGGCCCTGCAGCGTGACCTCACCGGTCATGCCTACCGTGTGCTTGACCGGACGTCCCGACAGCAACGAGGCAAGCGCCGTGACCATCGTCACGCCCGCGCTCGGCCCGTCCTTGGGGATCGCGCCGGCCGGCACGTGCACATGGAACTCCCGGTTCTCGAACGCGCTTTCGTCGATGCCGAGCTCCTCGGCATGGCCGCGGACGTAGGAGAGGGCGATCCTCGCCGACTCCTTCATCACGTCGCCGAGCTGACCGGTCAACACCAGGCCGCCTCCGGAGGGGCCGCCCTTCATCGCCGTCGCCTCGACGAACAGCACGTCGCCGCCGGTGCCCGTCACGGCCAGTCCGGTCGCCACCCCTGGGGTAGCCGTCCGTGCTGCGGACTCCTGGAAGTACCTCTGGCGACCGAGCGCGTCACGCACGATCTCCAGGTCGATCTTCACCGGGGTCCCCACCGTTGCCTTGGGCTCGGCCGGCGCCTTGGAGCCGTCCGCGGCAGCGTCCGCGCCCTTGGCGGGCCCGGCGTTGCCTTGGACGCCCTCGGCGTCGCCCTCGGCGGACTCAGCCTCGCCCTGGACGGGCTGGGCGTCGGCCTCCGCGGGCGCGGCCTGGACTGCTCCGGGCGCCGACTCGGCGCTCGGCTGGCTTGAGGCGATCCTCGTCGCGGTCTTGCGCAGCACCGTGCCGAGCTCCCGCTCGAGGCTTCGAACGCCGGCCTCGCGCGTGTACTCCGCGATGATCGTGCGCAGCACCTCGTCTGAGATCTCGACCTCGTCCTCGCGCAGGCCGTTGCGGTCGCGCTGGCGCGGCCACAGGTAGCCCTTGGCGATCGCGAGCTTCTCCTCGGAGGTGTAGCCGTCGAAGCGGATGACCTCCATGCGGTCGAGCAGCGGTCCGGGGATCGTGTCGGCGACGTTCGCCGTCGCCAGGAACATCACCTGGCTCAGGTCGAGCTCCACGTCGAGGTAGTGATCGCGGAAGGAGTGGTTCTGGGCAGGGTCGAGGACCTCCAGCAATGCCGCCGAAGGATCGCCTCGCCAGTCCGCTCCGACCTTGTCCACCTCGTCGAGCAGGATCACGGGGTTCATCGTCCCCGCGTCTCGCAGAGCCCTGACCAGACGTCCCGGCAGCGCTCCTATGTATGTACGCCGGTGACCGCGGATCTCGGCCTCGTCGCGCACGCCGCCCAGCGACATGCGCACGAACTCACGTCCCGTGGCACGGGCGATCGACTCGCCGATCGAGGTCTTGCCGGTGCCCGGAGGCCCGATCAGCGTCAGGATCGCCCCAGACTTGGGGTCGACCTCGATGCCGCGATCCTGGCGCAGCTTGCGCACGGCCAGGTACTCGGTCACGCGGTCCTTGACGTCCTGCAGTCCGGCGTGATCGGCGTCCAGCACCGCGCGCGCCGCGACAGGGTCGAGGTGCTCATCGGAGCGCTTGCCCCATGGCACCGCGATCAGCCAGTCCAGGTACGTGCGGATCATGCTCGACTCGCCGGTCTGCTCACCCATCCGCTCGAGGCGGCCCAGCTCCTTCAGGGCCTGCTCCTCGACGTCCTGGGGCATGCCGGACTCCTCGATCTTGGTGCGGTACTCCTCCGCG
>JAOPZB010000189.1 GCA_025964355.1 Solirubrobacterales bacterium | reverse complement strand
CTGTCTCCCGGGATCGGCCAGGAGCTCGTTCAGCGCTCGGGCCAGGGCCGGCACATTGGCCGGGGGCACCAGCAGCCCGCTGACGCCATCTTCCAGCCAGTCGACGATGCCGCCGGTCGCGCTGGCGACCGCCGGGCGCCCGGCCGCCAGCGCCTCGATTCCAACGATCCCGAAGGGCTCGGGCCATACCGACGGCACGGCGACGATCGAGGCGTTCCCGATCTCCTCGGCCAGCTGGTCGGGGCCGAGCCAGCCCTTGAAGCACACGCGTCGCTTTACCCCGAGCTGCGCGGCCAGCGCGCGCAGCTCATCGAGCTGGCGGCCGTCGCCACAGACGACGAACTCGGCATCCACCTCGCGGGCCGCCCTGATCAGCACGTCGACTCCCTTTGAAGGCACGATTCGACCCGCGAACAGCACACGCCGCGCGCCGACATGCCCCGATCCCTGCCTCGGCGTCATCGTCGGGAAATAGGGAACCACCGTCCGACGAGCGATCTCATTGGCCGCAAGGTGGCGATCGACCGAGCTCGAGTAGGAGACGACGAGATCCGCACCCCTGAGAGCCGCGAGTCCCCGCGTGGCGTTTCGATACTTCACCGGCAACGTTTTTGGATATCGGGTGTGGGCACAACCACGTGCGAGGAGGTTGGGAATGCAACCCGGCCCGTGACCGCGGGTGCACTCATGGCCCGGTTGGAAGTAGTAGACGCCAGAGGTGCACGCCGTGTACCCGTGGGCGCTGATCACCACCGGCGCATGCGCCCGTAGCGCGCCGACGAGGTCGGCGTCATCGACCTGGTGAAGGTGAATCAGCTCGGGCTGGGTCGAGAGCGCGTCAGCGAACCGCTGGTCGGGCGCCAGACGCGAATTGAACAGATCCGGGCTTTCGAAGAGGGTGACTCCAGGAACACTCTGAGTGGCGTCGACGTGGGCCGCGAGCACGTCGACACGGATGCCGGCCGCAGCGAGAACTTCGGCACTCGTCATGACGTGCGCGCCGACGCCCCCGTCCCTCGTCCAGCGGGGTGTCGCCAACAGCACGGAGCTCGGTGTCGCGTGAACCATGCTCAGCGTGCGGGGGCGCTCGCCGCGACCGCCGGTTGCTGCGCCGCGTGCGCCAAGAGGCGCTCCAGAGCGTCGGTTGCGGCCGGCACCGAGAACAGTCGCTCGACGGCCGCGGAACCTGTCTGCGCCAAAGTCCGGCGAAGCGCCGGCTCCCTCCTGAGCCGGGACAGCTGTGCCGTCAGCGCGTCACGGTCGCCCTCGGCAAAGGTCAGCCCACCACCGGTCAGCTCGATCAGCCACGGGATCTCCCCGGAGTCAGAACCGACGACGGGCACTCCGCACGAGAGCGCCTCGACTATGACGCGGCCGAACTGCTCCTTCCATGTCGCTGTGGTGTGCGAGGGGAGGACGAGCACATCGAGCTGCGCATAGCCGGTCGGCATCTGATCGTGACCGAGGCCGCTGAGCACACGCACGCTCGAGCCCGGAATCGGCTGTCCGTCCAAGGAAGCCTTCAGCTCTCCGTCGCCGATGAACAGAAGCTCCACCGGCGCGTCCAGCGCGCGGACCGCCGCGAGGAGATCCATCACTCCCTTGCTCTCCACCAGCCGGCCGGCGTAGCCGACCGTGAATGTTCGTCCCGCCTCGGGCGCGGGCGTGCTCTGCCAGGTCGGGACGGCCGGCGGCGCGAGGCCCACCTCGCCGAATGCTCCCCAGCTACCGGCGAGGGCCAGCGCCGTCGGCGATCGCGCCGCGACGAACGCGGCGCTTCTCAGCACGCGCGTGCGCGACCACCGGACGGGGGAGGGGAGCGGCCTGTCGATGTTCTCATAGCACTGGACTCCGAAGGGAATGCCCTGGCGGCGGAACGTCATCGCCCATTGGGCCGCCGATAGTGAGAATGGCTCCGCCTCGACGAACGCGACATCGGGTCGCGACCTTTGACAGACCGCGCTGCAGCGTGTCAGATAGATGTGCCGCTGGGGGCGCCCGGCGAACGCCACCGGCGTTGGACGCAGCGAGCCCTCCATGCCGTCCAGCGCCTGCGGGGTGACCGGGCCCTGCGAGTACGAGTGCCGCCACCGCTTCGGCAATACGAGCGTGACCTCCCAGCCGCGACGGTCCAGCTCCCGGTAGACCTCCTGGTTTACGCTGACCACGGCCGGATGACTCACCACGAGCAGGCGTCGACGGCGCCGCCCGACCCCCGTGTCCGGCGCAATGCCGCCCTCGTCGGCGCGCCTGCAATAGCCCTCGTCGCCGCCCTTCGGATCGCCCTCGGCGAGGCTCGACTGGGGTGCGTGCATGCCTGCAATCGTTGCATGACCCGTTCCGCGCTGTCGCCGTGGGGACGGTACTCTTTGTCTCCGGCAAACTCTTCGATGGCTGAACAACGGCCCTGGATGGAACCTAACGTCGATGAACGAGACGACGACCGACGCGGCCAGCATCTTCGCCGCCATCTGGAAGCGCAAGTGGCTCATCCTGGCAGTCGCCATTCTCGTTGCCGCAGGCACCTACGAGTACTACAAAGGCAAAGCCCGCAGCTACTCAGCCACGACGCAACTGTTCCTCGGCGGCTCCTCTGAACCCGCGGTGGGTTCCGGTGCCGGCAAGCCGAGCCTCAGCGTTCGCGGTCTGGCCGACCAGGTCGGATTGATCAACTCGACACTCATCGGCAAACCGGTTCGCGAACAGCTGCGCGCCGAACACGACCTCGCTGCCGTTCGAGGCAAGGCGGCCGCGAAGGCGAGCGGGACGAGCGACTTCATCACCATCACGACAGAAGCGCGCACCCCCAAAGCCGCCGACGACCTCGCGAACGCCTATGCGCAGGGATACATCAGGCGCCAGCGTACGGAATACCGAAAAGGCATCCAGGCGCAGCTCGCAACTGCACGCGGACAGCTGCGCAGGATAGAAACGCCGCCACCCGTCGCCAAAGGAAATGGCAAAGCCGCGCCCAGCAACACGGCCACGCTCCAGGCGGCGAGTCTCGCGAGCAAGATCAGCCAGCTGGAAACCCAGCTGTCGACGTTCACCGGAGTTCAACAGGTCGGTCCGGCGCGAGCGCAGCCGCTGTCGAACTCGACATCGCCGAGGCAGAACGCGATCTTCGGCTTCGTGATCGGACTGCTCCTCGCGTCCGTGGCCGCCTACCTGCTCACCCGCTTCGACCGGCGGATACGGCGGCTGGCGGACGTCGAGTCGATACTTCACACCCAGATCCTCGCCGCTCTTCCAGCTGTGAAATCTCCCGCCGTACGGCCGGATGGCCGGCGGGTGCCGGCCAAGCCACTGCTCGAGCCGCTGCGGCGGCTGTACACGACTCTGCAGCTGGGCAACCCGCTCGATCCCGGAGGCCGCGAGCGCGCGCCGCGCGTGATCCTCTTCATCAGCCCGGACGCCGGCGACGGCCGCTCGACGCTGATCGCCAATCTCGCTCGCGTGCAAAGCGAGGCGGGGGAGAGGGTGGCGGTCGTCGAGGCTGATTTCCGGCGCCCCACACAGGCCCGCCTCCTGGACGTGCACGGTCAATACGGACTGGCCGACGTGCTGAGCGGGAAGATAGGTCTCGGCGAGGCGATGCAGAGCGCGCGCTCGTCGCTCGATCCGAGCCCGGGCGACGGCGGCTCCGCGCCCGCGCCGGGAAGCGTCTCGACCGTCGTGGAGTCGCGCAGCGTCGGCTCTCTGTCGGTGCTGGTCGGCGGCGGAGCCGTCGCGAACCCACCGGCCCTCCTCGCGGGGGACGCGATGTCCGACCTGTTGCGATCGGTGGCGGGTGAGTTCGACTACGTGCTCGTCGACGTGCCGCCACCACCGGAAGTGAGCGACGCCATGCCGCTGCTGCAGCTGGTCGACGGGATCGTGCTCGTAGCGCGCATCGGCCATACGCGCGAGGTGTCTGCTCAGCGGCTCGCCCAGCTCCTCGGGCGCACCGCGAGCGCACCCGTTCTCGGCGCCGTGGTCAACTGCGTGCCGCGTAAGGACATAGAGAGCTACGGGTTCTCCTTCGCGCCCGTCGCGCAGGGCCGTCGTAGAATCATCGGTCGATGAGACCCGGCGACGCCGAGGCAGCTACGGCGGTCTCTTCCCCGGGTGCGCCCGCCGATGGCGCGCTGCGCAAGCGCGTGCCGGACTTCTTCATCGTGGGCCACGCCAAGAGCGGCACGACGGCGCTCTACGAGATGCTCAGGTCCCATCCGCAGATCTATATGCCCGAGAGCAAGGAGCCGTGGTTCTTGGCCAGCGACATGCGCCCCCGCTTTCAGCCACGCAACTCGGGCTCACCCCCGCAGACGCTCGATGCCTACCTGTCGCTGTTCGCCGACGCGCGCAGTGACCAGCGTGCCGGCGAGGCGTCGTCGTCCTATCTCTGGTCGCGCACCGCCGCCAAGGAGATCGCGGGGGTGCAGCCCGCGGCTCGCATAATCGCGATCCTGCGCGAGCCCGCAAGCTTCCTGCGTTCGTTGCACCTCCAGCTTCTCAAGACGCATGTCGAGGTCAAGCAGGACCTGCGCACGGCGATCTCCCTCGAAGACGCCAGGCGCCAGGGAAGACGCATACCGCGGCGTTCGCATCGCCCACAGCTGCTGCAGTACGCAGATCATGTTCACTACGTTGACCAGCTGCGCCGCTATCACGAGGTGTTCGGGCCGGACCAGGTGTTGGTGCTGATCTACGACGACTTTCGCCGCGACAACGAGGGGACGTTGCGCAGCGTGCTGCGCTTTCTCGACGTGGACGACACCCACCCGCTAGAGGTGATGGATGCCAATCCGACGGTGCGGCTGCGTTCCCAGCAGCTCGACGACCTCGTCCACTCGCTGTCGACCGGACGCGGGCCGGTCGCGCGTGCCGGCAAGGGCCTTGTGAAGAGGCTGATGCCGGGGGACGCCCCACGGAAACTGCTTCAGGTGGCACTGCATCGCGTGGTCCACGGCGAACCGCGGCCGCCTGACGAGGCCTTCATGCTGGAGCTTCGCAGCCGCTTCAAGGGCGAGGTGGTGGCCCTGAGCGATTACCTCGGCCGCGACCTGGTGACTCTCTGGGGCTATGACGACATAGGCTGATCGGTCTCGCGGCAGGGCCCGCGTGGCGCTCGGGAGCGGGGAAACTGAGCCTGGAGGCGGAGGCGTGATGGCTCTTATACTTGGGCCATGTCGGTGTCATCCAGGCGGGCAGATCCTGAAACCTTCTCGCGAGACCGGGTGCCCGGCTTCTTCATCGTCGGGCACGCCAAGAGCGGCACGACGGCGCTGTATGAGATGCTCCGACGTCACCCGCAGATCTACATGCCCGACGTCAAGGAGCCGATGTTCTTTGCACGCAGTCAATCGCCGCCGGGCGTTCAC
>JAOPZB010000134.1 GCA_025964355.1 Solirubrobacterales bacterium | reverse complement strand
AGACGCCCGCGGACTAGCATGCCCGCATGGCAGAGGTGGAGCGCTTCGCGTTCACGTTCACCCCGGCGTACCGCGCTCCAGCTCGTCTGTTCGGCGTGACCCCCTCGAGCGCCTGGGTGGAGATCGGTGAGTCGGCCCTCGATGCGCACTTCGGCCCCTGGCGCGTCGTCACGTCGCTGGCGAACATCCGTGACGTGGCAGAGACCGGCCCATATGCGTTCGTCAAGACTGCCGGCCCGGCGCGGCTGGCGATCACAGATCGCGGCCTGACGTTCGCCACCAATGGCGACCGCGGGGTCCTGATCTCGTTCCGGTCGCCGGTGCGCGGCCTCGATCCGCTTGGAGTCCTACGTCACCCTGAGCTGACGGTCACGGTGACGGACGTGCACCGACTTGCAACTCTGCTTCGTGCCCGCCTCGCTGGATCCAAAAGCGCCTGACTGAGTTCAGCGTCGCCGCGAGCCCCCTGGCTCGGTGACCAGTTCGGCGAATGCACTGGCGGTGGCCCGAATAGGCCGGCCGTGCGGGAGCGCCATGACAACCCGCCAGGTCATCGGAGAGGCGAGTCGCCTCACCTCGAGCTCGTCATCGTTGCCGAGGAGCGAGCGTGGGAGCAGCGCGAGGCCGAGTCCGGCGCGGACGAGCTGCAGCAGCGTGCCCACGTCGGCGACTTCGACCGGGACGCGCCGGGTGAGCCCGGCGGCAGCGAAGGCCAGATCGACCGTCGTGCGCACGCCCCACCCCGTGGGGAAGTCGACGAAGGGGACCTCCGAGAGCCCGTCGAGCTGGACTCTCGTGCGTCGAGGCGGGACCAGCTCCGGGGTGCCAACCAGGTACAGCTCCTCGACCGCCAGTTGGGTCACCGACAGGCCCACGGGGTCCTCAGTGAGAGAGACGAAGGCGATGTCAGTGCCGCCGCGTTTGAGCTCCTGCACGAGCGCCTCCGAGCCCCCCGGCGAGGGGCGCATCTCGATCTCGACGTGCGGATGCTCGCGGTGGAATCGACCTAACAGAGCCGGGACGTCGAGGTAGGCGAAGGACTGCATGATCCCGATCCGCAGCGTCCCTCGGAGCACTCCCTTCAGCGCTGCGGCGAGGTCGCGTGTCTGCTCGACCGACGCCAGCGTGTGGCGGGCCGACGGCAGCAGGGCCTCGCCGGCGTCCGTCAGCGCGACGCCGTGGGTCGTGCGGTCGAACAACCGGACGCCGAGGTCACGCTCCAGGGCGCGAATCGAGACTGACAGGGCCGATTGCACATAGCTGAGGCGGCGAGCCGCTCGGGTGAAGCTCAGCTCCTCCGCGACCGCGACGAAGTGCTCGAGCTGTCGAACCTCCACCGGAACAGCATAGTCATGCGTTAGGCGCATAACAGTGTTCGTAATTATTCGTTGGACAGATCGGAGTCGCTGGCTCATGCTGAGCATATGACCTCGACAACGCAGCAGCTCACCTCGCCGCATGACCAGCGACAGCCCCGACCTCGCCGCCACCAAAGCATCGGCTTCTGGGTGGTGGCCGTCGCGTTCCTGCTCAACATGGCCTTCTCGGCGGTGCCGACGCCGCTCTACGTGCTCTATCAGCAGCGCGACGGGTTCTCCAACCTGATGGTCACAATCGTCTTCGGCGTGTACGCCGTCGGCGTCATCGGCAGCCTGTTTCTCGGCGGCCATCTCTCCGACTGGGTGGGACGCCGCCGGGTGTTCGTGCCGGCGCTGCTCGCCAACGCCGCCAGCGCAGTCGTGTTCATCGTCGACCCCAGCCTGGCCGGCCTGATCGTCGCGCGGGTCATCTCGGGCGTATCGGTCGGGTTGACCACGGCCACGGCAACCAGCTACCTCGCCGAGCTCCACGCGAGCGCTCGACCGTCAGCCTCCCAGCGTCGTGCGGAGGCCGTGGCCACCGGATCGAACCTCGGCGGGATCGGCTTCGGCCCGCTTGCGGCCGGCCTGCTGGCACAGTTCGCCCCAGCCCCGCTCGTGCTGCCGTACGTGGTCTTCGGCATCGCCCTCGTCGCGGCGGCGGTCGCCGTCGCGCTCTCCCCTGAGACCGTCCGGCGCCCGGACCAACCGCCGCGGTATCGCCCCCAGCGCATTGCAGTACCGGTCGGGGCACGTCCGCTGTTCTATGCCGCCACGCTGGCCGGCCTGGCCGCTTTCGCGGTGTTCGGCGTCTTCAACTCCCTCGTCCCGAGCTTCCTTGCCGGAACGCTGCACCAGAGCTCGCACGCCATCGCCGGCGCGGTTCCGTTCGCCGCATTCGCCGGCGGCGCGGCCGCACAGATGCTCGGCGCGGGCAGGCCAGCGCCCGTGCTTCTGAGGTGGAGCATCCCGACGGTCACGGTCGGCCTGTCGCTGACCGCCGCCGCCATGTGGTCCAGCAGCCTGGCGATGTTCGTCGTCGGCGGCGTGGTCGCCGGCGCCGGCGCGGGCTTGGTCTTCAAGGGCTCGCTCGCCGTGGCCGCCTCGACCGCACCGGCGGGCTCCCGCGCTGAGGTCCTCGCCGGGTTCTTCCTCGGCGCCTACATCGGTCTCTCGGTCCCGGTCGTGGGACTCGGGGTCGTCACTCAGTACGTACCGGCGCGCGACGCCATGCTCGTTTTCGCGGCACTGGCAGCGATCGCAATCGCCGCGTCCGTCAGTGCGGTCACGCGCCGGTCCACCCCGCAGGAGGGGCGCAGGCGTAACACGCCCCGAGGCGCCTCGACGACCGCCCCGGCGGCCTGAACGGAGGCCGAATCCTTCGCGCGGCTCGGGGCGCAGGCGCGGCGATGGCGCTAGGTCGGATCGTCGACGAGATGCTCTTCCGCCCAGAGCGTGATCTGCTGGAGCGCGGGGAGCAGCGCCTTGCCGCGTTCGGTCAAGGCATAGGAGACGGCGAGGGGCGGCCCCTCGTCGACGGTTCGGGTGATGAGGCCCGCCGCGGCGAGGTCGGAGAGCCGGTCTGACAGGACCGAGTCGGAGATGCCGTCGACCGCGCGCGAGAGCTCACGGAAGCCGGCGGGACCGTTGCGCATGGTGCCGAGGAGCACGCCGTTCCAGCGCTTTCCGAGGAACTCGAACGCGCGTCCCAGCGCGACGGTGCCGCGCTCGCAGGCTCCGGAGATGTGCTCTTGGCTGAGTTTGCTCGCCGTGGCCATGAGTTCATGCTAGCGTGTCACTTGCTGCTAGGATTTTGCTAGTGACTTTGCTGCACGCTGTGACTACTGAGCTACAAGCATGAGAGAGGTCCCCATGGCCGACATCCCCACCGCACGCGCCTCCGTCGTCGTCGTCGGCGGCGGCTACGGCGGCATCCGGACCGCCAAGGCGCTCGACGACATTGCCGATGTCACGCTCGTCGACCCCACCGAGGCTTTCGTCCACAACATCGCCGCCTGGCGCGCCCTCGTCGACCCGGAGTGGCTGGACCGGATCTTCTTTCCCTACGAGCACCTGCTCGCGCATGGCCGCTTCCTGCGCGATCGCGCCGTCGCGGTCGACGGGCGCCGGGCCACGCTGGCGTCGGGCGACGTCCTCGAGCCCGACTACCTCGTGCTCGCCACCGGGTCGGCCTATCCCTTCCCGGCGAAGACCGACGAGCCCGACATCGCCTCCGCCAGAGCGCGGCACCGCGCCGCGCATGAGGCGCTGCTCGCCGCCGACCGTGCACTTATCGTCGGTGCCGGCCCGTCCGGCCTCGAGCTCGCCGGCGAGATCAAGGCGTTCTTCCCCCACAAGCACGTCACGGTCGCCGACATCTCCGAGGACATCCTCGTCGGCCCCTACGACCAGGCTCTGCGCGACGAGCTGCGCCGCCAACTCAACGCGCTCGGCGTCGAGCTGCGGCTGGGCACGGCGATCACCGAGCTGCCCAGCGCCCCGCCCGCGACGCTATCCCCCATCGCCATCGCGACCGCGAACGGCGACGAGCTCCTCGCCGACATCTGGTTTCGCGCTTTCGGCGTGCGGGCACAAAGCGAGTATCTCGAGGGCGGAGCGCTGGAGGACCGACGCGACGAGCGCGGCTACGTGCGCGTCGACGAGCATCTGCGCGTCATCGGCGAGAACCAGACCTTCGCCCTCGGCGACCTCGCCGACGCCGACCGCGACATGGCAGGCATCGCCAACGCCCAGGCCGCCGTCGTCGCGGCCAACGTCCGCGCGCTCATCACCGGCGCCGGCGAGCTCACCAGCTACGAGAAGTTCCCACCCATGATCGCGATCCCTCTCGGGCCCGAGGGCGGAGCCGGCCTCCTCGGCGACGGCGTCGCCGATGCCGCCACGATCGCCGATCTCAAGGGCCGCCACATGGGCACCGACAACTTCGCGGCACTCTTCGACAGCGCCCCGTCTCTGGCCGCCTGACGCGGCGCGACCCCCTCAAGCCGGCGATGAACGCCGCCGGCGCGGCGCACGCTGTTCGTCCCCCGCGCCTTGCGCGTCCGCGTCGCTGTGCGAGTGCGACGCGCCGTGCGCTACCGCGGGTGCACGGCCGGGCTCGACCGCCGCGAGCACGACTGCGATCGCGCAGCCGACGAGCGCGGCGGCGACCCAGAACGCGAGGTGGTAGCCCGACGTCAACGCTGACGCCGTCGGATGCCCGCTCGCTTTCAACGCATTGCTGCGCGACGTCGAGAGCGTCGCGAGCACCGCCAGCCCGAGCGCGCCGCCGACCTGCGCGGTGGTGTTCACGAGGCCCGAGGCGAGCCCCGCGTCCTGCGGCGTCGCTCCCGACATCGCTAGGT
>JAOPZB010000175.1 GCA_025964355.1 Solirubrobacterales bacterium | reverse complement strand
TCGAACTTCGTGTCGGCGGCGAACAGAACGGCCGCACAGGCCGCGCAGCGGTAGTCGCCGGAGGCCTTGTTGTAGACGTAGTCTCCGGAGAACGGCGGCTCGGTGCCCGCCTTGCGCAGGACCTCGTACTGCGCCGGCGTCAGCTGCTCACGCCACTCCTGCTCGGACTTCACGACCTTTGTCTGATCCGTGGCCATCCCCTTCAGTTCTAGCACCCGGCGGCAGCCGACATCGGGCGCGGGCGCTTGGTGCTTTCGAGCACCGGCGCCATGCGCCCTGCTATTGTGATCCTTACGTTCACGTCAATTTAGCTGGGATCTGGAGGAGCGAATCAGTTGAGCACCGTGACAGCGAGGCAGGACCAGCCCGGGCAGCGACAGGGCTCGCGCTTCGGCGTGGCCGCCGGGCACGAGCACTACAAGTGGTGGGCCCTGTCGTGCACGAGCCTCGGAATGCTGCTCGCGGCGACGAACTCCGGCACGCTGATCATCGCGCTGCCCGATCTCGAGCGCTCCCTGCACACGAGCCTGCTCGCGCTCGTATGGGTCATCCTCGCCTACCTGATCGCCGCGACGGTCCTCGTGCTGATGGCGGGACGCCTGAGCGACCTGTTCGGGCGCAAGCGCGCCTACGTCGGCGGGTTCCTCGTGTTCGCCCTCGCCTCGCTCGGCGCGGGCTTCTCCGCGAACGCGACCGTGCTGATCCTGTGGCGAATCCTGCAGGGCATCGGCTCGGCGTTCCTGTTCGCGAACGCCGCCGCCCTCGTGACTGACGCCTTCCCCAAGGAGCAGCTCGGCCTCGCGATGGGCGGCAACACGATGGTCGCCGCCATCGGGCTCGTGCTAGGTCCGGTGCTCGGCGGCGCACTGGTCGCCATCTCCTGGCATTGGGTGTTCTGGTTCAACGTCCCCTTCGCCATCGGCGGCGCGGTATGGGGAGCGCTGATCCTGCGGGAGCTCGCAAAACCCGATTCCGTCCGCGGCTACGACGTGCTCGGCACGAGCACGTTCGTGCTCGGACTCACCGGCCTCGTGCTCGGGGTGTCGCGCGGAGGCATCAGCGGATGGAACGATTCGATCGTGATCGGCGGCCTGGCTGCGGCAACGGTGCTGCTGCCGGTGTGGGTCTTGATCGAGAAACGCTCGCGCGCTCCGATGCTCGACCTGAAGATCTTTCAGAACCGCCTGTTCGCGGCGGCGAGCGCTGCAGCGTTCATCAACGGGCTGGCGCGCTTCGCGCTGATGTTCCTGTTCGTCTTCTACTTCCAGGGAGCGCAGGGCAACTCCCCGATCCAAGCGGGCGTCAAGCTGATCCCGCTCGCGCTCGGCATGCTCATCGCCTCCCCCATCGCCGGGGTCTACGCCGACCGGCACGGCTCGCGCGCGCTCGCGGCCATCGGCATGCTCGTCTCTGCGGCCGGGCTGGCGGCGATGACGACGCTCGGCGTCCACACCCCCTACTGGCAGAGCGGCCTCTGGCTGATGATCGTCGGTGTCGGCTCCGGAATGTTCAACAGCCCGAACACGGCGGCGATGATGGGCGTCGTCCCGGCCTATCGTCGCGGCGTCGCCGCCGGCGCGCGAACCCTGCTGCAGAACACCGGCGCGGTGCTCTCGATCGCGTTCGTTCTTGCGATCGTGACATCGGCCATCCCGAAAGCCACGCTGTTCGCGATCTTCTCCGGCCTCACCAAGGGCCTCTCCCCCCAAAAGCTCGCGCCGTTCATCGCCAACATGCACGTGGCGCTGTGGGTGCTCGCCGCCACCTCGCTCGTCGGGGCGGCCGTTTGCCTGCTGCGTCCCGCTCACGTTGGCTCCCCGGCGCCCGCGAGCCTCGACAACGACGGCGAGCCCGCAATCGCCGCAGGCGCCACGCGCTGACGATGGAGTCCCGCCGCCCGACAGCCTCCCCCACCCCCTCCGCCCCGGTCGGCGCAAGCCTGCGCATCGGCGACGTGGCCCGCCTGGTCGGCACGACACCGCGCACGATCCGCTACTACGAGGAGATCGGGTTGCTCGCCGAGGCGCCCGCCCGTCCGTCCGGCCAGCATCGGATCTACACCCACTCCGAGGTCGAGCGGCTGCGGGAGGTCATGCGCCTGCGCGACCTGCTCGGGGTGTCGCTGGAGGAGCTCAAGACGCTGCTGGCCGCCGAGGAGGCTCGTGCCGAGGTGCGCGAGCAGCTGCGTAGGGAAGACGTCGACCCCCGACGCCGTCGCGAGCTGCTCGCCGAGGCGCTCGGACACGTCGAACGCCAGCTCGAGCTCGTGCGCCACCGGGCAGACGAGCTGGCGAAGCTCGAGGACGAGCTGTCCGAGACGCGCAAGCGCGTCAGGCGCAAGATACGCGAGGCCGACGCCAGCGCCGCCGGCGAGTTCCCGCCGGCGCTCGAGCGCACCGGAGAGCCCCAGCAATGAGCGACCGCGGCGCCGACCCGGCGGTCCTCGTGGACGGCCTGGTGGTCCGCTTCGGCGACCTCGAGGCCGTGGGCGGGGTGTCCTTCGCCGTCGCCCCCGGCGAGGTCTTCGGGCTGCTCGGCCCCAACGGGGCGGGCAAGACAACGACCATCCGAGTGCTCACCACGCTGCTGCCGCCGACCGAGGGCCGGGCCCTCGTGGCCGGCTTCGATGTCCGCAGCGACGGCCTCGCCGTGCGGGCGAGCATCGGCTACATCCCGCAGGCGATCTCCGTCGACGGCGCGCTGACCGCCTACGAGAACCTCGACTTCTACGGCCGCGTCACCGGCGTGCCCAAGCGCGAGCGCCGCGAGCGCATCGAGCAGGCGATCGAGACGATGGATCTCGCCCCGATGCTCGACCGGCTCGCGCGTACTCTCTCCGGCGGGATGCTGCGCCGCCTGGAGATCGCAACGGCGCTGCTCAACCGCCCGGCGGTGCTGTTCCTCGACGAGCCGACCGTCGGCCTCGATCCGACGGCGCGTCGCATGGTCTGGGAGCGGCTGCAGGCACTTCGCGAGCAGGCCGGCACGACGATCCTCGTGACCACCCATCTGATGGAGGAGGCGGAGCGCTACTGCGAGCGTCTCGCGGTCATCGATCAGGGACGCCTGGTCGAGCAGGGCGAGCCTGCCGAGCTGCTCGAGCGCCATCACACCGAGAGCCTCGAAGAGGTCTTCACCGCGGTCACCGGGCGCGAGATCGACCCGGAAGGCGACGAGGATGAGGGGAGGTTGTCCGATGTCCGCGCACAGCGCCGCGTCGCCCGCCGCCTCGGCTGAGCGCCTGCCGCCGGCGCTCGCGTCCGGGCCGCTGGCGCGGATGGCCGCGGGCACGCTCGCCATGGCCCAGGCCGAGATGCGCAAGCTGCGCCACGACCACCTCGACATCATCACCCGCTCGGTCCAGCCGCTGCTCTGGCTGTTCGTGTTCGGCACCGCGCTGCGCAACAACCGCTCGCTCACGCTCGGCACGCTCGACTACCGCGCCTACCTCGCTCCCGGCGTGATGGCCCAGGCGGCGATGTTCATCGCAATCTTCTTCGGGCTGGCGGTCATCTGGGAACGCGACGTAGGCCAGCTGCAGCGCCTGCTCGCGACGCCGCTGTCGCGGACTTCGATCGTGCTTGGCAAGGCGGCCGGAGCGTGCGTGCGCGCGCTCGTGCAGGCGCTGCTGCTGCTCGTCGTGCTCGCCCTCGCCGGGATCGGCGTGCGCTGGACGTTCACCGGCATCCTCGGGACGCTCGCGATGCTGATGCTCGGGACGGCGGCCTTTGCCTGCATGTCGATGCTGCTCGCCGCCGCCGTCAAGGAGCGCGAGCGCTTCATGGGCATCGGACAGCTCATCATGATGCCGCTGTTCTTCGCCTCCAGCGCTCTCTACCCCCTGAGCGTCATGCCCGGCTGGCTGCACGTCATCGCCCGCGTCAATCCGCTCACATACGAGGTCCAGGGCCTGCGCCAGATGCTGGTCGGCGTCGGCGGGGCTGGAGAGGTCTGGCTCGACTTCCTCGTCGTGGCAGGCTTCTTCGTTGTGATGCTCGCGGCCGCCACGCGCGCCTACCCGAAGGCGATCCTGTGACGCCAGCCACGCACGCCCTCCCGGCCTCCGGCCGGGCATCGAAATTGTGAGGCGCGGGCAGACCCCAGCGACGGAGGTGCAGGCAAGATGACAAGCATCGAGGTGAAGCCGAGCCCCGACGGCGTCCCCGGCGCCGTCACCGATCCCACGCGCGTACGGGCCGAGGAGCTGACGTTCGCCAGCGCCGACGGAACGGAGATCAACGGCTACCTGGCGCGCCCGCGCGCGGACGGCACCTACCCGGGCATGATCGTCATCCACGAGGCGATGGGGGTCAACGACCACATCCGCGACGTCAGCAACCGCTTCGCCAACGTCGGCTACGCCGCGCTCGCAGTCGACCTCTACACCCGCGAAGGCGGTCCGCCTCCGGCCGGCGATCCGCCCGCGCTGATGGCGCGCCTGTTCTCGATGTCCGACGAGACCGTGCTCGGCGACCTCGAGGGCGCGGCGAGCTTCCTGGGCGCGCGCGACGACGTGACCGCCAGGATCGGCTGCATCGGCTTCTGCATGGGCGGGCGCTACACGCTGCTCTTCGCCTGCTCGAGCGACAGCTTGAACGCGGCCGTCGACTGCTGGGGAGGCTTCATCGACAAAGCCACGACCGACGAGCGCTCGACGCCGCAGCGGCCCGTTCCGCCGCTCGAGCTCGCCGACAAACTTCGCTGCCCGCTGCTGGCGGCGATCGGCGCAGAGGACCAGAACCCGTCGCCCGAGCTCGGCGCGCAGCTGCTCGAGCGGGCTGCTAGAAGCGGCCAGGAGGTCAAAGTGGACGTCTACGAGGGCGCCGGCCACGCGTTCTTCGCCGACTACCGCCCGACCTACCGCCCCGAGGCGGCGGCGAAGCTCTGGCGGGAGATCGTGCCGTTCCTCAAACGGCACCTGCAGGACGCCTGACCGACGTCGCGCGGACCCGCGCGGACCCTTGGTCCCCGCGCCGGCGGGCCGCACGGTGCGTGCGCTGGCCCAGCCTCGGGCGGACCCCGCGTCGCGCACTCCGAGCGTCGCGCGGACCGTTCATATAGTGCGGTGCAAACCGGGCGGCAACAGCGAGGAGACGTCGTGGAGCGCAAATGGTGGACCCTCATCGCGGTTTCGGTGGCGATCTTCATGCTGCTGCTCGACATCACCGTCGTGAACGTCGCGCTGCCGGACATCCAGCGCTCGCTGCACTCGAACTTCAGGGACCTGCAATGGGTCGTCAACGCCTACTCGTTGACGCTCGCGGCCTTCCTGCTCACGGCCGGCGCGCTCGCCGACCTCCTCGGGCGCAGGCGCGTGTTCGTCATCGGACTGGTCGTCTTCACGATCTCCTCGGCCGTCTGCGGCCTGTCGGGGAGCCCCCTCGCGCTGAACCTCGCGCGCGCCCTGCAGGGGATCGGCGGGGCGATGATGTTCGCAACGTCGCTGGCGCTGATCGCGACCGCGTTTCAGGGCAAGGAGCGCGGCGTCGCGTTCGGCGTGTTCGGCGGCGTTATCGGCGCGGCGGTCGCAGTCGGCCCGGTCGTCGGCGGCGTCATCACCTCGGGCATCGGCTGGGAATGGATCTTCTTCGTGAACGTCCCGATCGGCATCGCCGCCGTCTACCTGACGCTCACCCAGGTCGCAGAGTCGCGCGATCCGGAGGCTCGCGGCGTCGACTGGATGGGCTTCTTGACGTTCTCGGCGTCCCTGTTCCTCCTCGTGTTCGCGCTCATCAAGGGCAACGAAAAGGGATGGGGCTCGACGGAGATCCTCTCCTACCTCGTCGGGTCGGCGGTGCTGATCGTGCTGTTCGTCGTCGTCGAGCGCCGCCAGCAGCGGCCGATGCTCGACCTGACGCTCTTCCGCCGTCGAGCGTTCGCCGGCGCGAGCATCGTCGCCTTCGCGATCTCCTCGTCGATGTTCGCGATGTTCCTCTACCTCACCCTCTACATCCAGGACGTGCTCGGCTACAGCCCGCTGCAGGCGGGCCTGCGCTTCCTGCCGATCACGCTGCTGTCGTTCGTAGTCGCGCCGATCTCCGGGCGGCTGAGCGTGCGCGTGCCCGTGCGGATGCTGCTGGGCATCGGGATGTTGCTCGTCGGCGTCGGGCTGATCGCGATGACCGCCGTCAACGCCACCTCAGGCTGGACGACCCTGATACCCGGGTTCCTGCTCGCCGGCGCCGGCGTCGGCATGGTCAACCCGCCGCTCGCGTCGACCGCGATCGGCGTCGTGCACTTCACGCGCAGCGGCATGGCCTCCGGCATCAACAACACCTTTCGCCAGGTCGGCATAGCGACCGGGATCGCGGGCCTGGGGGCCGTCTTCCAGCACGACGTCACCCACAACACCACCTCTGCGCTCGCGGCCACCCGCGCCGGCCACGAGGTTCTCGCCGCCGCTCACGGCAAGCTCGCGGGAGCGCTCGTCTCCGGTGACGTGTCGTCGGTGGCGCGCTCGCTCCCCCTGAGCGCACGCACCGCGCTCACCCACGCCTACCGGGTCGGCTTCACCGACGCGTTGACAAGCATCCTGACCATCGCCGCCGTCATCGCGCTGGCCGGATCGGTGGCGGGGTTCGCCCTCGTGCGAAGCCGCGATTTCGTTACATCCGGACAGCCGGAGGAGACCGCCGAGGGAGCTCCCGTCACGGTCGCCGCCGCTTGAGCGCGCGACGGCTGGAGCAGCGCGGCTCAGCGAGGCTGCTCGCGCTCGCGCTGCTCGTAGCCCGGGCAGGCGAGGACCGGCAGGCGGGGGTACCGCGGGTATGCCGGATCGTCGCGCGAGCGGCGGCAGAGAGAGAAGGTCGAGCCCCTGGTCGTGTGCACCAGCTGCTGGTGGACGCAGCTGTCACACAGCCCCGCCGGCGGCGCAGAACCGGGGCTCGTGGTCGGGTCGGCCATCATTGGAGATTAGGCTCGGCGTCCCCGGCCGGCGTCTGGACGGCCCGTCGGCGGCTGCAATAATCGTTGACCATACAACTATGAACACCTTCTATCGACTGCTCGGATTTCTGCGCTCATACAAACGTGGGCTGATCGCCTCGTGGGGACTGGCGAGCGTCGCGATGGTCATGACCGTCGCGCTTCCATACCTCACCGGGCGAGCGGTCGACGCGCTCAGGACGGGTGCGGTTCACTCGCGCCTGCATGAGCTCGCGGCCCGCAACCACGACCGCCACACGCTCATGATCGTGGCGCTCGCGATCGTCGGCGCCGTGCTCCTGCGCTGGGGCCTCACCTACATGCGCCGGATGATCGCCGGGCGCGTATCGCTCGGTATCGAGTACGACCTGCGCGAGCTGCTCTACGGACACCTGCAGCGGCTGGAGCTGGCCTTCTTCGACCATCAGCAGACCGGACAGCTGATGTCGCGCGCGACGGTCGACCTGCAGGCCGTCCGCTTCTTCCTCGGCTACGGGCTCGTCTTCATCCTGCAGTCCGCCCTCACGCTCGTGCTCGCCGGGATCGCGATGATCCTGATCAACCCGAAACTCGGCCTGATCGCGATGGCGCCCGTGCCGTTCGTCGTCGTCATCTCGCAGCGCTACGGCAGGCGCGCGCGCCCGGCGATCCAGGAGGTCCAGCAGCGGATCGCGGAGCTGACGGCGAGCGCCGAGGAGAACATCTCGGGCGTGCGAGTCGTGAAGTCCTTCGCGCGCGAGCCGCTGCAGCTGCAGCGCTTCCGCCACAGCGTGTCGCGCGTGTTCGACCAGGCGATGGTCTCGACGCGCCTGGAGGCCCGCTACAACCCGATGATCGGCTTCCTGCCGCAGCTCGGGCTGGCGGCCGTGCTGCTCGTCGGCGGGACGAGCGTGATCCACGCACACCTCTCCCTCGGACAGTTCACCGCGTTCTACTTCTACCTCGCGATGCTGATCTCGCCGATGCGCTCGCTGGGCGTCACGCTCGGGCTGGCGCAGCGCGCCACGGCCTCCGGCGCGCGCATCTTCCAGGTGCTCGACCGCGAGCCGCGGCTGACCTCGCCGCCCGATGCGCCGCCGCTGCCCCCAGGAAGCGGCCACGTCGAGCTGCGCGGCGTCACCCTCCGCTACGACGAAGCCGACGATTTCGGCGCCGCCTACCGGGCCGACGACGGCCGCTCCGACGGTGGGACCCGCCAGGCCGCGAAGGCCGCCGCCGCGGCTCACTCCAACGGAAGCGCCTCCGCAAACGGCGCCGGCGGCGCGGGGCCGACGCCGGTGCCCCACGACGCCGCCGCCAACGGAGCACGCTCCGGCGGGAGGGCGCCTGGCCGCGCCGGCGCGCGTGCGGTGCTCCGCGACGTGAACCTCGACGTCGCGGCCGGGCAGACCATCGCGCTGGTCGGAGCGACGGGCTCGGGCAAGACGAGCCTAGTCTCGCTGATCTCCAGGCTCTACGACGCCTCGTCGGGCCAGGTGCTGATCGACGGAGCCGACGTGCGCGAGGTGGATCTCCGCTCGCTGCGGCGCGCGGTGGCGATCGTCAGCGACGACCCGTTCCTGTTCTCGGCGACCGTCGCCGAGAACATCGCCTACGCGCGGCCAGAGGCCTCGGCGGCAGAGATCGAGCAGGCGGCGATCCGCGCGCAGGCGCACGAGTTCATCGTGGACCTGCCCGAGGGCTACGCCACGCGCGTCGGCGAGCGCGGCCTGACGCTCTCCGGCGGCCAGCGCCAGAGGCTGGCGATCGCCCGCGCCCTGCTTGCCGACCCGCGCGTGCTGATCCTCGACGACGCGACCTCATCGGTGGACTCCTCGACCGAGCGGCTGATCAAGCTGGCGCTCGACGAGGCGATGTCCGGACGGACGACCTTCATCATCGCCCACCGCCTCTCCACGATCGCCCTCGCCGACGAGATCGTCGTGCTCGACCACGGCCGCGTGCTCGACCGCGGCGATCATCTGCAACTGCTCGAGACCTCCGAGCTCTACCGCGAAATCGTCGCCAAGGGACTGCCCGACCAGGTCTTCCTGACGCGCGAGACGCGCGAGCCGGAGGTGAGCGGCCTGTGAGCCCTCCGGTTGGACGCGGACCGGCGGGGCCGGGCTTCGGACGCGCCCAGTGGGCCGGCGAGCGTGCATCCAAGGGCACGCGCGGACGTAACCTGCGCGGGCTGCTCGCGCTGCTTCGCCCCTACCGCCTGCGCTCGGCGGCGATGCTTGCCGCTCTGCTCGTGGGGACAGCCGCGTCGCTCGCACCGCCGCTGCTAGCGAAGATCGCGATCGACAACGGCATCTCCAAGCGCGACACGACGACGCTCGTGCTCGTGGTCGTCGCCTTCCTCGTCT
>JAOPZB010000160.1 GCA_025964355.1 Solirubrobacterales bacterium | reverse complement strand
CTCCGCGCCGAGTGTCCGCGCGTGCACCGCGAGTCCCATCGTCGGTTCGACCTCGCCGCGCCACCCATATCTCGACAGCAACACACGCATTTCATGACTCCGTTTTCCGTAGGTTCTGGCCTGCGGCGGGGGATTATGCAGCACACCCTGGGGCTTGAATCAAGCCCCCTATGGCCGATAAAGTGGGAGGTGGGGGAGTGGGCAGCCTCCTTTTCCTCACGCCGCGGACGGACCATTTCTTGCGAAAGCGGCGCCCGCGTACAGCGGATACCGTAAGTTCAGAAGCGACTACGCGACGTGTGCGATCACTGAGTTGAATCCGCTGAACCACTGAGGTAACGCCGGGCGGCTCCCCATCGAGTGGGGGCCCTCGGCGAGGGCTGCCGTCGGCCGAGGGCACAGACGCGACTAAGGATGTGTGAGCTTGCGCACGTCGCGACAGATTTCATCCGGAGGTCGAACGCGGCGAGACACATTTTGGACCGCAGCCTAGAAGTACCAGCAGTCGAGCGGGTAATGGCGGCCGCATGACGGATCTGAGCCGCCGCGGCTTCCTCGCAGGCGCCGCCGGTGCTGCGGTGGTGCCACTCCTCGACCCCCCACTGAGTCGGGCGGCCCGGCGACGCTCGACCGGCGCGAGCACGACACCGCCTGCACGTGCGCGCACGGCGACGACGACGGCGAACTCCGCGCCCGGGCTGCCACCGCCGAAACCGATCGCCGCACGCCATGCGAATCCGGCGGATCTCGGCGTCCTCGAAGCGGCGTCGCTGCTCCACGCGGGTCTCCTGTCAAGCGGCGAGCTGACGCAAGCGTGCCAGGAGCGGATCGCGCAGCGCAACGGCGCTGTCACGTTCGAAGGCTCGGCTAGCGAGATCAACGCCTGGATTCGGCTCTACCCCGAAATGGCGCAGTCGCTCGCGGCGGCGGCCGATGCCCGCCTGGCAAGGGCACGGGCCGAAAGCCGGGCAGCGCCCGCTCTGTGTGGGGTCCCGCTGGGGCTGAAGGATCTATACGCGGTGAAGGGCCTGCCGGTCACGGCTTCCTCGAAGGTGCTCGCGGGCAACGTCGCAACCGGGGACAGCACCGCCTGGGAACGATTGGCGAGCGCGGGAATGGTGCTCCTTGGACACACGCACACCGATGAGTTCGCCTTTCTAGCCGTGACGCCGCAGTGCGGAAACCCGTGGGACACGGCGTTGATCACGGGTGGGTCGAGCGGAGGCAGCGCCGCGGCGCTTGCTTCGCGCATGGTCACCGCGGCGATGGGCTCGGACACCCTCGGATCGCTCCGCATCCCGGCCGCCTTCTGCGGCGTGAGCTCGATCAAGCCGACATTCGGGCTGGTCAGCTCATACGGCGTCATCCCGCTCGCGTGGGCACTGGACCACTGCGGCCCGATGGGTCGCTCGGTCGGCGACTGCAGCCTGATCTTGAGCGCCCTCGCCGGGGAGGACGACAACGATCCCTCGACCGACATCGCCGAGAGGCCGCCTACCCGGTATCCGACGCTCCCCCGCAAAGGCGCCACTCCGCTGGCCGGGACTCGCATCGGCGTACCGACCAACCTCGGCACGCCCGAAGCCGGGCCGGGCGAAATCCTGGCCCGGACCCTCAAAGAGCTGAGCTCGCTCGGCGCGACGCTGGTCGAACTGGCGGTGCCGGGCGACCCGTTCGGCTCGATCGGGCCGATCGAGTTCTACACCGACGCGCTCTCCTATCACAGCCAGTGGTATCCGAGTGAGGCCGCTCTGTACAAGCCGCCCGCCGCGCAGATGCTCAGCCTGATCGCGGCGTCGCATCTGAGCGCGCTCGAATACCTCGCCCTGCACCGGCAGCGGGCCGCGCTTCAGGCGAGGTGGAAGGCGACCCTCGCCGAGAACGAACTCGACGCGGTGGCGCTGCTCGTCTCGCTCGCCGATCCGCCGGCCCGCGCAAATCCGGAGGTCGCGAGCCCCGTGACGAACCCCGAGAACTCGAAGCTGCTCACCTACCTCTTCAGCTACCTCGGCTTTCCGGTCGTGACCGTCCCGGGCGGCACCTCCAGCAAGACCCGCCTCCCGGTCGGCATCCAGCTGGGCGGCGCGCCGTTTGCGGAGGCGAGCCTGATCCAGCTCGGCGTCGACCTGCAGGCGCACTTCCCCCACTTCGAGGAAGCCCCCACCTTCGCCTGATCGCGGGTACCGGCGAGCACATGACCGACCCCACCAACACCGCCGCCCAGCACCCCGCCCTGGTCACGGTCACAGGCGTGGCCGCCCCGCCGGCGAGCGGAGCTACGAGCACCAAGGACCAGCATCCCACGGTCGCAACCCGCCCGGGTGCCGCCACGCCGCCGATCGCAACGACGCCCTAGTCGCCCTGCGCGGACCAGTAGGCCTTCGCCTCGGCCTCCATGACGGCCAGGCGGGAGTAATAGTCGGGGAACTCGTTGAGGTGCGCTCGCGCGATCTTCGCGGTGACGCTCACGTCGTCGTCGGTGACGTTGGTCGCGAGATCCTGCTTGCCGTGCTCGAGCTCGACATCCATTCCCATCCGAAACTGCTCGGCGTCGAACGGCGATGCGGTCCAATCGATGCCGATCCGCTCCCCGGCGGCGCGCGCCTGCTCAACCGTGAAGTGAGCGCTCTCGCTCATGCACCGATCCTACCGCCCGGGAGGGGCCCGAAATGGTCTGCCCGTTGCGAGGTCTCCTGGTCCGCAGCCGGGCGAGCACGATACCCACGAGCACAAGGATGACGAGGACCACGATGACGAGGTACGGCGTGCTGCTGCCCCCGGTTGCAGGGAAGGTGAGCGTCGCGCGGGCGCTGCGCTCGAGCAGCCCGCTGCGGATCCTCACCAGCGCGTGCCACGGGCCGGCCGGTATCCGCTTGTCCAGCTGAATCACGATCGGCTCGGTTGCGCCGATTGCCAGGGTGGTGCCGAGATTGGCAGGGAACGGGCCGGCGCTGAGCCCGCCGGGGCCGCCCGAGAGCTGCAGCGTCCCGTTGATGTCTAGCGCGCGTCCGCCGCTGTTGTGGACAGT
>JAOPZB010000119.1 GCA_025964355.1 Solirubrobacterales bacterium | reverse complement strand
AGTGCGACCGCGCCGAGCAGCGCCAGGCCGATCAGGATCGCAAGTGTCGGTCGCATCGCATCGAGAACCCCCTGGCCTTGGCGGCCGCCGTCAGACCTTATGTGGCTGCTTATGACTGCACTGACGATGGCCACCACGACGGCGCCGCCGATCTGAAAGCTCGTGTTGAACAAGCCCGCCGCGAGACCCTGCTCGCTGTCGGTGACTCTCATAGTCGCTTGGACGTTCAGCGACGGGAACCCGAGCCCCCAGCCAAGGCCGAGGATCAGCATCGTGGGAAGAAGGATCCAGGAATAGTTCAGGGCGTGCGAGTTCTCCCGGAGAAACAGCGTGTAGCCCACAGCGAAAGCTGTCAGTCCTGCCCCGATCAGCCGAGTGGTGCCGAATCGTCCGATCAACCTTTCGGCTTGCGCGCCCATGATCGGTAGCAGTAGGCCCGAGGGCAGGAAGGCGATCGCGGTGTTGAGCGGTGACCAACCGGCGACATCTTGGACGTAGAGGGTCGCGAGGAACTGGAAGCCCAGGTAGGAGCCGAAGTACAGAAACGCCGCGACGTCAGCGGAGACTAGGGTGCGGACCCGCAGGATCCCGAGCCGAACCAGGGGATGGGGAGCGCTCCGCTCGATCAGCACGAACGCGATCAGTAGAAGCGAGCTGATCGCGAGCCCACCGATGGTGCGGGCGTCGAGCCAGCCACGAGACGGGGCCTCCACCACGGAGTACACGAGGGCGACCATTGAGCCGGTGACGGTCAGGGCGCCCAGTAGGTCGTAGTGCCTGTGCCCGAGGGAGGGCTCGTTCCTGCTCTCAAGCACACGGAGCGCAGCGATCACGATGATCGCCGTGAGCGGGGCGGGCACCAGAAACACGTAGCGCCAGCCCAGCTCCGACAACAGCCCGCCGATCACGAGCCCCAGTGAGAAACCGGCTGCGCCAGTCGCTGCGTACGCCCCGAGTGCCTTGTTGCGCGACGCGCCCTCCGGGAACGTCGTCGTGAGGATCGATAGCCCGGCCGGGATCGTGAAGGCGGCCGCGACGCCCTTAATGAACCGAGCCGCGATCACGAGGCTAGCGTCGTCTGCGATACCGCCGAGGGCCGAAGCGACGCCGAAGATCGCGAGCGCGATCAGGAAGACACGGCGGCGGCCGAGCAGGTCCGCGGCACGGCCCCCGAGCAACAGGAACCCGCCGTAGCCGAGCACGTAGCCGGACACGACCCATTGCAGGGTCGACGCTGACATGTGAAGGTGCGAGCCGATAGTTGGGAGTGCCACGTTGACGCTCGAGACATCCATCGCGTCGAGAAACAGCGCGCCGCAGAGAATCGCGACGGTTGCCCGCAGCCGGCCACTCCATTTCTCAGATGTGGCCTCGGCAGACTCGGAGGCCCGCGTTTCGATTCCTGCTGGGACGAGCGCGTTGGAACTTGGATCGCTCATGTGTACGGCTCCTTCGGCTCATGGCGGCGTTGCAGCACGCCGCCCTTTTTATGCGGAGCAGTACAATAACAGCCTGCTACGATTTGTAGGCGAAATGGTAGAAAATAATTTGAGAGCGCGCGGGAGGCCGAGGTCCTTCGACGCGGAGGTGGCGCTCGATAGCGCCGCGGAGCTGTTCTGGGCACACGGCTACTCCGCGACGAGCCTCGACGAGCTGAGCGCGACGATGGGCATGGGTAGGCCGAGCATCTACAACGCGTTTGGCGATAAGCAAGAGCTGTTCCTGCGCGTCCTTGAGCGTTTCCGCGACACGACAGCGTCAGCTCCGCTTCAGGCGCTGGAACGCGAGGAGCTGGTCGGCCCTGCCGTGGATGCGTTTTTCGAGGAGGTGGTCGCATATACGACCGCTGATCGGAGCCACCGCGGCTGCCTCCTCGGTAGCGTCGCCATATCGAGCGATCTTCCCGCGGTCCAGCGCTTTCTTCGGACAAATCTCAGGACCACCGAGACCCAGATCGCAAAGCGCCTCGCCACCGCGGTCGACGCTGGCCAGCTCCCGGCCGACTATTCGGCCTCGGCAGGCGCGCGGAGGATGGTCAACTCGATGCTGGCACTCGGGACACGCGCCCGCCTCGGAACGCCACGCCGAGAGCTGTTGTCTGACGCGACCCAGGCGACGAACGCCGTGCTCGGACGGGGCGACCGCCCCTGCCCCGCTGCGACTGGGTAGGGGCGCCGCGGAACACGCGGTCCGATCAACGACGAGACCGGACCCAGCACGCTCGCGCCAGAGAACTCACGGCCAGATGGCCTGGGCCGTCCCACGAGTATGCGACCGGAGTGAGTTTCGATGTAGACAACGCCTTGGAGCTCCGACGAATCAGCCCGCTGTCGCGGCTGCCCGCGCCTGCGCGACGATGTCGGCTTGGGTGTTCGCGTGCCCGGCGATGCCCCAGCCTCCTTCGGGTGACTCCGTGATCAGCACCCACGTGCGCTCCATGAGCGTCGGGTCGCCGGCCGCTGCCGCCACGATCTCCGTCAGCTCTTTGACGACGCCGAGCTGCTTGGCACGGTCGAGGGCGCCGACCGGGGTGAGCACCTGTACTCGCACGTAGTTGCTGTGCCCATTCACGTTGGATAGCGAGTCGCCCGGCAACTCGTGGACGAACGCCGCCGTGTTATTCGAGAACAGCGGGAGCGGCGGGACCCCCTCCCAACGCATGACAGCACCCGCGAGGTCCTTGGCCAACGTGTGCTTGTCGCTGAACGTCCCCGGGACTGAGTGAACGTCAATCATGGGCATCGCGCTTCTCCAATCGTTTTGTTTTAGAGCGAACGCTCCAGATCGTACCAGAGCGTCCACTCCACTATCATCTTGTTGTGCCTCGTCCTGATCGCCACAGTGCCGAGCTCGTCGCCGCGACCGGGCGCCTGCTCCGCCAGCGCGGATACGCGGGTCCGAGCGTGAGCGACTTCCTCGATGCCGCGGGCGCGTCGAACGGGTCGATGTACCACCACTTCCCGGGCGGCAAGGAGGAGCTTGCAGCCGCAGCAATCGAAGCGGCGGCCGACGCTGTCGAGGCGGCGCTGCTGGGCGCGTTCGACGACACGGACGACGTCGTCGTGGCGACGCAGCGGTCTATCGACGGCATGATCTCCGCGTTGGAGGCCGACCCCCGCGACGGCTGCCCGGTTGCGCCCACCGCCCTCGACGCAGCCGGAACGAGCGAGCCGCTCCGTCTCGCTGCTGCAGCAGCGTTCGCTCGCTGGTCGGGCGTCTTCGAGCGCGCATTCGCCCGAAGTCGTGACGCGGGCACCGCCGCCTCCCAAGCGCAGGTGTTGCTAAGCGCAATCGAGGGCGCGTTGCTGCTCGACCGCACCTCGCACGGCACGACACACCTGAAAGCGCTGCGGGACGCGGTCCCCGTGCTGCTCGCCTAACGGCCCTCGATCAGCGCCCCGCCGATCGAGCGGCCCGGAGCGACGACGCCCGACGGGCGCACTCGCGCCCTAGCATCACGGCGTCATCACGACACGGCCGAATGCCTGGCGACTCTCGATGTACGCATGCGCCTCGGCGGCGTCCGCGAGCGGGAAGGTCCGATCGATCTCAACGCGAAGCTCGCCGCCGCCGACGCGCGCAAGCAGCTCGGCGATCATCGCGTGGACGCGAGGGTACTCCTGGAGAAGAGCCCCGCCCAGAAACACACCGTGCAGGGTGTTGTTCTTGGCCCACAGCTGCCTGGCCTCGATGTTCGAGCCGGCGCGGGCCGCGAGCCCCACACTGATCAGCGAGCCGCGGTAGGCAAGCGCATCGATGCTGTCGACGAGGTTCTGCCCTCCGATCGAATCGACGATCACGTCGGCGCCCCGGCCGTCGGTCAGCTCGCGTATCCGCTGGACGAAGCTTTCCTTGGCGTAGTTGATCCCGTGATCGAGGCCGAGATCCGTCAGACGTTCGAGCTTCGCGCCGGTTGATGCGGTCGAGATGACGGTTGCGCCGGCCTGCTTGGCGATTTGAATCGCCGCCATCCCCACGCCTCCGGCTCCCGCGTGAATCAGGACAGTCTGGCCGGCCGCCACGTGGCCCGCCGTGAAGAGACACTCCTGGGCCGTCCCGAACGCGACCGGGACGCAGACGGCCACGGCGGAGTCCAGCCCATCGGGGATCGGCCAGGTCGAGACGGCAGGGACGGCCCGCTTTGAGGCGTGCGAGCCCGCAGCGTTGAGGGTCACGATCCGGTCGCCGACGACGAGGTCTTGGACCCCGGGACCGACCTCGATGACTGTGCCCGCAGCGAGGTAACCCACGCTGTGTGGCACCGACGGCGGAGCGGAGCCGGCGCGGGCGAGCAGGTCTCCGCCCTCGATGCTGATCGCCTCGACGTCGATCAGCACCTGACCCTCGGAGCAGTCTGGGTCAGGCACGTCCTCGTAGAGCAGGACGTCTGGACTGCCGTTCTCGTAGATCACAGCTGCCTTCATGTGGCGTGCCTCCCGGTTGGAATTGGTTGCTGGTGCTCGTTCAGCCTGAGCGGCTTCCGTACGCGCGCGGCCGAAGCCGCGTGAGGCATCGGTGATGAACCAAGCCTTTGCGGGCGGGACGAACGCGTTCCGTGGTAGATCGGCACAACTGTGGGCTCAATCGGCTTCGAGTTGTTCAAGGGCACTCATCCAGTTCTCGATGCGGTAGCAGTCGGCCGGTTGGCTCGTGAATCTGGCCACGAGTCCTTCACGAACCCGCTGCCCGGTCTGATCCTCCTGTGACCCAGTCGACGATGAGACTTGCGTACTCGTCGGCGGCTTCCTCCCAGGCGAAATGGCCCGCGTCGAGCGGGTGAACGTCGCAGTTGGGGAGGAGGTCCGCGAGGTACTCGTTGTTCGACCATGGCACGAGGTCGTCTTTGTTGCCGGCGACGACTTGGGCGGGCGTGGTGATCCCCGGGATCAGCTCGGCGAGTGCGGCGTTCTGCTCTGGGTAATGCCGCACGAATCTAGCTGACTCAGCGAACCGGCCGAGGTCGTACGCGCTGACGTAGTCCTCGTGCACTTCCGGTTCGGTGTCGCTCGGCGCGACGGACTCCACCGCGGCGCCGATGTTAGTCCTGGCGTCCAGACCGCGGATGATGTCGAGGTCGGGCGCTTCGATCGTTTGCTGCAGGGCACCGCTTGTGTCGAGCGGGGCGCGGACGGCGCCGCCGCCGATGGTGAGACTCGCCACGCGCTCCGGTGTTCTTGCTGCGAGGAACAACGCGGCTGCGGTGCCGACGTCGGGGCCGACGATGTGAGGGGTTCCGAGACCCCACTCGTCGATCAGTTGCGCGAGGAACGCCCCGGCGGCGTCCGGGGCGATCAACTCGGGGCGACCGTCGGAGTGCCCGAACCCTGGCAGGTCGATCGCGACGATCCGTCCGGCGCGGCTCAGCGGGTCCCAGATGCGGCGGAAGGCAAAAAGACTCTCCGGCCAAGGGGCAAGCAGCAACATCGTTGTCGCTGACTCCGTTCGAGTGTCGGCATACCTTATGCGCACCCCGTCACAGACTCTGAAGTACGTCGGTATCGCGGTCGCTGCGCTCATGCGGTTTGCTCCTTCGCTCCTCGTTAGGTCGGCACGCGCTGACGCGCCCTGTTCTAGGCCTGCTCGCGCTTCTTTACGGCTTCGCGCGCACAGTGCCATACGACCCGCGGGTTGTCGCGGTCGGGGTGCAGCTCGAGCATTGCTTTGACGATGTCCTCGACGGTCTCCCGCTCGCCGATGACTTTCGAGAAGTCACGCAGGTACTGCTGTGACTCGCCGATTGACTCGGGGTTGGTGGGAGCGTCGACGCGGTGGTGACCGGAGACGACGATCTTCGGGTCCAGTGCCGCGATCTCGTTGAGGTTGTCGATCCATGCCTGACGCGTGCTCGCGTCGGTCTCGGCGGTCATCATGTGCACCTGGTTGTAGACGACGTCGCCGCTGACGACTGCGGCGATTGAGGGCACGTGG
>JAOPZB010000110.1 GCA_025964355.1 Solirubrobacterales bacterium | reverse complement strand
AGACGATCGGCGCCGGCTTGAGGCCACGAGCGGCGCACTCGTAGTGATAGTCGGAGACCAGGTCCTTCGCGGCGTTGACGTCATAGACGATCTGGGTGACAAAGAACGAGCAACCTGCAGCCTGCTTTGCAAGCAGACGGAGGTGCTCCGTGCCTCCGCGCGCGTGGCGCTCTGGGATCGCCACACCTCCGAGCAGGAGATCCGGGCGCATCTCACTCCGTAGTTCGTAGGCTCGCGGCAGAGAGGTCGCGACCGGCTTTTCACGGGACGACGCACCGACGAACACCGACAGCGCGTGGGTTGGGGCCTGTTCGCTGAGCCACGACTGAAGCTGTTGCTCTGGGTACTTGCTGACAGCGCGGTACACGATTGCGGGTACCTCCAAGCCGACGAGATCGCGA
The DNA here is from genome assembly GCA_025964355.1 of Solirubrobacterales bacterium. Lineage (GTDB taxonomy): Bacteria > Actinomycetota > Thermoleophilia > Solirubrobacterales > Solirubrobacteraceae > Palsa-744. The sequence continues at coordinate 15,283 of JAOPZB010000110.1, read as the reverse complement.
GCGAGGTAGTCGGCGGGGTCCATCGTGGGCAGGAACGGAAAGGGCCGTTCCTCGGGGTTGCGGTCGCTCTCGTCATCAATGTCGTAGAGCACGAGGCCGTCGATGCCCACGGGGCGAAGGCGCTCGAGCGTTTTCGCGGCGATCTGACGGGCGTGCTCCGGTTCGGTCGTCAGGCGCGGTGGCGTCAGCGCGAAGAGCAAGAACTCACCCGTCCCCTCCGCAATGCGCCGCTGCAGCTCCACGCGCCGAAGCGTAGCCAAGCGCCTGTGCACTACGACTGTTCCGGGGAACCTGTCCCAGTCGTGTCTATCCGCTTCTACGACGCCGGCGGCACGCCGCAGGACGCACGATTCAGCTTCATCGTCCCCTAAGCAATCTCCACAGGCCCGGCAAGGCCCAACCGCCCCGATCCATCGGAGCGGTTCGCCGGGCGCCTAAGGCGTCTGGAGGTTGTGGACCGGAAACTCCTTGACGTCCGGAGGATTCGGAAACCCGCGGTCGCCGAGGCCCTGAAGGCGTGGCATCAGTCGTGACGCGACAAAGCCGTCAAATGCGTCGCGTGACTCCCAGAAGTCGATCACAGCCCAGCCACCGTCGACGGGGCCCGCGGAGTGGACGATCATGCCCTCCGGCGGATCGGTGTCGATCTCCATGACCCCGTGAGCTGCGTCGTAGTTCTCCTGCGTCCCTCCATCGAACTTGAGCCTGATGCCGACAGCCATTGCGGGTCCTCTCCTCTGTGGTTTGCGGCGACCCTACTCCCCCGACGAGAAGTCCGCTGCGAGCCGCTGGACGATCGTTGGCCGACCCGCAGGCTCTTTTACCGTGCTGCGCCTCCGGCAGGCTCTGACCGCATCGAGAATGCCTGCTAATCGGGCAGTTCCGGGCCGGCACCGGGCGAGGTCACGACGACGTCGGCGGCAGTCGGAGGCCACAGTTTCCTCGCACAGTCCGAGCTTTCACAAGACCGTTTCATCAAAGATCGGGCTCGTGCGCTAGCCTGCACCGCTTCGCTGGCGGCCACATAGACGATTGGGGGTCTCGCTCTCAGAGGGGCGCTGAGTTGGCCGCTTCGCGATCCGAACATAACGCCACCTCACAAGGGAGACCCATGCCCCAGATGATCGTGACGACCGACTCAATCGAAGGCGAGCTCTGCCGAGCCGTGCCATCCGGCCGGTTGGGGAGACTCCCTCGGCGTGCCCATCGCCGCGTGCGACAGCACTCATAACGGAAACGTGACCTTCAACCGGCTGGCTCTAGTCGCTGCCGCCTGCGCGCTGCTCCTGGGCGCGTGCGGCCCCATATCCGAGGCGTTCGGCCACACCGTCGCCCGCTCCAAGGCCCACCCCACGGCCAAACACCGGCGCACAGCGAGCCGCCGCTCGGCCCTCTGCGCCCGAAACAGCAGCTTTCATGCGCGATCGCGGCACGGGCGAACGCGCCGGCACACCCGGCGAACGGCGGCCTGCCCCAAGCGACGCTCCCGCACCCACCACGCGGTGCACAAGGTTCGCCGGCGCCTGCGTCGCTCGAGGTCGCGGCATCCGGCACACCACCCGGCCAAACGACACGCTGCGGCGCACCACAGTCCCGCCCCCACCGCGACCGGCGCCTGCGCGTACGCTGAATTGCAGCCCAACGGATCGGACCTGGGGCGCATCCGATCCGCGATCCTGTGCCTCGTCAACCGGGAACGGATGACCCGCGGCGAGCGTGCCCTGCGCGCAAACGGTCGACTCGAGAAGGCCGCCCAGGGCCATTCGGAAGAAATGTCTCACGGCGGGCCCGTCGGGCACATCTCGCGGCGGGGGGGCACGCCCCTGAGTCGAGTGCGTGCCGACGGCTACATCTACAACGGGCGCGTGGGGTATGAACTGGGCGAGAACATTGCCTGGGGCACTCTCTGGATGGCTACGCCCCGAGCAATCGTCGCTGCCTGGATGGTCTCGCCGGGGCACAGGGAGAACATCCTCGACGCCCGCTACCGCGACACCGCGGTCGGTGTCAGCGCGCGCGCGCCCGCCTCGCTCGGCCACGGCCAGCCCGGAGCCGTCTATACGCAGGAGTTCGGCACGATCATCCCCGGCTGAGCGTTGCCGCGACCTCCACGCCGAGCCGCGGGGCCGAGGCACCTCTCCCCGGCGGCGCGCGGCGCCCGCTCAATGCGAGCCGGCGGCGGCCGAGACGTCTTCGCCCGGCGCGCCAGGACGAAGACCTCGATGGCGATGTCCGGCTCGAGGTGGCTGTCACTGAGAAACGCGAGAACGTGCTGGCCGGTGTGTCCTTCGACGGCGGCGGTCAACTCCTGGCGCAGGCTGTCGTCGTAGGCCTGGCGAACGGCGAGCACGACCTCCTCCCTTCCCCCCCGCAGCAGGCTGCGCTCGCCCGCCGTCAGCGTGCCCCAGAGCAGGACCGTCACCAGCTCGGGCTGCACATACGCTCGAGCTGTGCTCGGGCCGCGTCCCGTGCGGCGCGCGAGAAGGCTCACGGCTGACCCTGAGATCGCCTTGGCGACCTCGGCTCTGAGGCTGGGTTCGTCCCGAGTGTGCACGAGCGGATTCGCTGCTCGACCCGCCGCTCGGAGAGGCCGTGGCGAGCGTTCGAGCGGTTCCTGTTGACCCTAGGCCGGCACAGCCGGGGCCCCTGTGAGAGATGCCTTAGAGCTCGTGCCGCGCAACCGCGCAGGCCTGTCACCGAGGGCCGGCCGCGCTTCATCGCCCAGCCGGCGGGTATATAGCCGGCACGAAGCTCAGACGAGAAAGGAGACGTCATGGCTGACCGTACTCAGCGGGTCGAGGGCAGGGCGAAAGAGGTCAAAGGCAAGCTCAAGCGCGAAGCGGGTTACGCGACGGATCACCCCGGGACCGAGGCCCGTGGGATCGGGGAGGACGTCGCCGGCAAAGCGAAGAACGCCGCCGGAAAAGCCCGCAGCGCCGTCAAGAAGCACACGCGCTAGGACCGGGCGCGCGCCGCCTCCGGCGGTCAGAGCCCGCCAAGTCGTAAGAATGTCGTGATGCACGACGGACGCCGGGTCCTGGCGGGCCGCTATGAGCTGGGCGCGGTCCTTGGCCGCGGCGGCATGGGCACGGTCCACCGGGCGACGGACCTGATCCTCGAGCGCACCGTCGCGGTGAAGCTGCTGCCCGCCGCTCTGGCGGCCGAGGACGCCAGCCATGTCACCCGCTTCGAGCGAGAGGCGCGCGCGGCGGCCTCGCTGACCCATCCGGGGGTCGTGGCGATCTATGACAGCGGCGAGGACGAAGCGACTCGCTTCATCGTCATGGAGTGCGTCGAGGGCCGCAGCCTCTCGGAGGTGCTGCGCGAGGACGCCCCGCTCCAGCCGGCGCGGGCAGCCGCCATCGCCTCGCGCGTCGCGGGCGCCCTCGCGGCCGCGCACGCTGCCGGCATCATCCACCGCGACGTCAAGCCGGGCAACGTCATGCTGGCCGATGATGGAGCGGTCAAGGTGCTCGACTTCGGCATCGCGCGCTCGCTCGACGGCAGCACGCTGACGCAGAACGCCGCGGTTCTCGGCACGGCCGGCTATATGGCGCCCGAGCAGGCGCTCGGCGAGCGCGCAGACGAGCGCTCGGACATCTACTCGCTCGGCTGCCTGCTCTACGCGCTGCTCACCGGCTCGCCGCCCTTCAGCGGGGACGCTGCGGCGGCGGTTGCCCACCAGCACGTCAACAGCGCCCCGCGGCCGCCGTCGGCCGGCAACCGGGCTGTCTCGCCCGCGCTCGACGCGCTGGTCATGCAGATGCTGGCCAAGTCCCCCGACGCGAGGCCGCAGAGCGCCGCGGAGCTTCAGCATCGCCTGGACGCGCTGCAGGCGGCTCCGCGCCGGCCGCGCTTGGACCCGCGCCCAGCAACGGCGCGGGCTGCGCCCGCGGAGCCGACGGCAAGCACCCGCGTGCTGGGCGCCGGTAGGCGAGCCGGGCGCCCCCGCGCGGCAGCCGCCGCCGCGCTGGCTGCCGGCATCATCGCCATCGTCGCGATCGTCGCGCTGGCCTCCGGCGCAGGATCGAGCGGTCCCAGTAAGAGCAGTCGGCGCGCCGCGAGCTCGAAACCGAACCTCGCGTCCGCGAGGGCGGCAGCGCCGGCGCCTACCCGAGCCGCGACCACGCCCAAACCGGCTCCGTCGACCACGCCTGGCGCGACCACCCAGAGCGCCAAAACGCCCCAGGTGACCGTCGCGGCCGCCGCCGGGTCGCTGAGCTCACTGCTTGCGCAGGCGGCGCAGTCCGGCGCGCTCGACCAGAAGGCCGCCCGGCAGATGACGGGCGGCCTCGAAGATGTCCTGCACTCCTATGAAGCCGGCCGTCCGGTTGACGCGCAGCGAGCGGTCCTCGACCTCTCCAGAGGCCTCACGGCCCTGCAGGAACAGGGCCGGGTGAGCCCCACGGCCGCGGCTCCCCTCGCCGCCGCCGTCGCCGGCCTGGGCTCGGCACTGGCCACGCCGCAGGCCGGCGCGGCGCAGGCCGCTCAGCCGGAAACGCCGGCGACGGCGCCCGGCCAGGACGGCGAAGCGCCTGGAAAGGGCGCAAAGCACGGCGACGGGCACAAGCACGGCGCAGGCGACTGACCTGCCGGGCCCGGCGATAGCCGCTCTTCGGGGGCCAAAACCCTGCTGTTGCAGGGACATTTCCGATCGTGCCTCCCAACAAGCGTCCAAAGGCTCGAACAATCCTCACAAATGTCGCGAGTCGTCCGAAAAGTACGACATGAGGTTGCCCGAAAGGGGCAGGCATCACCCGAAGGCCCCGGTGGGGCATTAGGCGAAGGAGCTTGATATGGAAGGTATTCGAACAGATCGAGCAGATGAGTCCGCAGCAGCGGACGTCGAGTACGCTGCCGTGGTCACGAACCTCGCCAGCCGTCGGATCATGCGTCGAAGCCCTTCCGACCCGCCCCTGCGGTGCGTCTCCTCGGGCTATCTGTCCCACGGGTGCTCCTGTCGCGCGACGATTCCGACTGGCGTCGTGACCGACGCCTGGGCACGTGAGCGGCGGGCTGGCGCCCACGGAGACCGTTTCTTCAGCTTCACCTGGGGCGGCGGTGTGTGGCTCGGCTACGGATTGAAGAGTGGCCAGGTCCGCGGCGTCTACTGCCCGGAGCACAGTGCCGAACGAGACCAGCGGTCTCCGACCGAGGCCGCGGGCGAGAGAGGCGCCCGGAGGACGATCGCCCTGACCGGCTGATAACCGGCTCGGGACCCGAACAATCGACTCGAAAGGAATGAGATGAGCATCAGCCGTGTCTACTCCTGTGACTGGCGTGAGTGCAACCACCACGTGCAGACGGGCGGCCTGCGTCCGCCACTGTTTCTGACCGTCGAGGCGGACGGCGGCGACCCGCTGCACTTCTGCACATGGGATTGCGTGCTCAAGTACGCGGCGGAGAAGCCGCCGTGCGAGACGATCCCGATGGGCGTGGCCGACTGAGCGATCGGCTACTGCGCTTCGGCGTCGCAGATCGGGGCGCTTGAGACCCCGAACTTGACTTCAGCGCACAGATCGATCACTTCCTGCTTGAAGTCGTACTCCCTCGTCCAGAAGATGAGCTCGCCTCTTTCGTTGAACAGGCGGGCGTGGTAGCCAGCGTTGGTGTAGACCAGCTGAAACTGCATGTCGGTGCTCTCTTTCGGTTCCGGTTGGCCCCTCCGCCGGAGTCTTCTTCACAACCTGGATTCTAAGCAGCGGCGGGCGTTGCGCCAATGCATTCAAACGAATGTCCAGGGGCTCAGCCGTCGACGAACAGGCCCTGCAACGGGCCGAGCACCACCATCGAGCGACGCGAGACGCCACGCAGCTCCTGCAGCCGGTGGGTCGCCGGCTCGTCGCGTTCGCGCCGCTCGCGCTGCTCGGCCGCGATCGGCCACCAGAGCTCGTCGACGACGCGCTGCGGTTCGCCCGAGACCTCGTCAACCGGGCGCTCCAGATGCTCAGACCACAGCCTCAGGCGCGTGGCGCGGGCGAGCCCGGGATCGCAGCTGACGACGTTCATCTCCGTGTCGTTGAAGAGCGAGTGTTCGTTCAGGTTGGCCGAGCCGACGGTGAGCCATGCGTCGTCGACGATCGCGATCTTGGCGTGCACGTAGAGCGGGCCGATCAGCGAGCCGCTGCGAGCCGACAGCGTCGCCGCCAGAAAGCGCCCGGCCTCCCCGTCCGCGGCCGCCAGGACGCCGAGCTGGCCCCGGGTCGTGTCGGCGCCGTTGTTTGGCTTCATCGGCAGCAGGAGGACCACGCGGAACTCAGGGCTGGGAGGGTGGCGAAGCTTCTCGGCCAGTATGTCCACGACCTGCGAGGACCACATGAACTGGCTCTCCAGATATACGAACCGCTGCGCCGAGCGTAGGGCGCGGGTGTAGGCCTCGAGGATGCGGAAGTCGCCCTGCGGGAGAAAGTCGTAGATCTTCTCCGGAACCGTGCGCACCACCTGTACCGTCATCTCGCCGGCGACGGGCGGCGGCGGCGGGGTCTGAAGGCGCTCCCCCGTCACCTCGCGCCAGCGGGAGGCGAAATGCGCTGCGACGTCCCCGACCGCCGGGCCGCGCAGGCGCGTCGAGGCGTCGTGCCAGCCGATGTGGCCCCGCACGGGATGGTCGCTGGAGTCAAAGCGGTCCCCGCCGAGGTATGTGAGGTCGATGCCACCGACGAACGCGACCTCGTCATCGACGATCACGAGCTTCTCGTGATGGCAGTGCATCGGGCGCTCACGCGCGTCGAGCGCGCACTGAATCCGCGTTCCCCGGATGAGCCCCTCTCGCGTCTTTCGCACGAGCGAGCGGTCCGGGTTGAAAACCGCCAGCGGCGCACCGGCCCAGAGCAGAACTCGCACGTCGACGCGCTCGGCCAGCTCTCCGAGCATGTCGCGCAGACGCGCCGCCCGCTCGTCACGGGTCAGACCGAAGTCGTGCGACAGGTACCACCCGGCGATGTGGACGCTCCTGCGCGCGGATGCGAGCGCGGCTGCGATAGCGGACAGGGCCTCTTCGCCGTCGATGAGGACATCGAGCGTGCAGCCCTCGCGCGGCGGCGGGGCGGCCGCGGTCCACAGCTCTCCGTCGTCGGGTGGATCGAGCTGAGCGAGGCGCCCGATTCGTTCCAGCCGGCGGCGGTGGCGTGCACGTATCCGGCCCTCGATGCGCTGGCCGGTCCAGCCGTCGACGCGCGCAGCCAAGCCATCGAGCACCGCCATGTTCTACCAGGCCCGACACCGCCGCTCCCGTGCATGGGCGCCCTCGGGCTGCGCTAGAGTCGCGACATGAGGCGCAGCGCCACCGTCAAGGCCCTGGCCGGTCTGCGAATCGCGATCGGCGTCTCGTCCTGGGCGACGCCGCGCGTCGCCGGCCGCGTGTTCGGCCTGGACGCCGAGGCCAACCCGCAGGCGCCCTACCTGGCGCGTCTCTTCGGTGTTCGCGATGTCGCCCTCGGCTGGGGTGCTCTCAGCAGTGACGGCGAAGCCGAGCGACGGTGGCTGCTCGCCGGCCTGGTCTGCGACGCGGCCGACGCGCTCGCGGGCATAGCCGGAGGCCGCGCGCGGTACCTGCCGCCCGTGACGAGCGTGCTCGTGACCGGGACGGCGCTCACCGCGGCCGCGCTCGGGGCGGCTGCCTTGAACGAGAGCTGATACGACCGCCGCCAGGCGTGCACGCCATACCTGCCTCGGGCTCGACGCGGCAACTGGCACTCCGGCGAGCTAGCGCCGCGTCAGGTCCCGCAGGAAGTACTCGACGGTCCGGTTGAACAGCTCGGGGCGCTCCCACTGCAGGAAGTGCCCGGCGCGCGGCACGACGAAGGGCCCGATCAGCGTCGTGAACGCGACCTCGCACATCTCGGGAAACTCGCGCCAGATGACATGGTCGTCCGGACCGTAGAGGGCGAGAGTGGGCACCGAGCTCACCTCGAAGAACCGCGGCGCCTCCGACAGGGCCCGCGTGCCCAGCGCGCTCTCGTAGTTTCCCCAGCCGGCACGCAGGTGCTGGGCGTCGGCGAACGGCTCGGTCATGAAATCGACGTCCTCGCGGGAGAACGCACCGGGCGTCGCCCAGAATCGATGTCCGTAGAACTCGCCCACATAGCGCCGCCGGCGCTCGGGCGTGTCCAGCTCGCCGGCCAGGATGTCCGCTTCGCGCCCCTGGCGCAGGAAGTAGTCGGCAGCCATGCGCATCTCCCGCGGCGGAGTGACGGGGATGCCGGCCGCCTCGTAGGCGTCGCCGAGCAGCGGCATTACGCAGTTGAACAGCACCTGGCGCTCGACGAACCCGTCGTAGCGCAGCCCGAGGTCCTGGATCACCGCCCCGCCGAGGTCGCCCCCGGCCGTCGCGCAGCGCTCGTGGCCGAGCACGTCGCGCAGCAGGGCGTGCAGATCGCGTGCATGGACCGCGAGATCGTAGAAGCCGTCCGGCGCAAGCCCGGAGTCGCCGAAGCCGCGGAGATCCGGCACGATCACCTCGAAGCCGGCGTCGGCGAGCGCTCCGATGTTTCGCCACCAGATGCGCTTAGTCTCCGGCCAGCCGTGTACGAGCAGCAGGGGATATCCGCCCGGGCCGGCGCGGACATAGCCGAGGTTCACGCCGGAGCGCACCTCGGCGCGCTCGATGGCGAAGACGTGTGGATCGGTCATTGCGTGTCGCGCGGACGCCGACGATCTCAGGCTCCGCCGGTGGAGCGCAAACTATCCGGTTGCCGCCTGCGTCAACGCCCGCAGGTGATCGGCGCGGGCGAGGTTGAACACGACGATCCCCCAATGGTGGGCGATCCGCAGGGCCTGCCGGGTTCCATCGGCACCCTCCCCGGCTCCGTCGATGCTGCCGTCGGGCGTCCAGCACGCGACCAAGCTCGCCGGGCTCGCCAGGTCGGCGCCGAGGACCTGATGGGTGTCGCGTGCGAGGAGATGGCGCTGATCCTCGGCGACCTCGGCCCAGCCGGGGTGAAAGCGAGCCGCCAGCTCGTAGGCCCGCGGCGTCGGGCGGGGCATCACACGGACCCGGGCGGGGTCCGCATCGGCCCATGCGTCTGCTTCGAAGCCGGGCCACGGAAGGTAGAGCTCGACAGCTCCTTCTCCGGCACGAGCGCCGCGGTAGAAGGCCTGATCGGCTCCCGGCGACGCACCCGTGCGCAGAACGCATCCCCGCCGGGCGAAGGCGGCGGCGACCGACTCGATCACGGCCATCACCCCGGGAGGCGTGCCGCGCGAACCGATGCCCGCGTAGGCCTTGCTCCTGTGGGGGTTCTCCTCGCGGCACGCGGGGTCGCCGTCTGACGCCGCCATGAGCTCGATGCTAGCCGTGGCTCCAACCGTCGCGGGAGTCGCTCAAAAACGGAAGATGCCCGGTCGGTGTCCATACCGACCGGGCATCTCCGCCCCTCCCAAGCGGCGCGATCGCCCCCCCAAAGGCGGCCGGATTCCCCGGCCGGCCGCGCACAGAAGCGACTGTCAGCCGGCTTGGTCTCCCCCCGCTTCCCCGGAGCCACCGCCGGGGCTAAGGCGCTTGCCGAAGCAGCTGCAAGAACGCCGGACGCTCGGCCTACGGGCCGGCGCGGTGCGAGCCGGCGTCCCGATCGGGTACGCCGAAGATCGAGCGGCCGAGCGGGAGTTCGCGCGCGAGCGGCGCCGGGGCCTGCCCACCAGCGCCTGGCAACCCTGATCGGAGCACAGGGGGCGCCGAGGCCCCCAGACACTGCGATGCGACGAGTGTTCACACACGACAGCCCTCCGTGGCGTCCCACCGGCGGTCGAGCTATCTCGTGGAGATCCCTGACTTTGCGCCCTCGCCTCGCGACGAGTTTGCCTTTTTCAGTGTTGGGTTATCCGATCGAGCCAGCAATGTAAGCACAGATTCAGCATCGCGTCCCAAATTGGACGAATGTTCTAGCCAGTGCAACCGTCGGAGCCGCTCGGGGCCGGCTGCGACGGTGATCAGACCTCGACGTAGCGCAGGACGACGCGCCCGATCACGAGCACATCGCCGTTGCAGAGATCCGCCTGTTGCACGCGGCGCCCGTTCACGAACGTGCCGTTGGAGCTTCGGTCATCGAGGATCCGTGCGCCGTTGGGGCGCGGGACGAGGATCGCGTGGCGACGTGACACCGAGCTCTCGTCCAGCCGTAGGCCGGCAGACAGGCCGCGGCCGATGTGCAGGGGGTCCTTGCCCAGTTGGAGGTGCAGCGACTGGCCGGCTCCCTGGATTTCGATGTACCGGCCGGGCTCGCTGGGACTTGCAAGTGCCGCCTGCTGGCGGACGCGCTCGTCGAGGCAGGCGATCGGGTCGAACCTCTCGGTCATCCCGTCGGCGGCGGCGGAGCGGATCAGGGTGGGTGCGGACATGGTTGAAAGCACAGGTCATGGTACCCAGCCGAACCTCAACGGAGCGTTAAGAAATGCGAAAAGTCCAACTCCGTGGATCTCCCTCCGCGAGCGGCTGGCGTACCCTGAGGGCTCGATGCCCTACCTGCCGATCGCCGCGTCTGCGGACTTCTCCGAGGCCCTTCAGCTGGGGCCGCTTGCCCTGCTCGCGCTGCTCTATGCGCGGCGTGCGCGGACGCTGGCTGGGAGCGGTCATCGGGTGCCCCGCTCGCGCCAGACCTGCTTCTACTCGGGCTTTGTCGTGATCGGCGTCGCCCTCAGCTCGCTGGGCGGCCCGAGCCAGGAGCTGCTGTACGCGCACATGGTCGAGCATCTGCTACTGGGCGACATCGCGGCGCTGTTGATCGTTCTCGGCCTCACCGGCCCGCTGCTGGCGCCGATCCTGCGCATCGGCCTGTTCGATCGCCTGCGCGCGCTCACGCACCCGGCGATCGCGCTCCCGCTGTGGGTCGTCGACCTCTACGTATGGCATCTGCCCGTCCTCTACCAGGCCGCGCTTCGTCATCCGGGAGTCCATGCGCTGCAGCACGCCATGTTCCTGGGCGCGGGGATCAACATGTGGATGTCCCTGTTCGGCCCGCTTCCGACGCCGAAGTGGTTCGGCAACCTGGGCAAGCTCGTCTACATCGTCGCCGTGCGCCTCGCCGGGACGGTCCTTGGCAACGTCTTTCTCTGGTCCGGCACCGTCTTCTATCCGTTCTACCGGCACACCGAGGCCAGTTTGCACATCTCCCCGCTCGCCGATCAGAACCTCGCGGGAGCGATCATGATGATCGAGGAGTCGATCCTCACGCTCGGCCTGTTCTGCTGGCTGTTCCTGCGCACAGCCCGCGAGGCCGAGGAACGCCAGGAGCTGCTCGATTTCGCGAGCGCGCGTGGCCTGGAGCTGACGGAGGCCCGCGCCGCGCGAGCGGTCTCCGCCGGCAGCGCCGCGGAGCTGCGCCGGCGCCTGGAGGCGCGCGCCGGCGCACCGGAGCCCCTCTAGCTCCTATCCTCATGGTATGTGCGTCGGATGTGCGATAACGGCGGCCTCGGCAGCCACCGGCTTCAGGTCATGGCTGCAGAACCATCATTTCGGCTGGCTCACGCCCCGCCGCATGCGCGCCCTGACCGTCTCCGCCATGTGCGCGGCCGCCCTCGTCTCGACAGTCGGCTTCAGCGGCTCGACCCCGCCCCCGGCCCACGCCACCCCGTCGGCCACCGCGACGAGCCAGCACACCTCGTACTCCGCCCACACGCCCTAGGCTAGCCGCCGGCGACTGCTGGCAGTATCGTCATCTCCGCCCCGTCGGCGACCGGCGTGGCAAGCCCGTCGAGGAAGCGGATGTCTTCGCCGGCGACGTAGACGTTGACGAAGCGGCGCAGCGAGCCGTCGTCGTCGGAGATGCGCGTCCTGAGCTCCTCGAAGCGCTCGAACAGGCCTTCGAGGACCTCCTGCACCGTCGCGCCGTCGACCTCGGTCTCCGCTTCGCCCTGCGCCGCCGCGCGCAGCTGCGTCGGGATCTTGACGACGACCGCCATCAGACCGAGACGGTACCGGGCACGGCTGCTGCGAACGCCTCTACGGTCGGCTCGATCGTATGCGTCTCGAACGTCCCGCGCACGGCGTCGAGCGTCTTCAGGCCCTCGCCGGTGATCACGAGCACGACGCGCTCGTCCGCGTCGATGTCGCCGCGTTCGGCGAGCTTCGCCAGCACGGCGGTCGTCACGCCGCCGGCGGTCTCGGTGAAGATCCCCGTCGTCTGGGCCAGCAGGCCGATGCCCGCGCGGATCTCCTCGTCGCTGACCGAATCGACCGAGCCGCCGGTGCGCCGCGCCAGGTCGAGAGCGTAGGGGCCATCGGCGGGGTTGCCGATCGCGAGAGACTTGGCGATCGTCCGCGGCTTCACGGGCCGGCAGACGTCATGACCGGCGGCGAACGCGCTGGCCACCGGCGAGCAGCCGTCGGCCTGCGCGCCGTTCATCCGCGGCAGGGGCCCGTCGAGCAGGCCCAGCTCGCGCCACTCGTTGAAGCCGCGGGCGATCTTCGTGAACAGCGAACCCGAGGCGACCGGGACAACGCAGCGATCGGGCAGCTCCCAGCCGAGCTGCTCGGCGATCTCGAACGCCAGCGTCTTGGAGCCCTCGGCGTAGTAGGGGCGCAGGTTGATGTTCACGAACGCCCAGTCGCGATCGGCGCACAGCTCGGTGCAGAGGCGGTTGACGTCGTCGTAGCTGCCCTCCACGCCGACGAGGCTCGTCCCGTAGACGCCGGTGGCGAGCACCTTCTGCTCCTCGAGGTCCGCCGGGATGAAGACGTAGGACTCCATTCCCAGTGCCGCCCCGTGAGCCGCCACGGAGTTGGCCAGGTTGCCCGTCGAGGCGCAAGCGATCGTCTGAAAGCCGAGCTCGCGTGCCCGCGTGACCGCAACCGAGACGACGCGGTCCTTGAAGGAATGCGTCGGGTTGGCCGCGTCGTTCTTGACCCACACCTCGCGCAGTCCGAGTCGCTCCGCCAGCCGGTCGGCGCGGATGAGCGGCGTGCAGCCCGCCGGCAGCCCCACACGCGAGGCCAGCCGGCCCGAAGGGCCGGGCGGGCCGCCGGCGAGCGGCAGGAAGTCCGCATAACGCCAGATGTTCTGCGGGCCGCCCTGGATCTTGCGGCGGACCTCGGCGACGTCCCCGTTCCAGGCCGAGTGGTCGTAGGCGACCTCCAGCGGGCCGAAGCAGTGCTCGCAGACATACAGCGCCTCGAGCGGGTACTGGGCCTTGCACTCCTTGCACTCCAGATGAGTCACAGCCATTTGGGCTCCCTTCGCTCTGGTCTTCGCCGTGTCACCGGTGTGGCGAAGAGCGCGAGGGCCCGCCACACATCTCTCTGGAATTGGCACCTTCCCGCCGTGACATTGCGGTGGTTGCCGGGGTTTCGTAGGGCCAGTCCCTCCACCCCTCTGGATGTGTCCAGCTATGTGCGCGGGAGTCTAGCAACGATTCCGGCCAGCGCAACCGGAGCTTGGGGGGATGGCCGGTAACGCGCCGGCGCACCCGGTGTACGGCCTACCGGTGAGCACCTCCGCGAGCGAGCGCGAACAGCAGCCGGCGGCCGCCCCGGGCGACCTCGAGCCTGCCGGGACGGCGCAGAAGCGCCGCATGCTGATCATCGTCAATCCCTACGCGAGCACCGTCTCGGATCGACTGCGCCACCTCGTCGTCTACGCGCTCCAGGGCCGCTTCGAGGTCGACGCCGTGGACACGCAGGCCCGCGGCCATGCCACCGAGCTGTGCCGCGAGGCGGCGCACGAGGGCTATGACGTGGTCGTCGCCTTCGGCGGCGACGGCACGGTCAACGAAGCGGCCAACGGCCTGCTCGGCTCCTCCACCCCGCTCTGCTGCCTGCCGGGCGGCTCGGCGAACGTGTTCGGCAAGATCATCGGCATCCCGGGAGACCTCGTCGACGCGACCGAGCATCTGCTGGGCATGGCCGACGACTGGCGCCCCCGGCGGGTTGACCTGGGCGTCGTCGACGGGCGCTGCTTCACGTTCGCCTCCGGGCTGGGCCTCGACGCGAGCGTCGTGGAGCGGGTGGACGCCAACCCGCGCCTGAAGGCTCGGTTCGGCGCCTACTACTTCACCTGGATGGCCGTGCGCACGTTCACCCGCCGCTATCTGGTCCGCCCGCCCCGCCTGGAGCTCCGGGCGGGCGCGACGACGCTCGAGGGTGTCACGGCGATCGTTCAGAACGCCTCGCCGTTCACCTACTTCCAGAACCGCCCGATCGAGATCGCCGACGGGGCGGGGCTGAACTCGGGCACGCTCGCGGCCGGCGTGCTGCACCGCGCGACGCTTGTCTCGATGCCGTTCATCGCCTGGCGCGCCCTCTCTCGGCGTGCACGCTTCGTGCACCACCGCCAGGTGACCGGCCTGTCCGGCGTCACCGAGCTGACGGTCCGCAGCGCCGACGATCGCCCGCTTCCGCTGCAGGTCGACGGCGACTACGTGGGCGAGGTCGCCGAGGCGCACTATTCGATCCTCCCGGACGCGCTGACCATCGTCTCCTGACAGGCCACCGTCGCGGCGCCGGCCCAGGCAGCCTGGCGGCAGGCTCGCGCAGCCCCGACGACTAGGGTGCGCCGCCCGGCGTGACGCGGTAGGCGTCGAACACCGAGTCGATGTTGCGCAGACGCGTTATTGCGCCCTTCAGCGTGTGCGTATCCGCCACCTCGACGACGAACCGGTTCTTGACCATCGGCGGCGCCGACAGGCAACGGGCTTCGAGGATGTTCGCCCCCGACTCCGAGAATGCGCGCGAGAGGTCCTCCAGCAGGCGGTGGCGGTCCCAGGCGTCGATCTGGATCTCGACGACGAAGCCCGTGGACTGGTCGCCTTCCCAGCCGACGTTCGTGAAGCGCTCGGGGTCCTTGCGCAGCAGGACCGCGTTCGGGCAGTCTTCGCGGTGGATCGTGATTCCGCGGCCGAGCGAGATGTAGCCGACTATCTCGTCGCCGGGGACCGGGCGGCAGCACTTCGCGAGGCGAAGCATGACGTCCTCGACGCCTTCCACCCTGATCCCGTACTGGCCTGAGGACTTGGTCGGTCGTCGCCGCGAGCGCCCCACGCGCAGCAGGTCGACGGCGCCCTCGTCGCCGTCGGCGGACTCGCCGTGCTTGAGGCGCTGCATCACCTTGTTGACGACGAGCTTCGGGGATACCTTGGCCGCCCCGAGGGCGATGTAGAAGTCGTCCGCCTTGCGGTAGCCGACCTCGCGGATCACGTCGGCGAGCAGCGCTGAGCCGCTGATCTTCTGCGCCGGGAGCCCCTGTTTGCGCAGTGCCTCCTGGAGCAGCTCACGGCCGGTGTGCTCGGTGTCCTGTCGCGACTCGGCCTTGAACCACTGCTTGATCTTGTTGCGCGCGCGGGTCGTCTTGACCAT
>JAOPZB010000127.1 GCA_025964355.1 Solirubrobacterales bacterium | reverse complement strand
CCGGCGGCTGAGCGCGCGAGCTGCGCCCGACTGTCGCGCGCTGTCACCGATTCGCACTGCGCCGCGGCCCCCTCCGGCCGTCGCGCCGCGGCCCCCTCCGGCCCTCGCCCCACGGCCGCCAACGCCGGCCGGAGACGCATCTATGCTGGAGAGCTGATGTCCGCAAACCCGCATGCCGAGCATCTCCAGGAGCTGCTGGAGGACCTGAACGAGCCACAGCGGGAGGCGGTCACGCACGGCGAGGGGCCGCTGCTGATCCTGGCCGGCGCGGGAAGCGGCAAGACCCGGGTGCTCGCGCACCGCATCGCCTTCCTGATCTACACCGACCAGGCTCAGGCGGGGGAGATCCTCGCGATCACATTCACCAACAAGGCCGCCAAGGAGATGCGCGAGCGGGTCGAGCGGCTCCTCGGTCGCGCGACCAGGGGCATGTGGCTGATGACCTTCCACGCTGCCTGCGCGCGGATCCTGCGAGCCGAGGCGCCGCGGCTCGGCTACACGCGTCAGTTCACGATCTACGACCAGGCCGACGCGCGCCGGCTGACCAAGCGCTCCGCCGACGCGGTCGGCGTGGACCCCAAGCGCTATACGCCCGCGGCGATCCACAACCACATCTCCGCGGCCAAGAACCAGCTCCGCGACGCCGCCTCCTACCGCCAGGACGCCGGCTCGCCGTTCGAGGAGATGATCGCCGACGTCTATGACATCTACGAGCGCGATCTGCACCGCATGAACGCGATGGACTTCGACGACCTCCTGTTCAGGACCGTCAACCTCCTGGAGCTGTTCGAGGAGGTCCGCGAGCGCTACTCCGAAACCTTCCGCCACGTGCTCGTCGACGAGTATCAGGACACAAACCACGCCCAGTACCGGATGCTCCAGCTTCTCGTCGGCGGCGGCAGGCCCCCCCGGCGCGGCGCGGGGTCAGACGCGATGCCCGGCGAGCGCCCCACCTATTCCGGGCCGCTCGGCCATCGCAACCTCGCGGTGGTCGGCGACGACGCGCAATCGATCTACAGCTTCCGTCAGGCCGACATCCGCAACATCCTGGACTTCCAGGACGACTTCCCCGACGCACGCGTCGTCAAGCTCGAGCAGAACTACCGCTCCACCGAGACGATCCTCTCGGCGGCGAACGCCGTCATCGCGAACAACCGGGGTGGGATCGCCAAGCGCCTGTGGAGCGAGCTCGGGCAGGGCGAGCAGATCCACGTGCGCACGCTCGACGACGAGCACGCTGAGGCGCGCTTCGTGGTGGGTGAGATCGAGCGCCTGGTGGACGAGGGCGCCTCGCGCGCCGAGATAGCCGTGCTGTACCGCACGAACGCGATGTCGCGGGTGATCGAGGACACGCTCGTGCGGCGCGAGATCGCCTACCAGGTGATCGGCGGGACGAAGTTCTACGAGCGCGCGGAGATCAAGGACGCGATCGCCTACCTCTCGCTGCTGGCCAACCCGTTCGACGTCGTCAGCTTCACGCGCGTGGCGAACTCGCCGAGGCGCGGGATCGGGCAGACGTCGCTGGCACGCGTGCTTGCGCACGCCGAGTCCGTCGGGCAGTCCGTGTGGGAGGCGGCCTCGCAGCCCGAGCAGGTTCCCGGCCTGGGCTCGGCCGCCGTGAAGGCACTGCGGCGATTCATGGACACGATGCACGAGCTTCGCGCGCTGGCCGGCATGCCCGACCGCGACCTGCCGGCGGGCGCCGACGGCGGCGGCCACGCGCCGGGGCCGCCGATCGCCGAGTTGCTGCAGGCGCTGCTGGCGCAGAGCGGCTACGTCGAGGCGCTCGAAGCCGAGCGTACGATCGAGGCGCAAGGGCGCATCGAGAACCTCGACCAGCTCGTGGAGGTCGGTCGCGAGTTCGACGCCGTGGCCGCGCAGGGCGAGGGCACGCTCGACGTCTTCCTTCAGGAGATCGCCCTCGTCGCCGACGCCGACGCCCGCAGCGACGAGGATGGCCTCGTCACCCTGATGACCGTCCATAACGCCAAGGGGCTCGAGTATCCGATCGTGTTCATCGCCGGCTGCGAGGAGGGCGTGTTCCCGCACTCGCGGGCGCTCGACGAGGGATCGCTGGAGGAGGAGCGCCGGCTGTTCTACGTCGGCCTGACGCGCGCGATGCGCCAGGTCTACCTGACCTCGGCCCGGCGGCGCGCGGTATTCGGGACGCAGGCATACGGCCTGCGCAGCCGGTTCGTCGACGAGATACCGCTGGAGCTGATCGAGGAGCCGCAAGAGCGCATCTTCCGCGCGGGCGCCATGGGCGGCATGCGCGGATCCGGCCTCGGCAACGGGGTGTCCGCCGGGCTTGCGGCGGCCGGCAGCTGGAACGGCGCGGCGGCCGGCGCAGGCAGGCCGGACCGCTCCGCGGCGCTCGAGAGTCCCTTCCGTCTGGGAGAGGACGTCGTTCACGCGGCCTTCGGCGACGGCGTCGTCACCGGCGTCGAGCCGGGCGGCGTGATCGTCGTCCGCTTCGCCGGCGACGGATCCGAACGCAAGCTCATGGCGGAGTATGCGCCGGTCGCCAGGCGCGGCTGACGAGCTGGCCGCCGCGCCACCGGCTGCGCGACGGCACGAGCGCGTACGATCCGCGCGCATGTCCACGACGGTAATCGACGGCAGGGCGAACGCGGCGCGCGTGCGCGCCGGGGTGGCACGCGAGGTGCAGGACTTCCAGGATCGGTATGGACGCGCGCCGGGACTTGCGACGGTGCTCGTGGGCGAGGATCCGGGTTCGGCGGTCTACGTGGCCGGCAAGCAGCGCGCGAGCCTGGAGGTCGGCATCGTGCCGTTCGACCGCCGGCTCCCGGCGGATGCGTCCTTCGACCAGGTCGCCGGCGAGCTCGAGAGCCTCAACGCCGACGCCGCGGTGAACGGCATCCTGCTGCAGCTGCCTGTGCCCGAGCCGCTCGACGGCGACGTCCTCACGGCGATGATCGACCCGGACAAGGACGTCGACGGCCTGACGCCGGTCAACACGGGCCTGCTCGCGCTCGGTCGCCCCGGGCTGAGACCGTGCACCCCGGCCGGCGTGATGGAGCTGCTGGCCGACACCGGCGTGGTGCTCGAGGGCGCCGAGGCCGTGATCGTCGGCCGCTCCAACCTGTTCGGCAAGCCGATGGCCCAGCTGCTGCTCGGCGCGAACGCCACCGTCACCATCTGCCACTCGCGCACCCGCGACCTCGATGACGTCTGCGCCCGCGCCGACGTGCTGATCGCCGCGGTCGGGCAGCCGCGGCTGATCGGCGCGGGCTTCGTCAAGCCCGGGGCCGTCGTGATCGACGTGGGCATCAACCGCCTGACCCCCGAGCAGGCCGGCAACTCCAGCGGCCTGGTCGGCGACGTCGACTTCGCCGCGGTCGCGCCGATCGCGTCGGCGATCACGCCGGTGCCGGGCGGGGTGGGCCCGATGACGATCGCCTTCCTGCTGCGAAACACGCTGCAGGCGGCGCGTCTGCAGGCGGGCCGCGAGGGCGCGGCGGCGCCCGGCGAGCAGAGCGCCGCATGACGCCGGCGGGGCACATGAGCCTCAGGCGGATCCGGGTCGGCGAGCTGCTCGCGCTGCTCGGGGCCGCGTCCATCATCGTGTCGCTGTTTGAGCCGTGGTATGAAGGGCTGCTCGGCAAGCTCGACGCCTGGGACACGTTCGGCGCGGCCGTCGTCCTGCTGATCGCCGCGGCCTGTGCGGCGCTTGCGCTCGTCGTCAGCACGCTCACCGAGCGGAGCGCCGCTCTGCCCGTCTCGCTCACGGTCTGGAGCGTGGTGCTCGGCCTGATCGCGGTCATCGCCGCGGTCGTGCGGGTGCTCGAGCGCCCCGATCACACCACGTCGCTGTGCTCCGGCGCGTGGCTAGCGCTCGCGGGCGCCGTCGCCATCCTGGTCGGATCGTGGCAGGCGCTGCGCGACGAACGCACGACGCTCTACGCCCCGGCCACCCCCGAGGCACGCCCCCGGCCCTAGCCCGGTCGCGACGTAGAATGCGCCGACTGTGATTGGACGCGACGAGGTTCTCCACGTGGCCGCGCTGGCGCGTCTGGCGCTCGGCGAGGAGGAGGTCGAGCCGATGGCGCGCGAGCTCTCGGCGGTGCTCGACCACGTCGCGCGGATCTCCGAGCTGGACCTCGAGAACGTGCCGCCGACCTCGCACGTAGTCGAGGTGACCGGCGCCCTGCGAGCCGACGAGCCGACGCCGTGTCTGCCCCGCGAGGTCGTGCTCTCGCAGGCTCCGCTCGCGAACGACGAGGGCTTTCTCGTCCCAAGTCCGCAAGCATGAGCACCACCGACATCCTCGACCTCTCGGCCGCGGCGGCCGCCGCGGCGATCGGCGGCGGCTCGCTGTCCGCCACGGAGCTCTTCGAGGCCTACCGCGATCGGGCCGCGAGCGATCGCGCGGCGGGGGACGCGGGCCTGAACTGCTTCACCTGGGTCGCCGCCGACGCCCCGAGCGAGCCGGTGGATGCGCCGCTGGCGGGGGTCCCTGTGGCTGTCAAGGACCTGTTCTGCACCGAGGGCGTCCCCAGCCAGGCCGGCTCGCGGATCCTCGAGGGCTACCTGCCGCCCTACACGGCCACCGCGGTCTCGCGCCTGCGCGCCGGCGGCGCGCCGCTGCTGGCGAAGACCAATCAGGACGAGTTCGCGATGGGGTCCTCCAACGAGAACTCCGCCTTCGGCCCCGTGCGCAACCCGTGGGACCGCGAGCGGGTGCCGGGTGGATCCTCGGGCGGGAGCGCCGCCGCGGTCGCCGCCGGGCTCGCGCCGTGGGCCCTCGGCACCGACACCGGTGGGTCGGTCCGCCAGCCTGCGGCTTTGTGCGGGATCGTCGGGCTGAAGCCCACCTATGGAGCCGTCTCGCGCTACGGGATGATCGCGTTCGCCTCATCGCTCGACCAGGCCGGTCCGCTCACGCGGGATGTGACCGATGCCGCGCTGATGCTGCGCCACATGGTCGGCCGCGACCCATGCGACGCGACGTCGCTTGCCTTCCCCGGGGAGATCGAGCTGCCCACCGCGGAGCGCCTCGACGGCATCAGGCTCGGCGTGCCACAGGAGCTCACGGGGGAGGGGATCGAACGCGGAGTGCTCGACGCCTTCGCCGCGGCGATCGAGCAGGCGAAGGAGCTCGGGGCGGAGGTCAGCGACGTGCACCTTCCGCACGCGCCGCACGCCCTGTCGGCTTACTACGTCCTCGCTCCCGCCGAGTGCTCATCGAATCTGGCCCGCTACGACGGGGTCCGCTACGGCATGCGCGCGACGGACGCGCATGATCTGCTGGACATGTACATGCGCACCCGGCACGACGGCTTCGGAGCCGAGGTCAAGCGCCGCATCATGCTCGGCACATACGCGCTGTCCTCCGGCTACTACGAGGCCTACTACGGCCGTGCGCAGCGCGTCCGGACGAGGATCTCCGAGGACTTCAGGACGGCCTTCGAGCAGATCGACTTCGTCGTTACTCCGACCGCCCCGAGCGTCGCGTTCCGTCTCGGCGAGAAGACCGCGGACCCGTTGGCCATGTATCTGAACGATTACTGCACCGTGCCGATGTCGCTCGCGGGGATCCCGGCGATCTCGATCCCGTGCGGGCACAGCGAGGGGCTCCCCGTCGGCCTGCAGATCGCGGGCCCAGCGTTCAGCGAGAACCGGCTGCTGGACGCGGCCCGCGCGCTCGAGCGGAGCATCGCCTTCGACGCGAGGCCGGCACGTGTCTGACCACAAGCCGGGCGGCGTCGCAGACGCGGGCGGCGACGGGGAGCTCGAGGCCGTCATCGGCCTGGAGATACACGTGCAGCTCGCGACCAGGACAAAGATGTTCTGCGGTTGCGAGCTGTCGTTCGGGGAGCCGCCGAACACGCGCACATGCCCGGTCTGCCTCGGACTGCCCGGCAGCCTGCCGGTCGCGAACGCACGGGCGGTGCACCTGGGGCTGATGATCGGGCTGGCGCTCGGCTCCGAGCTCGCGCCGCGATCGATCTTCCACCGCAAGAACTACTTCTATCCCGACCTCCCGAAGGGCTACCAGATCACCCAGTACGACGAGCCGCTCTGCCGGGGAGGCGAGCTCGGCGACGTCCGCATCCACCGGGTGCACCTGGAGGAGGACGCCGCGAAGCTCATCCACGCGGGGGCCAGCGGTCGCATCCACGGCTCGGACACGAGCTTCGTCGACTTCAACCGCGGCGGCACGCCCCTGGCGGAGATCGTCACCGAGCCCGACCTGCGCGCTCCGGAGCAGGCCAGCGAGTGGCTCAAGCTGCTGCGCACGACGCTGCGCCAGCTCGGCGTCAGCGACGTCAACATGGAGGAGGGCTCGCTTCGCTGCGACGCGAACATCTCGCTGCGCCCGCGCGGCAGCGAGACGCTGGGCGTCAAGACGGAGCTGAAGAACATGAACTCCTTTCGCTTCATCGAACGCGGCATCAGGGCCGAGATCGCCAGGCAGGAGGAGATCCTGGCGGGGGGTGGCCAGGTCGTCCAGGAGACGCTCCACTTCGATCCGGCCTCCGGGTCGATCACGTCGCTGCGCTCCAAGGAGGAAGCGCACGACTACCGCTACTTCCCCGAGCCCGACCTCGTGCCGGTCGCCATCGACGACGGGATGCTGGCCGCTGCCCGCGCCGACATGTCAGAGCTTCCCGCCGACCGCGCCGAGCGCCTGCAGCGCGAGCTCGGCCTGAGCGTCGACAGCGCCCAGGTGCTCGCGTTTCGCACCGAGCTCGGCGACTACTTCGAGGCGGCCGTCGCAGCGCGCGCCGAGCCGGCTCCGCCGGCGCAGGGTCTCGCCAACTGGATCGCCGGCGACCTCGTCGGCCGCCTGCCGGAGGGACAGGACCCCTCCGA
The DNA here is from genome assembly GCA_025964355.1 of Solirubrobacterales bacterium. Taxonomy (GTDB): domain Bacteria; phylum Actinomycetota; class Thermoleophilia; order Solirubrobacterales; family Solirubrobacteraceae; genus Palsa-744. The sequence continues at coordinate 625 of JAOPZB010000127.1, read as the reverse complement.
CTCTCGCGTCGAGCCGCGCGCCCTGGCGGCGCTCGTCGGGCTTGTCGCGGAGCGCCGCGTGAGCGTCGGGGCCGCTCGGCAGGTGCTCGACAGGCTCATCGAGGGGGGCGGCAGCGAGCCGCTGGCGATAATCGAGGCCGAGGGACTCGGCGCGATGGACGGGGGCAGCGAGCTCGCGGAGATCGTCGCGGCCGCGGTGGCGGCCAACACCGACGCAGCCGAGCGCGTCCGCGAAGGCAACGCCAAGGCGATCGGCCCAATCGTCGGACAGGTCATGCGCGAGACCAAGGGCCGAGCCGACGGCACGGAGGTCGCCCGACTCATCCACGAGCAGCTAGGCGCCTAGCGCATCGCGCAGTGCGCGGCACCTCGCACACGCGCGCCGGCTGGATTTTGGACCGAGGGCCAAAGGCAAGAGCCCTCCGCTGCGTGAACATGGCACCTATGAAGCGGTCAGCAGCCAACTCGAGCGTGTCACCTCCTCGGCGCTTCATCCTCCTGCCCGAGGAGACAGTCGACGGATCCACCCAGGGACGGCGGATCCGCCGCTACCGGCTCACCAGCGTCGGTGGAGGCGCGGGTCGCCGCCGCGAAGGCATGAGCGGCGCCGAAGCCGCGCCGGCAC
>JAOPZB010000084.1 GCA_025964355.1 Solirubrobacterales bacterium | reverse complement strand
TATCGCACGACGGCGTGCGCCGCCAGGTGGAACGGTCTCCCCTCCACGCGGATCACGCAGAGAACCACCGCGGTCGCACCTGGCAGCGCGAGGTCACGCAGGTACCACGGCAGCGCACGGGCCGCGGCGCCGAGCAGCGGGACGACTCCGACGATCAGACAGGCCGCAAGTAGGGCGAGGAAATAGACGACCCCCCGGATCGGCACGCCGCCGGGGTTCAAGCGCAGCCGATCGACTCGGTAGAGACGGCGCTCGAGCTCGAACACCCGCCGGTAGGAACGGATCTCCATCAGGGGGCCCCGAAGAGCGAGCTGACGGTGTCGCGGAGCAGGCTCACACCGACGGGGGTCGCGAGCAGGACGGACACGATTCCCACGGCGAAGACACCGGCCGCCTCCTTGAAATCGCGGCGAAAGGCCAGCACCGTAGCCGCGACCGCGAAGGCCAGGCCGATCAGGCTCATCGCCACTGCGCGTCCGGTGTTCCCAGCCTTGGCGGCAGCCGATTCCAGCGAGCTCGCGCCAGGTTCGGAGGGCACTGCGCGTGACGTGCCGGCGGCGCCCGGGGCGACGACGGCCGCGCCGGCGGCCACGGGAGCCGACGCGATGCACGCGCACACGAGGAAGAGAATGATCGGGCGGATGAGACGTTCGAGCTGCATGGGGCTCCTCTGGATCGGGATCGCTATTCGTCCGGGTTCATCTGGACCGCCGACACCTCCCAGCGGCCCTGCTCGCGCACCACATCCACTTCGTATGCGAGCGTGTACTGCACGCCGCGCGCGTCCTGCGCCTGAACGACGGCGATCACCGAACGGCCGTCGGACGACCAGTCGAAACGCTGAAGCGAGTCGAGGGTCAACGGCCACGCCGGCAGCGAAACGCGCGCGTCAGGCGTGAGGTCTGCCGCCAGCTCCGCCCCCGCAGCCGCGAGATAGTTGCGCAGCGCACGCTCGACGACGCTCGTCAGCGACGCATCGGCTACCGCCCGCAAGCGCCCCGAAGCCGATGCGGGACCCGCCGCGGGCCCGCCGACGAACGCCGGATACCCCGCGAGCGCGAGGCTTCCCTGGCGTGTGCGGACGACGCCGACGGTCAGATAGACCAGCCCAGCCGAGTCCGTCTGCGCTGCAACCGTGTATATGTGCTCCCCCCTCGCCGGCTCGCGCACCTGCACGACTTCGGCCCACTCGACCGCCTGTCGTCCCGTGGGAGGAAGCTGCAGGCCGGCGCCGGGTTCGATCCCTGATCCCACGAAAGCGTCAAGCGTCCGCAGGCTGGCTTGTGGATTGGTGGCATTCCAGGTGAGATATCGGCGAGCAAACAGCACCGCGTATCCTTCTGCGGCGATATCGCGTTCGGCCGGCATGCGCGCAGGCGCGACCGCAGCCGGGGGGCGCGGAGGGGCAATGGCATATCGAGCGCTCGCCGCAAGTCCGGCTACCGACACGGCGCAGAGCAGATGGCGCGGCAGCTCACGCGCCAGCCGGATCCGCCATAGCGGTCGCGTCGTGGTCGTCACGGTGCTGCGCGTCGCGTTGGCGCTCACTCGGCGGCCTTGATCAGCGCTCGAAGCCGAACTCGACGTGGGCCTGCGGCTGCGGCGGCTCAGCACGCGCGGCGACGGCAAGCTGTCCGGACCGCGGAGCCGTGCTCGCGGCAGCCGGAGAGCCCGGCTTGCTGGCCGCGCGCCGACGAGGCCCGAGGCTGAGCGATCGTTGCGGCCGGGAGGGCCGCAGCGCCGGTGGCGCAGCATGCCGGGGGGGACCGTCCGCCACGACCGCATCTCCCGGCGATACGCCCGCCCTGACCATTGTTGGCGAGGGCTGCCTCCCGCGGCCGCCCGTCGATTGCATGTTGCGCGCCACGATCAGGCCGCAGGCCAAGGCGACGCCTGCGGAGAACACGGCTGCGCGCAGCGCGCGCGAGGCGCCGCCCGGCATCCGGGACCGCCTCGCCGAGCTCGGCTGCGCGGGTGAAGCCCCATCGGAGACCGGCGCCGGTTCGTGCCCCTCACCCTCGGCACCGGCGAGAAACTCCTGTGCCCCGTACACCCGGTAGACCTCGCGCGGCTCACGCCTCAGCAGCGCCATCACGCCGCCTCGCGGCACTGCACGCGGGCGGCCGGAAGCCGGGAAGGCGGACTCACCGGCTCCCGGCCGCTTGCGCGCGGATGGTGCTCGCCGGGCCGTCGTGCGTCTGACCGACGGCCGGCGGGCCTGGGGACGCACCTATGAGTGGGGGGGAGAGGTTCATGGGCGGGTCCCTGATTTCTGCTCCGACCCACCGGCGCGCGGCGGGACAGGTTGCTCCTCGGCGGACATCAGCCGCCGCAGCCGCGCACGCGCGCGCTGGGCGACCTTGCGGTACTTCTCGGGAGACCAGCCGAACATGCGGCAGAACTCGGCTCGGCTGATGCCTCCCAGCTGTCCCGCCAGCGCCATGCGCTGGTCGATCGAGAGCTGCTCGACGAGCTCCTGCAGGCGGCGCAGTTCCAGGCGCTGGATCACGAGCCTCTCGAGCTCTGCCCTCACGTCGACGATCTCGATCTGCTCCTCCTCGGCTCCGCCGATCGACATCGCCGTCTCCAGCGCGGCCTGCATCGGGCTGCGCCCGGACAGCGCCCGACGGCGGTCGTGGATCCGGGACACAAAACGCTGCTCGAGGGCATTTGCGACGTGCTCGCGCCCGGCGAAGCCCGCGCCGTTCAGCGCACGTGTGAGCAGCTCGAGCGTGGCCTGGCTGTAACAGTCCTCGAGATCCTCGCGGCGCAGGCGATGGCGGTGGGCGCGGAGCAGGAGCTCGCGCCTGGCGCGGGCGACGAGGGCAACCTCGTCGGCCATGTCGGACGGGCGGATCGGAGTCCCGGCGGTGACCGGCAGGCGCGCCGGCGATCGTCCTTGGTGCTCATTTCGGGTAGACACATAGGGGTGTCGACCGGTCGACTGCGTGCACCCCCCTCCATTTGGGCGCAGGCAGCGGCGGGGACGTCGCGCGGGCTGGGTAGCTCGGAGGCCCGCCGATGAGCATCGCCGAACGGCTTCACGACCTCGATCGCTTCCAGCAGCGCGGCCGCGGGCTCGGGTTCGTCGCGGCGGTGATCAAGAAGTTCGGCGATGACCAGGCCGGCCAGCTGGCCGCGCTGATCTCCTACTACGCCTTCGTCTCGATCTTCCCGCTGCTCCTCGTCATGGTGACCGTGCTCGGCTTCGTCCTGCAGGGGAACCCCGGCGAACAGCAACGCATCCTCAACGGGACGCTCGGGCAGTTCCCGATCCTCAGCGACCAGCTCAAGCTGCACTCGCTGAAAGGCAGCACGTTCGCCCTCGTCATCGGCATCGTCGGCTCGCTGCTCGCCGGTCTCGGCGTCACCAACGCGACGCAGAACGCCTTCAACCGCATCTGGGACGTCCCGTTCAAGCACCGTCCGAACTTCCTCTTCGCGCGCCTGCGCGGGCTCGGCATGCTCGCGATCCTCGGCACGCTGTCGATCCTCTCCACGGTCGCCGCCGGCTTCGTCGGGACGGCCAGCCATGGCGCGACGGCGGTGGTCGTCGGGGTCCTGGTCGCCTTCGTGCTGAACCTCGCGGTCTTCATGACTGCCTTCAAACTGCTGACCGCCGCCGACGTCGACTGGCGCGAGCTGCTGCCGGGCGTCGTCGTCGCGGCGGTCTCCTGGCAGCTGCTGCAGCACCTCGGCGGCTACTACCTCGATCACGAGCTCAAACGGACGGGGCCCCTGTACGGGGTCTTCGCATTCGTCCTCGGCCTGCTCGCGTGGCTGTACCTCGGCGCCCAGCTGACGATCTTCGCCGTCGAGATCAACGTCGTCAAAGCCCGTCGGCTGTGGCCGCGCAGCTTCTTCTCCGATCCCCTCCTTGACGCCGACCGGCGCGCGCTCACCTCCTCTGCGGAGGTCGAGGAGCGCGTCGAGCAGGAGGACGTCGACGTCAACTTCGACGGGCCGTAGAGCCTGCTTTTTGGCTCTGGAATGCGGCTTTGCGGCCTGCCCCAAAAGTACTTGCGCAAGCAACTACAGCGCGCTATACTAACTAAACTTTCGTAAGCTCATATGGAGCCATTACCTATGTCATCTCCCCCCGAGAACACCCCCACCCCCCTACAACCCCCCGAGCCCGGCCAGCGCCTGCGGCTCATCCCTCTAGACGACACCGTCGTGTTCCCCAACATGGGGATCACGCTGACGGTCGACGTCGGCGAGGACAAGCGCGTGGTGCTCGTGCCACGCCACGACGGCGAGTTCCTCGACGTCGGAACGATCGCCGAGGTCTCCGAGGAGATACGCCTGCCCGGAGGCGGACGCGCGGTCGCGCTGTCCGGCGAGCACCGTGCCCTGATCGGCGCGGCGCAGACCGGCACCGGCGGCGAGCTTCGCGTGGAGGTCGACGAGCGTCCCGACGAGGAGCCCGTCGACGGCCGTACCCGCGAGCTCGAACGTGAGTACCGCGCGACAGTCGAGGAGATCCTCGAGCTGCGCGGTGACGACGGCCGCATCGCCGCGTTCCTGCGCGCGATCGCCGAGCCCGGCGCCCTAGCCGACTCGGCCGGCTACTCCCCCACGATCTCCTACGAGCAGAAGGTCGAACTGCTGCGCACGCTGGACGTGACGGAGCGTCTCGTGCTGGCCGTCGGGCTGCAGCGCGAGAGCCTGGCCGAGCTGCAGGTGCGCAGGCGCATCCGCGACGACGTCCAGGAGGGCGCAGAGAAGCAGCAGCGCGAGTACTTCCTGCGCAAGCAGATGGAGTCCATCCGCAAGGAGCTGGGCGACGACGAGGCCTCGGTCGCGGAGGAGTACCGCACCAAGATCGAGGAGTCCGGCATGCCCCAGGACGTCGAGGAGCAGGCCCTGAAGGAGCTGGGCCGCCTCGAGCGGATGGGCGAGCAGACCGGCGAGTCGAGCATG
>JAOPZB010000050.1 GCA_025964355.1 Solirubrobacterales bacterium | reverse complement strand
CGGCGAGCTCCTGCCCTCGGTCGACCGAGTCCATCGGATCTCGATCGTCCCGCGCGGCCACGCGCTCGGCTACACGCTCAACCTCCCGGAGGAGGACCGCTATCTCAAGACGCGCGAGGAGCTGATCGACTTCATGACGATGCTGCTGGGCGGCCGCGCGGCCGAGCAGCTGGTGTTCGGCTCGATCACCACCGGCGCCTCGGACGATCTCAAGCGCGTCGCGGACATCGCCCACTCGATGGTCCACGACTACGCGATGGGCACCGCGGGCGTCGGGCGCTCGCCGGATGGAGACGTGCGGCTGTCGGAGACCACCCTGCGCATCCGCGACGAGGAGCGCCAGGACCTGATCGACGAGGCGCGCCGGGCCGCCCAGAAGCTGATCGTCACCCACCGGCGTCAGCTGGACGCCCTGGCGCACGAGCTGCTCGAGCGCGAGGTGCTGGAGCGCGACTCGATCGAGCGGATCATGCATGGCGTGCCCCGGCTGGAGCGTGCGCCCGGGGTCGGGCTGCGGGTGGTGGCGGCGGCCGAGCCGCACGCCAAGGTCCCCGCGCCGGGTCCGATCACCGTCCCGGGCGCCCCGGGAGGGGACGAGCCCGGACGGCTATAGACTGCGCCGGGTGTTCAGCCGCATAGACCACATCGGCGTGGCCGTCGAGCAGATAGAGCCCGCGCTGGAGCTCTACCGCGACAGCTTCCAGCTGAGGGTTGCGCATCGGGAGGTGGTGGAGCAGCAGGGCGTCGAGGCCGTGCTGCTCGATATCGGCGACGGACACGTGGAGCTGCTCGCCCCGCTCGCGGCCGACACGCCCGTGGGCCGGTTCCTGGCCAAGCAGGGTCCTGGGCTGCACCACGTCGCCTATCAGGTCGCCGACATAGCGCAGACGCTTCAGGCGCTCAGGCAGGCGGGTCTCGAGCTGATCGACGAGCACCCGCGCGTCGGCATCCGCGGCTCGCGCGTCGCCTTCATGCACCCGCGGGCGACGGCCGGTGTCCTGACAGAGATCGTCGAGCCGGCCGCCGGCGTGGAGGCTCACTGATGCCCGCGAGTGGACGTCGAATAAGCATCGGCTTTCAGGGCGGCCAGGTCCTCGGGCTGCGCGTCAGCGACGAGCAGCTGAGCCTGCTCAACAAGGAACTCGGCGCAGACGGCTGGCACGAGATCGACAGTGAGGAGGGCCCCGTGCGGCTCGACCTCGCCCAGGTGGTCTACGTGCGCGCCGAGAGCGACGATCTGCGCGTGGGCTTCGGCGCATAGAGGCGTTGCGCTCGCTCGACGAGCAGCTGCTGCGCCTGGCACGCACCCGCGGGCACACAGCGAGCCTCGAGCGCGCCGTCGCCGGCTTCTCCCGGATCGGCGAGCACGGTGGCGTATGGGTGGCGATCGGCGCTGCCGGTCAGGCGCTCGACGGGCCGCGCCGCACGCGCTGGCGTCGCGCGACGACGACGGTCGCCGCGGCATCGGTGCTGAACACCGCGATCAAGCTCCTCGTTCGTCGCCGGCGCCCTGAGCTTGCGGGACTGCCGGCGCTGACCGCCACGCCGACTCGCCTCAGCTTCCCCAGCGCGCACGCCTGCACATCGTTCGCGGGGGCGCGCTGCTATTCCCGCCTCGGGCTGCCGGCCGTCCCGCTATATGCCCTCGCCGGCAGCCTGTCGGCCTCGCGCGTCTACCTCGGCGTCCACTATCCCTCCGACGTCCTCGCGGGGGCGCTGCTCGGTACGGTGCTCGCCGCTCGCGCCTGCGGCGAGGCCCGGCCCTCGCGCGGAGCTTCGCGGTGAGCACGAGGATCGGCATCGTCGGGATGCCGAACGCGGGCAAGTCGTCGCTGTTCAACGCGCTCACCAAAGCGGGCGCCGAGGCGGCCAACTACCCGTTCACGACGATCGAGCCGAACGTCGCGGTCGTGCCCGTCCGCGACGAGCGCCTGGAGCTCGTCGCGCGCACGGTCGGCGCCTCGGAAATCGTCTGGGACACGATCGACTTCCATGACATTGCCGGCCTCGTCGCGGGGGCCCACGAGGGCGAGGGGCTGGGAAACCGCTTCCTCGCGAACATCCGCGAGACCGACGCGATCGTGCACGTCGTACGTGCTCACGGCGACGCCAACGTCGTGCACCCCGAGGGCAGCGTCGACCCCCTGCGCGACATCGAGACGATCGAGACCGAGCTGGTCCTCGCCGACCTGGAGCAGGCCGAACGGCGCGTCGAGCGCGTCGCCAAACAGGCCAAAGGCGGCGACAGGGTCGCGGTCGCCGAGGAGCGCTGGCTGCGAGAGGTGATCGACACGCTCCAGGCCGGTCGCCCGGTTCGCGGCGTGCCGGCGCCGGCGGAGGCGCCCAACGCGGCGCGCGATCTCGGCTCGCTGACGGCCAAGCCGGTCCTGTTCGTGGCGAACGTCGACGAGGGCTCTGATGAGGTTCCCGAGGCGATCGCCGCGCACGCGCTGGCCGAGGGCGCCCGTGCGACGGCGATCTCCTCGCGCATCGAGTCCGAGCTCGCCGAGCTCGACGACGAGGAGGCGGCGGCGATGCGCGAGGAACTGTATGGCCGCCCACCGAGCGAGTCCAGCCTGGAGCGGGTCGTCGGCGAGGCGTTCGCGCTGCTTGAGCTGATCGCCTTCTTCACCGCCGGGGAGGCCAAGCCGGCCCAGTCATGGCATCTGCGCCGGGGACTGACCGCCTGGCACGCCGCCGGAGAGATCCACTCCGACATCCAGCGCGGCTTCGTGCGCGCCGAGGTGATCGGCTGGCGCGAGCTCGTCGATGCCGGCGGTTACACCGCCGCGCGCGAACGCGGCACGCTGCGTCTTGAGGGTCGCGACTACGTGATGGCCGACGGCGACGTCATCAACGTCAAGTTCACGCCGTAGCGAGCTTCTCCAGCCGCTCGGCGAGGCGGCGCATGCCCATCTCGCGCACGACGGCCGCGCCGCCGGCGAAATCGGTGTCACGGTCAGGCGGGCGCGTGACGTCGACGCGCTGCAGCGTCGCGATCTGCTTGAAGCTGACCAGCAGCTCGGCGTGCTCGCGCAGGGCTGCTGCGATACGCGGACGCATGACGCTCGTAGCGCGCACCGCCGCGGCCGCTGACCCGGGGCCGGTTGTCGCTCCGGCGGCGAGCAGCACGCCCTCGAGCGATCCATGCGCCCGCAGCAGCTCGGCCGCGGTCTTCGCGCCGATTCCCGGCGCTCCGGGCAGGCCGTCGGAGGGATCGCCGCGCAGGGCGATGAAGTCCGCGACCAGCCGCGGAGGCACCCCGTAGCGCTCGAGCACCTGCTCGGGGCCGATCTCGGTCTCGACAGCCCCCTTGCGCAGCTCCGCCACCGCCACCCGCTCGCTGACGGCCGCGAACAGGTCGCGGTCGCCCGTCATCAGCAGCGCCCGCCCGCCGGCCTCCTCCTCGACGCGGGCGAAGGAGAACATCACGTCGTCGGCCTCCAGATCGTCGCTCGTGCTGAACGTCCAGCCGAGGCCGGCGAGCAGCGCCGGCGCCTGCTCCCACTGCGCCGCCAGCTCCGGCGGCATGGGGTCGCGATGCGCGTGGTAGGGCGGGTACAGCCGAACCCTGTAGCCGGCCTGCTCGGCGCCCATGCACGCGACGATGCCGCGCGGCCGCCGCTGCGCCGGGCGCACATCGACGACCGACAGGATCGCGTTGACGGTCCCCAGCAGGGCGTTGACCGGGCGTCCCTGTGCGTCGACGATCGATTTCGGCAGCGCGAAATAGGAGCGGTAGAGCAGCCACGGGACGTCGGCGATCAGGAGGGCAGCGGCCACCCGGCCAGGTTATGCGTCCCTCGTCTGCAGTGGCGTGCGCCGGCGCTCGCCGGCCACCTACTGGGCGGCCGCGCCGCCGGTGGTGGCTGCCGTCACGGGTGCGCCGGGAGCAGGCTCTCCGCCCTGGCGTCCCATCGCGGGTACGGGCGTGCCGGGCGAAGGCGGGGGTGGCACTCCAGCGTGCCCGCTGCGGTCCGGCTCGCGCCTGACGCGGCTGCCGCTCCTGACGCTGAAATACGCCCAAGTGCTGGCCAGCCCCAAGCGCGCCGCGAGCGCGGGGCCGCTGACCGCGGTTCGGCCGCGCGAGCCGAGCACCTGGGCCGCGACGATCCTCGGCGAGGCGCCGCGGCTGAGCACCTCGATGCCGCGGAAGGACCCTTTCAGGAGGCCCTTCAGGCGTGTGGCGGCCGAGGCGAAGCTCATGCTGAGCGCCCAGCTCGCGGAGGGTCCGCTGTCGAACGGGTCGGCGACTCCGCGCAGCCACGGCTGTGGCATCGAGCCGACGAAGGCGCTCTCGATGTTCTCGGTCATGCCGCCTGAGCTCGCGAAGAAGTACGTGGTCGCCGGCTGTCCGGCGTAGAGGACGATCTGGCCGGACGTCGCGGCGACGGCCGCGTTCGTCTGCGCCGTTTCAGCGGCCACGCCCATGTAGACCTGCGACCGGGTGTCGGAGTAGACGTCAAAGCGCGATCCGCCGGCGTGCGCCGTCAGAGCGTAGGTGCGGCTCGCGATCGCCTGCGCCTCAAGCGCAGCCAGCGGCCAGCTGGCCGGCATCTCGGCGGACACCACGCCCCGCACGTAGCGTTCCAGCGGAATGCGGGCCACACGGGCACCGACCAGCACTCGCACGACCGACTTCGGCGGCGCCTGACCGAGCGTCGTGCCGGTGTAGTAGTGAGCGAGGATCGCGGAATCAGACCAGCCGTGCCTGGCATAGCCGAGGGCACCGTCCTGGCTCATGCCGACGCCATGGCCATCGCCCGCCCCCTGGACCACCAGGGTCGACGCGCCGGCGCCCGACGGCCACAGGGCGATCCCGGCGAGCGCGCACGCGAGAGCCGGGCATGCCAGCCGGCGACGGTCCGGAGCGACGCGGACCCGATGATAGGTTGAGCAGATGAGCTGCACCGGTGCACCACAGAACACGTGCGCCGCGCCACGGTCGCGCCGGGCGCCTGCTTCTCGCGTAAGCCTCACCTTTACCCGGTCGGGCCGGCGGGCCTCGCGCCTGAGCGCTGCACGATGACTGGCGCAGAGCGTGAGCGGGCGGTCCTCGACCAGCTCCCGACCCAGCTGTACATCGCAGGGGAGTGGCGGGCCGCCAGCGGCGGTTCCACCTTCGCCGTCGAGGACCCCTCGACGACCGAGCCGCTCGTGGAGGTCGCCGACGCCGAGGTTCAGGACGCCCTAGCGGCCCTGGCCGCCGCAGCAGACCGTCAGCAGGAGTGGGCGGCGACGGCGCCACGTGAGCGGGGGGAGATCCTGCGCCGCGCCTATGAGGCGATCGTCGCGCAGACCGACGACCTGGCGCTGCTGATGACCCTCGAGATGGGCAAGGCCCTGGCCGAGTCGCGAGCCGAGATCGCTTATGCGGCCGAGTTCTTCCGCTGGTTCTCAGAGGAAGCGACGCGCATCCACGGCCGCTACATGGTCAACACGACCGGGAAGGGTCGCATCCTGACGATGCGCCAGGCGGTCGGCCCGTGCGTGTTCGTGACGCCGTGGAACTTCCCGACTGCGATGGGCACCCGCAAGATCGCCCCGGCCGTGGCCGCCGGCTGCACGATGGTCGTCAAGCCGGCCCAGCAGACGCCGCTGTCGATGCTCGCCCTGGCGAAGATCCTCGAGGACGCCGGCCTTCCCGGCGGGGTCCTCAACGTGATCACCACCAGGCACTCCGGCGCCGTGATCGAACCGCTGCTCAAGGACCCTCGCACGCGCAAGCTGTCGTTCACGGGATCCACCGAGGTCGGACGCCGGCTGATCGAACAGTCGGCCGAGCAGATCCTGCGCGTCTCGATGGAGCTCGGCGGCAACGCGCCTTTCATCGTCTTCGACGACGCCGACCTCGACGCTGCCGTCGAGGGCGCGGTCGTGGCGAAGATGCGCAACGTCGGCGAGGCCTGCACGGCGGCCAACCGCTTCCACGTCCACGAGTCCGTGGCGGAGGAGTTCGCGCAGAGGCTCGCCGAGCGCATGGGGGCGATGAAGGTCGGCCGCGGGACCGACCCGGACGTCGATGTCGGCCCGTTGATCGACGACAACCAGCGGTCCAAGGTCGAAGAGCTCGTGGCCGACGCCGTGTCGCGCGGCGCGCGCGCGTTGATCGGCGGCAAACGCCTCGATGCCCCCGGCTACTTCTACGAGCCCACCGTGCTCGTGGACGTGGCCGACGACGCGCGGCTGCTGGGCGAGGAGATCTTCGGGCCGGTCGCCCCGATCGCGACCTTCTCCTCCGACGAGGACGCGCTGGCGGCGGCAAACCGCACGGAGTACGGGCTGGTGTCCTACGTATACACGCGCGACCTCGACCGAGCGATCCGGGTCAGCGAGGGAATCGAATCGGGCATGGTGGGCCTCAACCAGGGAGTCGTCTCCAACCCAGCCGCCCCGTTTGGAGGCGTCAAGCAGTCGGGCTTCGGCCGCGAGGGCGGCTTCGAGGGGATCGGCGAGTACCTCGAGACCAAGTACGTGGCGCTCGGGGTTTGAGCGGGCGACACCCCGGCGCCCGGATGGCCCGCAGGGGCCACCCAGGAGCGCCCTGCCTTAAAATTCGAAGACGAACCGCTTCAAGGTGAAGGTGCCGAGCGGATCTTCACCCGTGCATTTTTCGCCAAGCGGTTCGCAGGTGCCGCTGTAGGGCAGGTCGGCGCCTTGCGTCCCTTCGGGACCGGTGGTTTCAGGCCATTTGTAATGGAGGCTGTGGGTGAGGGTGTTATACGTCCATTTTCCGGTCGAGAAGTTCGGGCCGAACATGGTCCCGGTGATGATGCCGTTGGCCTCGTGCTTGTTCGTCAGAGAGATGTCTTCGGCTTCGTGCGGTGTGCCTTCACGCGGTGTTTCTTCCAGCACCACCGCACCGCCGGGAAAGCTCACGCTCCACACGAGGAGGTACAGCTTCACGGAGCGGGTCAGGCCGGTCACGGTGTCGGTCGCGGTGATGGTGAACGGGGTCTTCCCCGCCTTTTCCGGTTCGCCGGTGATTTTCGCGCAGCTTTCTACTTCCGGCACCGGAGGGGCCAGCGTCAAGCCTTCGGGCAGCGAGCCTTCGCTCAACGTGAAGGTGTAGGAGTTCGATCCGCCGGAGGCGCAGATGGCCTCGGCGTAGGGCTGTCCAACGGTGCCTTGCGGCAGTTCGGACCCTTCGTGCGGGGACATCCCGAGTCCCACGTTGAGTTTGTAGGTGCGCGTCCCGGTCGCCGGCGAGGCCGTATCAGCTGCCTGGATCGTGAAGCTATAGGTTCCGACGTTGAAGGGCGTGCCGCTCAGCATGGCGGTGCCCGGTTCGGAGAAGAGTTCGATCACTTCCGGAAGGGCCCCTGCCACCACTGAGAAGTTGTACGGACCGGTGCCACCGGTGGCGCTCAGCGGCGCGCGGTATGAGCTGTTGGCCGCCGCTTTCCGCAGCGACCTCGGCAGCACGTCGAGCTGCGCGGTCAGCGTGTAGGTCCTGCTGGCAGTCAGGGCAGGGCTCGAGGAGTCGGTGGCGAGCACCGTGAAGGTGCTGGTTGCGGCGGCGGTCGGCGCTCCCGTCAGTTCTCCGGAGGAGCTGAGGGCCATGCCTTCGGGCAGAGACCCGGATTGCACCGTGAAGGTGTACGGGGCCGTGCCACCGGTCGCCGTCAGCGATTGCGAGAAGGGCACCGTGGCCGTTGCGAGTCTGAGCGCTTCCGGGCGCACCTTGAGCGGCTTGACCGCGGCGCCGGCGCCGGGCGCGCCGAGAAGCAGTGCGGCGATCAACATGGCCGCGAGCGCGCCTGCGCGCCGCCGCGGGTTCGTGGCATCCGGGCGTTGCATGGTCCCCTCTCGTAGTTACTTCGTGCGTCCTGCGCCCGGCATGATAACCCCGCGCCCGCGGGCCAAATCAAGCGGACGTTAGGGCTAGGTCGACGGTAGTACCTCAACTGGGCTAAAGGGTCTTCGCCTCGGTGCCGATAAGCCGAAAAAGCAAGGACCAAAAGCAGTCGGTTCGTTCGCTGCCATCGGGCTTCCACCAAGCCCTGTGGGGCGCTCGGCGCCGGCCCGAAGCAGTCTGATGGGGGCATCATGAATACGTACAGCGGCGGGACCGAGCGCACGGGTGCGCACTCCAAGGATTACCGCAGGATCGCGCTCTCGGCAGCGCTGCTGTTGGCCGCGGTCGGGGCGCTGATTGGAGGCGCGTTCGCGACGTTCACCGACAGTGTGAGCGCCGGGCCACAGCCGATCACCTCGGGCACCGTCAAACTGGCGGTCGGGCCGACGAACGACGCTCTCACCGGCGCGACGAACATCGCCGCGGGCGACACGATCGCCCGCGAGGCCGACCTCAACGACACGGGTGGGACGATCGCCAACAAAGAAATCACGCTGAAGTTCTCGGCCTCGCCCACGTCGTTGCTGGACACCGACGCCACCAACGGGCTCCAGGTCAGCATCCAGGCCTGCTCGGAAGCCTGGAAACGCACCGTCGTCGGCTCTCCGCCTCCGGCCTTCGAATACACGTGCACCCCCGGCGCGACGGCGGTCAAAATCGCCGGAGCCGCGACTGCGTCGGTCAGCGCCCTCGAGAGCGCGGCCGCAGCGCTAACGCCGCTGAACTCCCTCGCCGCAGGGGGCAAAGACTTCCTCGTCTTCACGCTCACGCTGCCCTCCGCGGCGCCGGGCGACCTCGGGAAAGTGGCGGCGTGCACCGGTACCTCCGGCGGCACCGCGGCCACCGAGGATCTGCAGGGCTGCGCGTCGACCCTGACCTACACCTTCCAGGCGACGCAGCGTAACGCGGTCGCCCAGTAGCGATCGCTGACCAGTGATGTCACATTCGGCGCAGGCGCGCAGGGGGCTCGGCACACGCCGGGCCCCCCGCTCGCGGGTTCGCCGGCCGGCGAGGGTGCTCACCGTCGCACTGGTCACGGCCGCGTGCGTCGAGTTCACGCCGCTCAGCACGTCGCTGGCGAGCTTCTCGAGCTCGCCGACAGCGGGCCCCTCGGCGCTGGTCGCGGCAAAACTTGCAGCGCCCGCCGGCCTTGCGACGGCGAACGGCGGATGTGCCGGGGGAAATGAAAAGACGAACGTGTCCGTCACATGGACCGGATCGGCGGAACGCTCCGCCGGCGGCAGCGCCCTTGTAGGCGGTTACACGGTGCTGCGCGCCACGACCTCGGGCGGCAGCTACTCCTCGGTCGGCACGACCGGTGTCGCGACGAGCTTCACCGACGTCAACCCGTCAGGAGCGGAAACGCCGCAGATCTACGTCGGAAACAACGGCGAACTCGTCAAAACCGTGCACACGATCAACAGCTCGACCAACGTCGGGACGTCGATCACCACGGGGATAATCGGTACCGAGCCCAACGGCATGGCGGCGACCCCCGAAGGCACGAAGATCGTGGTGGCCGAGGGCGCCTCCCACCAGGTGCAGATCATCACGGTGGCCTCTCGCACCGTCGCCTCGACCGTGGCGATCCCCGAAGTCGCCGGCGTCAAATCGAGGCCGGACGCGGTGGCCGTCACACCCAACGGGCTGACGGCGTATGTCGTCGACGGCGCGACAAAACTCGTCTACCCGATCACGATCGCCACCGGGACGCGTGGCGCGGCGATCACCGTCGGAAGCCAGGGTGACCCGGGAGCGATCGTCGTGACGCCGAACGGCGAAAAAGTGTACGTGGCGAACTACTCCTCTCACACCGTGTCGGCGATCAGCACGTCCTCGAACACGGTGACGGCAACCGTCACGATCGGCGCCGGCGAAACCGGTAAACCGATCGCCCTCGCCGCGACCCCCAACTCGGCCCACATATACGTTGCCGACCAGGGGAACTCCAAGGTCGCAGACATCGCCACTGCCAGCAACACCGTCGCCGCCACGATCACGGTCGGCAGCATGGCCGACGCCAATATCGCAGCGGGGGGGGACCCGAACATCCTGGCCGTGACTCCAGACGGCTCGAAGCTCTACGTGGCGAGCTACACCGGCCACGGGGTGCAGGACGTCGCCACGGCGACCGACACGGTGACGAGCACGATCACGCTGTTCGAATCCGCGACCGCGAACCCGAACGCGCTCGCTCTGACGCCCAACGGATGCCAGCTCTACGTTCACGACCACGCACACAACCTGGTGGACGTTGTGACCGTCTCAAGCGACGCGCTGGCCGCCCATCCCGCGGTGGCTGCCACCGGAGATCCCACCGGCATGTCCTGCACGCCCGACAGCGCCCGCGTCTACGTCGCGAACGCGGCCGCCAACAGCGTGTCGGTGATCGCGACCGCGACCAATACGGTCTCCTCCACGCTGGCCGAAGCGACCGTCGGCAAAGCGCCATTTGCCGTGCTCGCGACCCCCTCTCCCTATTTCTACAAGCTGCAGGCGACGCATGGCGGCTGGTTGAGCCCGCAGACAGCCTCGGTGACCTATCCGCTCGGCTTCAGGCAGGGAGGGTGGCAGTAGATGAGCTCCGAGATGGCCACCTATCCGGGCGCGCAGCCCCTGCGCTACCCGCCCGCGCAGCCGCTGCGCAACGCGCCCGCGCAGCCGCTGCGTTATCCGTCCGCCGAGCCGCTGCGCTACCCGCCCGCGCAGCCGCTGCTCGTCCCCATCGAGCAGGAGCGTCAGGTCCGCGGCGGCCGAGGAGTTGTGAGGCTCGCGTCCTGTGGGCTTCTCGGTGGCGTCGTGCTGCTCATCCTCCTCGCCGTCGCCGCCATGGCCCTCGGCATCTCGAGGTTCACGGTCATCGACACCGGGTCGATGCGTCCCACGCTGAACCCCGGGGATGTCGCGGTCCTCACACCGGAGCGGATCGCCGATCTGAGACGGGGACAGGTCGTCGCCTTTCATCCGCCGGGCGAGCCACGGCTCACCGTCATTCATCGCGTCTTCTCCGTTCGCCGCCTCCGCGACGGCGTCGTCATCCAGACGAAGGGCGACGCGAACAACACGACCGATGCATGGAAGGCCATGCTCGTCGGCAACACCGTCTGGCGTGAGGCCCTGAAAGTGCCCAAGCTCGGCTATCTGTCGGTGTGGAGCGGGCAGCGACCGGTTCGCTTCGTCCTGCTGATCGCGATCGTGGTGCTCCTCGTGAGCACGATGCTGGGAGCGATCTGGCGTTCCTCGCCCGCTGGGAGCAGGCCGGTTCGGCGGCGCTCGCGGAGGCCCGCTCGCAGCATCGCTGTGCCCGACGCGAAGGGGGTCCCTCGTCTGGACGCTGACGCGGATCGGCCGGTCTCGCGAATCGCCTGAAGTGGGCAGGGACGACTGCACCTACGGCTACAGTCTGGACGCATGAATGTTCGGCTTTTGCTCCGGGCGCGCGCGGCGCTGGCGTTCGTCGTCGCCTCGGCGGCGCTCGCCGGATGCGGCAGTTCCTCCTCGGGCAATGGCATCGCCTCCAAGTCGCCGACGCAGATCGTCGCGGCGGCGAAGGCCGCCGCCGACGGGGCTGCGACCGTCCACGTCTCCGGAACGGTCCGCAGCGAAGCCAAACCGCTGACGATCGACATGGAACTGGTCAACGGCAAGGGGGGGCGCGGCAGGATCACGCTGGACGGGACGAGCATCAACCTGGTCCGGGTCGGCGGTTCGGTCTACATCAACGGCAGCCAGGCGTTCTACCGGCGCATCGCCGGCCCGGCCGCCGCGCGGTTGCTTCAAGGAAAATGGCTGAAGGCGCCCGAGAAGAGCGGCAACTTCGCCTCGCTCGCTTCCCTGACAGACCTTGCGAAGCTCATCGACACGACACTCGTCTCGCACGGAAAGCTGGCGAGGGACGGGACCAAGACGGTCGACCGACAGAAGGTCGTGGCGGTCACCGATGTCTCGCAGGGAGGGACGCTCTACGTCGCCACCGCGGGCAGTCCCTTCCCGATCGAGATCGTCAAGGACGGCGGCAGCGGCGGCAAGATCACCTTCGATCGCTGGAACAAGCCCGTCTCGCTCGCCGCGCCGCCCAACGCGATCAACATCAACCAGTTGCAGAACGGGCGCTAGCGCCCCACTCGTCTATATGTCCACCCCCCGTGAAACGGCGTCAAGAGCGTCACGGAGCGCGTCGAACCCGATCGTGGATAAGGACGCGAGCCTGGGACTGGCCGAGGACGCGAGAGTTCTCAGTGAATGGTGCAATCCAAGTCAGCTTTCGGAGGCCCGCCCAGCGCGGGATCGCTTCCGAGCGCCCTGGGAACGCAGACTGGAAGGCGGGCGCGTCGCCGCCGGGGAGCGGCGGATCGATGACTAGAGTCAACCGCAAGGACGGTCCCTCGGGTCGGCGGCCACGCGGCGGCGGACCCGGCCCCGGGGAGGTTCCCCGGCGCCGCCCGTCGACGATGTGGCTTGTCGTGTGCATCGGTCTCGGGGGCGCAGGCGCCGCGGGAGCGGTGCTGGCGGGGGCGTCCGCGACCGTGGCCGGGTGCGTCGTCGTCCTCGCCGGCGCGGCGACCGCCCTCGGCTGGCGCTTCGGCGAGCAGCGTCGAGCGTCGCTGGTCGAGGAGATCGAAGGTCGCACGCGCGAGCTCAAACGGGCGCTGTCCGAGCTTGAGATCGCGCAGGCCGAGACCGTGCGACGTCTGTCGATGGCCGTCGAGTTCCGGGACGAGGACACCGGCGCGCACATCGAGCGAATCGGGCGCTTCTCGAGGCTGCTTGCCGAACACATCGGCATGGACGCCGAGTTCTGCGAGCGCCTGAGCCATGCAGCGCCGCTGCACGACGTCGGGAAGGTGGCGATCCCCGACGCGATCCTGCTCAAGCCCGGGCCGCTCACGCCGGAGGAGCGGGCGATCGTCGAGACTCACGCCGAGGAGGGCCACCGGCTCGTTCGGGGCTCGTCGTCCTCGATCCTCGATATGGCCGCGACGATCGCGCTGAGCCACCAGGAGAAGTGGGATGGCACGGGCTACCCGCGCGGGCTCAAGGGCGAGGCCATCCCGATCGAGGGACGCATAGTCGCCGTGGCCGATGTGTTCGACGCGCTGACGAGCGATCGGGTCTATCGCAAGGCTTTCCCGGTCGACGACGCCATCCGGATGATGCGCGAACAGCGCGGGCGCCACTTCGACCCTGTCCTGCTCGATGCCTTCATGGAAGTGCTCGGAAGGTCCGGTCCCGACGCGCGTGAGCAGGTGCGCTCCGACCCGGCGGCGCTCGTGGAGAGCACGCTCGAGTCGTTCGCCACGGCGCTCGAGCGGGGCGACGCCGAGATGGCAGAGGCGGCGATCGCCACGGCGATCGAGGACGGAATCTCACCGACGACCCTGCACGCCGAGGTAATCAACCCGGCTCTGCGCCGCATAACCGTGCTGTCCGAAACGGGCGAGATCGATGAGGATCGTGAGCGCCACGCCACGACGATCATCAGGCGGGTGCTCGCGACCCTCTACCGATACATGACCGGCAGCACCGAGCCCACCCGCGAGCGCGTGCTGCTTGCAGGCGTCGAGGGTGACGAGCACACGCTCGGGCTGCAGATGGTGCACGACCAGCTGGCCGCTGCTGGGTATCAGACGATCTTCGACACCGATCTCTCGGCCGAGCGCCTTTCCGCGATGGTCGACAGTCAGTCCCCCGCCCTGGTCGTAGTCGGGGCGACCGAGGGCTCGACGTCCAACGCGGTCGGGATCGCCTTGCGCGACCTACGCTCACGCCACCCTGAAATCCCGATCGTTCTAGGAGGCGCCGCCGTCGGAGGCGGGCTTCCGAACGAACGCGACGGCATGAAGGTGCTCGAGCGCATCGACGAGTCGGTCAAGGCGGTGGAGGACCTGCTCTCCGAGGCCGCCGCTCCTGCATCCGTATAGATTCCAGCGCGTGACCCGCAGCGCGATAGTGACCGGCGGCGCCGGCTTCATCGGCTCGCACGTCGTCGATGCGCTGCTTGCCGACGGCTATCGAGTCACGGTGGTCGACGACCTGTCCACGGGCGACCGCGCGCGCGTGGCCCCCGAGGCCGACCTGCGCGAGCTCGACATCGTCGACCGGCCGGCGCTGCAGGCGGTGGTCGCGGAGGTCGAGCCCAGTGCGATCTTCCATCTGGCCGCTCAGGCCAGCGTCGTGGCCTCTGTCGAGGATCCCCTCCGCGACTGCCAGGTGAACGTCGCCGGCACGCTGAACGTCGTCGATGCCGCCGGCAAGCTCGGCGCGCCGGTGGTGTTCACTTCGACCGGCGGAGCGCTCTACGGCGACGACGCGCCGATGCCGACGAGCGAGGATCGGATCCCCGCGCCGCTGTCGCCCTACGGCGCCTCGAAGTGGGCGGCGGAGGCCTACGTGAACACGTGGTCGCTGTCCTCTGGCATCCCGCACGCGGTCTGTCGGCTGGGCAACGTCTACGGACCGCGCCAGAACCCGCACGGCGAGGCGGGGGTGGTGGCCATCTTCACCGATCACCTCTACAGCGGACGCGCTCCGAAGCTATACGGACAGGGCAAGCCGACGCGCGACTACGTGTACGTCGGCGACGTCGTCAGCGCTCTGCTGGCGGCGGCCGGCAAGGCGGGCACCTACAACATCGCCACCGGCGTCGAGACCGACGTGAGCA
The DNA here is from genome assembly GCA_025964355.1 of Solirubrobacterales bacterium. GTDB lineage: Bacteria > Actinomycetota > Thermoleophilia > Solirubrobacterales > Solirubrobacteraceae > Palsa-744. The sequence continues at coordinate 7,562 of JAOPZB010000050.1, read as the reverse complement.
CCGTCTGGAAGGAGCTGAGCGATGCGGCCGGCAAGCACATCGAACCGGAGCTAGCCGACCTCCGCCCGGGCGAGCTGCAGCACAGCCGACTCGACATCTCGCGCGCCAAGCGCGAGCTTGGCTGGAGCCCCAAGGTGGCGATAGCGGAGGGCCTGCGACGGACCTACGAGACGCTGATCGAGGAATTCGAGCAGCGCTAGTCACGGGCAGCAGGATTGTGGGCCCAAACGTCGACGGCGACTAGGACAGACGTGTAGTTTCCCGGCGCGGCGCTCGCGCGTTCGGGGCGCGCATCCGAAGTTGAGCGCATGAGGCTCGCGCCCCTGAGGGCTCTACCCGCGCTGATCGTCGCTCTGCTCTGCGCTTCGACGCCCACGCTCGCGCTGGCCGGGTCGCCCGGGGGGCTGCAGGCGCCGTCGGCAGCTCGGGCGGGCGGAAGCGAGTATGGCGTTCCGGCGCGCGTCAGCGCCCACGGGCCCGTCGTCAGCCGGCTGAGCGTGCCGAGGACCGCCAGCGCAGGACGTCCGCCGCGAGTGACACTCCGACTCGAAGAGCCGGGCGTGGGAACCGTGGCGGTGCGCGTGACAATCGCAGAGGAGAGCACGCAGAAGGCGGTCATCTCGGTGCCTCTCGGCTGGGTGCATACCCGCCGCACGCTGACGGTGAGCTGGCCGTCGGGCGCGGCGCTGACGCCGGGCAGCTACCAGGTGAGCGTGAGAGCGCATGACCATCACGGCGGCACCCTGCTGCGCAGCGCCCACAGCTCCGGCGTGGCGAGCCTGACGGTAAGCCAACCGGTGGCGGCGCCCGAACCGGCTGCCCCGCCGCCTCCCGCGCCGGCGAGCCCTCCCGAAGCGGGTGTGCCCAGCCCGGCGCAGTCGGCTGCCGCAGGCGCCGTGTTTCCGGTGAGCGGCGCGCACAACTTCGGTGGACCCGAAAACCGGTTCGGAGCGCCGCGTGGCGCGCACACACACCAGGGCCAAGACGTCCTCACCGCGGAAGGCACGCCGATCCTCGCGCCGATGGCCGGGACGATCAGCTGGACGAGCTATCAGGCCGGTGGCGCCGGCTACTACGCCGTCGAGCACACCGGCGTCGGCTTCGACTTCATGTTCGCCCACTGCCAGGCCGGGTCGCTGGCCGTCGGCAATGGGCAGGCCATCGCAGCCGGAGCGCAACTCTGCAGCGCCGGCCAGACCGGCGATGCGACGACGCCGCATCTGCATTTCGAGATGTGGGTTGGCGGCTGGCAGGCCTCCGCTGGGCACCCGATCGACCCCCTGCCCTACCTCGAAGCCTGGGATCGGCTCGGCGCTTCCTAACTGCCGATGCGCGCCGCCGATACCGGCCCGCACGGCCGGCTAGGCGGTAGCATCGTGCGTCGCGGCGAGATAGCTCAGTTGGTAGAGCACACGACTGAAAATCGTGGTGTCCCCAGTTCGAGTCTGGGTCTCGCCATTTCTTGTATTCCCTGCTCAGGTGAGCTTTTTCGCGCTACGCAGTTGTCGTCTCAGGCGCGGAGTTTGGCACCGCGCGGTCCCGTTGCCGGTCCCAAACCCTCGCTTTAGGGCGCGCTGGGCCCGACTCTGTGGCACCCATGCCGCCGGGTAGCATCATGCACGCTCAATCGTGATCGTGTAGACGTTGACGGTGATCGGTGCGAAGCTCTGGTCGGCGATACCCTCGGCGTCGTGACGGTAGACCAGCCGTCGGGTCGGGAAGACAAAGCCATCGAAGGTCTTCTCGTCGTAGGCGTATTGGGCGATCGGCGGGTTGCCCGTGACGTCCGGCGAGTAATCCATGCGGCGCTGCATGAAGTGCTCGTCGTAGTAGAAGACCTGGTTGGCATTGTGGTTGGCGTTCGTGTCGGGGAAGGTCACGGCCAGTCGTCGCCACGTCTGGCCGTCCTCGTCCCACGGCTCGATCTCACGGGTCTGGACACCCGCGTAGGTGAAGACAAAGGGCTCTGTGAGGTAGTTCCAAACAGCGGCACTCGCGAAGTAGGCCACCTGGATCGCGTCCCACGGAGTCGTCGCGAAGTCGTACTTCATCGGAAACGACCGGCGGGGTTCGGTGCGCTCTTCGACGACCCCGCCGCCGGCGGTCTGGATCACCACTCGCTCGGGATCGACCTCAAGGACCGAGGTCCGGTCAGGCGCTGTGAAGGGAGTGAACGCGATGCGCTCGCGACGCGCATCGAGTATCACGGTCTCACCGGCATAGACGCCCGGCCAGCCCCGCGCAGCCCAAAACGGACCGCCCAACTCCAACTTTACCGTCAAGGTGGTCACTTGCGACCAGTTGTCCAGACCTCCGTACGCGTTCAGCACGCTGCTCAGCAATTCGTCCATGAGACGTGTCCTTCTTGTCGGATTGACAGTTCGAAAACGAGGCAGCACGTTCGGCGGACGACGCGCAGCCGATCGCGGTCTAGGACAGCCTGTCTCATCGCGTTACGCAAGCCTCGCCGTCAGCCCGATCTCCGGGATGCCGGCGAGCGCCCTTGATACGGGGCATGTCTCCTTGGCCTGTTCGGCGTAGCGGCGGAACTCGTGCTCCTCCACACCGGTAACCCGACCCTCCGTCTCGAGATCGATGCGAGCCAGCGTGGGGGCCCCGTCGATGTTGCGCAACTGGACCTTCGCGGCCGTGCGCAGCGAGTCCGGCACGTGCCCCGCTTCTGAGAGAAGGTTGCTGAGCGCCATCGTGAAACAGCCTGCGTGCGCCGCGGCGAGGAGCTGCTCAGGGTTGGTGCCCTCTCCCTCCTCGAATCGCGACGCGAAGGAGTACGGGCCCTCGAAGACGCCATCCCCGACCGTGATCCTCCCCGATCCGCTCTCAACATCGCCCCGCCACTCCGCGCTGCCGTTACGTACCGTCATCTCGGCCCCTTTCCTCGTCGTTTCCATTCAGCATGCCCACGCTGTGCTCGGTGATTTTGCTTGCGTACGAGCCGGATCACCCACGGTTGCAGCGCTAGGCGCGCGAGCGCATCGCATGGTCGTGCGATATCTAGCTGCCGAGCGCATCCTCCCGGGCGCAGGGTGGCGGCCGGCGATCCAACGGTGGCGCAGTTCGTCGCTCGGCGCGACAACTCGCGGTACGACCGAGGGGCAGGCCAGCGAGCCCGAGTCGGAGGTGACGCCCGCTCGATAGCTTCGCGTACCGCCGACGTCAGCGGCGCGTCCTGTCGATAGACGTCGGACGAGGGGCCGGCAGTGTCGTGTTGGGCTTTTCGTCGCCAATACGAGAACTGAACGACGACGAGCTTCGGGAGCGCTCGCCCGGCGTCGGCGTGGGTCAGGGTTGAAGCAGCGCGGCCTGGAGCGCCTCTCGCGCCCACGCTGCCCAGCGCTTCTCGTCCCAGTCCCCGTCGAGGACGAGCGTGCGGTATGTCTCCGGGTGGCCGATCGCGAAGATTGTGGCCGCGGCCTGGTCGACCGTCAGCCCCGTGCGCAGGGCGCCACGCTCAGCGAGAAGCCGTGCAGCGTCCCCGTAGTTGCGCAGTCGCTGCGCGCCGCGCGTCCGCTCGAGCGCCGCGGCGCCGGGGTCCGACGCGGCGGCCTCCCGAATGACACGGAACACCGGTGCGGTCCGGGGGAGCGCGCCGCGCCAGAACTCGATCAGCTGGTCGAGGATTCGGCGCGGATCGGGTTCTCGCTCGGCTTGCTCTCGCATGAACTGGGGCACCGGCACCGGGGCGCGTTCGCCAGCGGCAGCGAAGTCGAGCACGCGCGACAGGATCTCGCTCTTTGAGCCGACCGAGTTGTAGATCGTTTGCACCGCGACGCCCGCCTCGGAGGCGATGCGGCCGATCGAGGTCGCGTGATAGCCGTGCTGGGTGAACAGCCGAGCCGCCGTCTCGAGAATCGCCCGCTGAGTCTCCCCGGCCGCGATCTGCTGCCTCGTCTTGACCGCCCGCATACGGTTAGTATATCGTTCCAACCACTAGATCGGTACTCTAAAAGGAGGGTCCATGACCACCGAAGAGCTCAAGGCACGCACCGTCGACGGATTCGAGCGCATGTTCAACCGCGGAGATCTCGACTACATCGACGAGGCGGTCGCGCCCGGCGCAATCGACCACCAGGAGCCCGAGGGCACCGACTTTGCTGCGCACCTCAAGGACGTGATCTCAACGCTGCGCGCCGCGTTCCCCGACCTGCGCTTCGAGGTGCACGACGTGGTCTGCGAGGGCGACGTCGTCGCCTGCCGCTCGACAATGACCGGCACACACCAGGGGCCACTGCGGATCGGGCCGCTATCGGGCTTGGCGGTGACCGGGGCGCGCATCGATGTCCCCCATATGCACTTCTTCCGCTACGACAACAAAGGCAACGTGACCGACCTCTGGCACGTGTGGAACACACTCCTGCTCGCACGGCAGCTCGGTGCACCGGCGCCAGACCTCCGCGTCGGCACGCCAGCGTGAGTCGACGTCCTCGCGCCGGCACAGATGGCGCCGCAACGCGGACCCATGCGCGATGGTGCCCCAGGGCATCCGCTACCGCCTTGCCTGACCCGAAGCGCATCCGCAGCCACCCAGTACGCTGTCGCTGCGGACGAAAAGTGGCCGGGCCGCAGCTGTCGTCCAACGCTTCGCTTTTCGCGTGGATGGAGCACATCGTCAGACGCAGCTCGCGCTGCCGCTCCGGACGATAAGGAGCAGTCGAGTCAACACCGAACGAACGCTCTGCGGCTCAAGCAGCAGTCTGCACCGGGCGTGAGGTGAATGAGGCGAAGAGGACGTGGCGCGGGCGCCACGTCCTTAACCCACGGACAACTACGGGAAACCACGGGTATCGCGCGCTGGATCTCTAACTGGCCCGCCCTGGGAACGCTTCGACGCGGCTAACTCAGTCGACGCCGTCAAGACATCGCGCGTTCGCGCGATGCGCCGGCGGACTTGCGCGGCGAGAGTCCCCCCACCAACCACGGCGCGGCCCCATCGCAGCCGTCGCTCGTGTCGCGACGACGCGGCACCCAACGCCAGTGCTACCGCAAGGGAGTTTCTATGCCGATGATCGATGTCTACGCCACGGCTGGCACGTTCCCCGCCAAGGACGGCCTCGCGCAGGAGCTTGCGCAGGCAGTGATGCGCTGGGAGCAGGTGCCAGACATGCCGCTGTTCAGCAAGAACACGGCGGCCTTCCTGCACGACCTGCCCGCCGGATCGATTTCGAATGCCGCGGGGGACGAAAACTACGTCCGAGTCCAGGTCCTCACGCCCGCAGGCGTGCTTGACCGGCGACAAGCAGCTCGGGGTGGTCAAAGAGCTGACGGAGATCGTTTGCCGGCCACGCGGGTGACCCGACGCTCATGGAGCGCACGTGGGTGCTGATCACCGAGTCGCCTGAAGGCGGATGGGGAATCGCCGGCCACGCGAACACCCAGGCCGACATCGTCGCGCAGGCTCGGGCCGCTGCGACGGCGGATTGATGCGAGGGTGTCGTCCAACAGCACGGGCTCCGGCGATGCGCCCGGCCGCGGCACGCAAGCAGAACGGTTGATTGGACGCTTCGGCGCCACGCGACTGATCGCCGCGGGGGGGGGATCGCAACACTCCCGCTTTCGCCGGCGCGAAGCCGCCGTCTACCGAGCGTCGCACGAGACGATCACGGCTCGTCCGATGTGATGGCCCGAGGCGAGCTTCCGCAAAGGCCTGCTTCGCTCGGGAAAACAGTCAACGGCGTCTCTGCGGGCATCTTGCGCCTCCGCAAGGTAGCGGTCCCAGAGCTCGAGGTAAGCGCGAGCCGAGGGGGAGTGATCCCGGGCACTCGCGCCGTCAGCTGATATGCACTTTGGCTGCGTCACGGTGCGAGGCGCCGACCGGTGAGACCGCTCGCACCGTGATGTTGTATGCGCCTCTGGGGGCGAGCTTCCGCTTGATCTTCCCGTTCCAGGTCATCTGGCAGCGACCGGCCTTGGGGCACGCGATGGTCAGTGCGGCGAGCACCCTCTTGCCGCGCGTTACGGTAAGCGTTACCTTGGCTGGGCCGCTCAGGACGAAGGACACCCGCAGCGTCTTGCCATGCGCGACCCTGTAACTGGCAGCTGACAGCCACACCATCAAGCGCGGGCCAGCTCCAGTCTGCGCGGTGCCGCCCGTCTGCCCCGTCCCGCCTGTCTGACCGGTGCCGCCCGTCTGCCCCGTCCCGCCCCTCTGCCCCGGCCCGCCGGAGCCCGAGGGCGCGTGCGTGGCGATCGTGAGGACCTGCCTGGCGCTCCCCACGTTGCCTGCAGGATCCGTAGCCGAGGAGAGGACCAGCCACGTGCCCTCACCGACAACGGCGGTCACGTTCCACGAGCCGTTGGGTTGCACCAGCGTCGTCATCGTCTGTCCCGCGATCGACACCGTGACGGTCGTGCCGGGCGCAGCGTCGGAGGTCCCCGCGATGGTAGGGGTGAGGCTGTTCGTCGTCGCGGTCGATCCGCCGGTGATCGCGACGAACGGCGGCGCCGTGTCGACCGTCAGCGTCTGGGTGTAGCTAGCCCGGTTCCCCGCCGCGTCGGAGACCGACATGATGACGCGATGCGGGCCATCCGAGAGGGCGGCTGCGGTCACCGACCAGCTCCCGTCGCCCAGAACCAGCCCGGTCAGCGTCTGGTCAGCGAGCGTCACAGTCACGGTCGTGCCGGGCGCGACGCTCGCGGTCCCAGAGATGTCCGGTGTCGCATCGTTGGTCAGCGCGATCGCCCCGCCTCTCATCGTTACCGCCGGGGCGACGGTGTTGACGGTCAGCGCCTGAGTGTCGATGCCGTTGTTGCCGGCAGGGTCGATGACGGAGGCGGTGACGGTCCGGGTGCCGTCGGTCAGCGCGGTGGGGGTCACGTTCCACGTTCCCCCCAACTGCACGAGCGCGGTGAGGGTCTGCGAGTCAACGGTCACATGAACGACCGTGCCGGGCGCGACGTCGCTGGTACCCGCGATCGTCCGGGCCGGGTTGTTCGTCGTCGCGAACGGTCCGCCGTCGATGGTGATGACAGGCAGCACCGTGTTGATGGTCAGCTGCTGGGTCGCGCTCCCCTGGTTCCCGGCGCCGTCGCTGACCGAGGCGACGACCGGGTAAGTGCCGTTCGCCAGTGTCGCCGAGGTCACCGACCATGCGCCGGCGAACGGCGTCGCCGTGAGTGTCTGCCCTGCGATCGTCACGGTGACGACCGCCGGTTCCACGACGTCGGTCGTGCCGCTGATCGTCGGGGTCGACTGGTTGGTGATGGCGGTTGTCCCGCCGGCGACTGCGACCGCCGGCGGGGCGCTGTAGAACTCGTTGGAGTCAAGCGAGACGGCCCCGGTGAGGGCCAGGGTGCGGCCGTTCACCAGCGTGCCGGCGCCGATCGCGATCGCGTTGAGTGCCATGAGCGTTCCTGAGAACGTGGCGTTCGCGCCGACTGAGCCGGCGCCGTTGACCTGCCAGAACACGCGCGACGCCTTGGTCCCTTTGGTCAGCGTGACGCGGGCCCCGGCCGCCATCGAGAATGCCCCGCCGATCTGGAAGACGAAGACGGCGTTTGGGTCGCCCCCGCCATCGAGGATGACGGTTCCGGTGTTTGCCACGGCG